>MERK01000017.1:171-5991 GCA_001770575.1 Betaproteobacteria bacterium RIFCSPLOWO2_12_FULL_64_23
ATCGCGTTTCCAGATCGCGTGACCCGGATCGCCTTCGAGCGCTGGGTAGAGCACGCGCAGGATTTCCGGCCGCGCCTGCAGCCAGCGCACGATCTTGAGCGCGCTCTGCTGCTGCTGGCGCATGCGCGCGCCGATGGTGCGCAAGCCGCGCAGCGCAAGATAGCAGTCATCCGGACTCACGCAGTAGCCGTAGTCGGCGGCCGCCCGGCGCACTTCGAGCCAGTACTGTTCATTGGTGACGATGATGCCCATCATCACGTCCGAGTGTCCGGATATGTATTTGGTGCCGGCGTGGATCGAGATGTCCACGCCGTGCTCGAACGCGCGGAAGAAATACGGCGTGCCCCAGGTGTTGTCGGCGAGCACCGCGACGCCTTTCGCGTGCGCCGCCGCCGCGATCGCGGGAATGTCCTGCATTTCGAACGTGTGCGAGCCGGGTGATTCGCAGAAAACCGCCGTCGTTTCGGGACGGATCAGGCCGGCGATGGCCGCGCCGATCAGCGGATCATAGTATTCGATGTCGACGCCCAGGGTCCGCAGCCGCCGGTCGCAGAAATTGCGCGTCGGCTGATAGACGGAGTCGGCAATCAGAATATGCGCGCCGGATCGCGCGAATGCGGCCAGCGCGGCGACGATGGCCGCCAGGCCCGAGGGCAGTGCGACCGCCGCGTGACCGCCTTCGAGCTGCGCCACGGCCTCCTCCAGCGCGAAGGTGGTGGGCGTGCCGTAGATGCCGTAACGCATGATTTTGTAATCGTCCGGGTCGCGCCCTTGGTACGATTCCACGTCCGGGAACAGCACGGTGGAAGCGCGAAATACCGGCGTGTTCACGACCCCGTCAAAGCGCCGCGGATCGCGCCCGGCATGCGTGGCGATGGTGTCGGGCCTCAATTTCTTCTTGTCGGTCATTGTCTGGCGGGGCAAAAGATACGCCAACACAAACCGTCTGAAACCGAGATCAAGCGCTCGCCTCTACCGATTGCCAATAATCGTTGATGATCATACCGGTCGATCAAGTCAGGCGAACTGCAGTTCGATCTTGCCAGCGCGGCGGCGTACAGGTCCCACGACAATCTTCACGTCGTGGCCCAACCTAGCCACCAGCTCCAACAACTTGGCTTCGCTGACACCGCGAAACTGTCCCCGGGTAATGCGCGAAATCTTTGACTGATCGATGCCGAGCAGTGCGGCAGCCCCGTCTTGGGTCAAGTGGCGCGCTTTGATCGCGCGGGCAATCTCCCCGGCAAGCTGTGACTTGCGTTGCATTTCGGCCGCGTCGGCATACCCCAAGTCGGCATAGACGTTGGTACTGCCTTCTTCGATTGTCACTTCGTCGCGCTGACTCATCATCGTGCTCCTTGCTGTGCTTGCCAAACCTCGTAATCCAGCTTTGCGGCTTTCAGCCGCACTTTGATCAGTGCCAGATCTTCCTTGGGTGTCTTGATACCGCTCTTGGATTTCTTCTGGAAGCAATGCAGAACGTAAATCCATCCAGCGAATTTGACCGTGTAGACAGCTCGATAGGTATCGCTGCGGTAGTCTTCGACCACTTCCAACACGCCAGCCGAACCAAATCCGCTCATTGCCTTGGCATCCCGGTGCTTCCCCCCGGCTTGCGCCAGGTCTATAGCGTGCCCGAACACGTCTTTGACATCCTCTGGCATTGCGTCGAGATCGCGCTTGGCAGAGCCAATCCATTTGAGGGGCTTGCGCGGCTGCTTCGACATTATTCGCATTATGCCCATTCCGGCATAATCATGTCAATACTCACTCGCGCAGCAGCCACACCGATTAGATAGTTTGTTCTGGTGTCCAATAGCAACCAATACGAACTCCATCTAAAACCTCGGCGCTGAACGACGCTAACGCTATGTTCGAACGACGTTTTCAAAAAAGCGTACCAAGATCCCGTAGTCAACAGGTTCTGAGAAAAATGGCAGTTCGGTTAAGACTGCAGAATCCAGAGATTTCACCGATGCGAGGTCAACAGATATAAATGCAAAGCCCCGCCAGGCTTGGGCCTTCGCGGGGCTTCGTTTTTGCCGCAGACAGTTTGCGGCTTAGGTACTGGCGGAGAGGGAGGGATTCGAACCCTCGATACGCGTTTTGTGCATATACGCCCTTAGCAGGGGCGCGCCTTCGACCGCTCGGCCACCTCTCCGGATCAGGTTGAAACTATAGCATGTGTGCCGCCCCGGGTCGAAACCCCGCCGCATCAGCGCGGCTGGTCCAGATCAAACGTCTTGTGCAGCGCCCGCACCGCGAGCTCCATGTATTTCTCGTCGATCACCACCGCAATCTTGATTTCCGAGGTGGAGATCATCTGGATGTTGATGCCCTCCTCGGCCAGGGTGCGGAACATCTTGCCCGCGACGCCGGCGTGGGTGCGCATGCCCACGCCCACCAGGGACACTTTGCACACCTTGGCGTCGCCGCGGATGTCCGTCGCCTTGATGTGGTTTTTCACCTGCGTGTTCAGCACCTCCATCGCCTTGGCATACTCGTTGCGGTGCACGGTGAAGGAGAAATCGGTCATGCCGTCGACGCTGGCGTTCTGGATGATCATGTCGACGTCGATGTTGGCTTCGCCGATGGGCCCGAGTATCTGGTAGGCGATGCCCGGGCGGTCAGGCACGCCCATGATGGTGATCTTGGCTTCGTCGTGGTTGAACGCGATGCCGGAAATAACGGCTTTTTCCATATTGTCGTCTTCCTCATACGTAATCAGCGTGCCCGGGCCGTCCTTGTCGTCGAAAGAGGACAGCACGCGCAGCTTCACTTTGTATTTGCCGGCGAACTCGACCGAACGGATCTGCAGCACTTTCGAGCCGAGGCTCGCCATCTCCAGCATTTCCTCGAAGGTGATGGTGTTCAGGCGCCGCGCCTCGGGCACGATGCGCGGGTCGGTGGTGTAGACGCCGTCGACGTCGGTGTAGATCTGGCATTCGTCGGCCTTGAGCGCGGCCGCCAGCGCCACCGCCGAGGTGTCGGAGCCGCCGCGCCCCAGCGTGGTGATGTTGCCCGCCGCGTCCACGCCCTGGAAACCGGCGACCACGACGACGAAGCCGGCTTCGAGATCGGCGCGCATGCGGTTCTCGTCGATGCGTTCTATGCGCGCCTTGGTGAAGGCGCTGTCGGTGAGCACTTTGACCTGGGCGCCGGTATAGCTTTTCGCCTTCACGCCCTGCTCCATCAGCGCCATGGACAAGAGGCCG
Source organism: Betaproteobacteria bacterium RIFCSPLOWO2_12_FULL_64_23 (assembly GCA_001770575.1). Classification (GTDB taxonomy): domain Bacteria; phylum Pseudomonadota; class Gammaproteobacteria; order Burkholderiales; family SG8-39; genus 2-12-FULL-64-23. The sequence continues at coordinate 3,387 of MERK01000017.1, forward strand.
ATGGTGACCTGCTCGCCGGTGGCGGCGACCACGTCGAGTTCGCGCGGGTCGGGGTCGGCGGAGATTTCCCTGGCGAGCGCGATCAACCGGTTGGTTTCCCCCGACATGGCCGAGGGGACGACCACCAGCTGGTGCCCTTTCGCCTTCCAGCGGGCCACGCGCTTGGCGACATGCTTGATGCGCTCGGTCGAGCCGACGGAGGTGCCGCCGAATTTTTGGACGATCAGTGCCATGATGCTGCGTAGCCGTTGCGGCCTGAAAGGGCGTGATTTTACCGCATCACAACAGAAAATTTCGTCCTATTTGCCGTCCAGCTGCAGTTTGGGCGCGACCGCAAGTCCGGTGGGCTTGAGTTTCTCCGGCAGTACCCGCCCCATGCGCGCGCGATGCCCCACATGGTGGCGCAGCTTTTCGCCCTTGATCTCAAGCAGCCTGTCCTTGCCGCCGCGGCCGACGCCGCTGACCGTGACCGAGGTGAGCCGGGTGACCGCGGCCGCGAGCAGCTTCTCGCCCTTGTCCAGGCCCATGACGATCACGCCGCGCCCCCTGGACATGGCGCGCATTTCGGCAATGTCGAAGGCGAGCAGCCGTCCTGCGCCCGACAGCGCGACCACGTGGTTCCCCGGCGCCTCGTCGTAGGGAAAAGGCGCGAGCGGCGTCTCGCCCGGCTCGACCGTCATGAATTCGCGCCCGGCGCGGCGGTTGGAGACCATGTCGGCGACACTGCACAGAAAGCCGTAGCCGCCGCTGGAGGCGACCAGTACTTTGGTCTCGGCCTTGCCCGCGACGCAATGCATGATCTTGGCCCCGTTCTGCACTTCCACCAGCGACGAGGCCGGCACGCCGTCGCCGCGCGCGCTCGGCAGGCCCGCCGCCTCCACGCTGTAGGCGCGGCCGCCTGAGTCGAGGAAAATCACCGGGTCCACGGTGCGGCAGGGCAGCAGCGCGGCCAGCCCGTCGCCCTCCTTGAACGAAAGCGTGGCCGCATCGACGCCCTGGCCCTGGCGCGCGCGCACCCAGCCGTTTTTCGAGAAAATCACCGTCACCGCTTCGTCCAGCACCGGCGTCTCCAGCACCGCCTTGTCCGATTCTTCGATCACCGTGCGGCGCTTGTCGCCGAAGGCCTTGATGTCGGCCTCGAGTTCCTCGATCACCAGCGCTTCCAGCGTCTTGCGGCTGCCGAGCACTTTCTCCAGCCCCTTCTGCTCCTTCGCCAGGCCCTCGAGTTCCTTTTCCAGCTTGATGTGCTCGAGCTTGGCCAACTGGCGCAGGCGCATCTCCAGGATGTCCTCGGCCTGGCGCTGAGTGAGCTTGAACGCGCGCATCAGATCGGGCTGGGGGTCGTCCGAATTGCGGATCAGCTTGATCACATTGTCCACGTTCAACAGCACCAGCAATCGCCCTTCGAGCACGTGCACGCGGTCGAGCACCTTGTCCAGGCGGAACCTCGAGCGCCGCGTCACCGTGGCGAAACGGAATTCCAGCCACTCGGCGAGGATGTCCTTCAGGTTCTTGCCGGTGGGCCGCCCGTCCAGGCCGACCATCACCAGGTTGATCGAGGCGTTGGTCTCCATGCTGGTTTTCGCCAGCAGGAGATTGACGAACTCGTTTTCGTCCTGGCGCGAGGACTTGGGCTCGAACACCAGGCGCACCGGGTGCGTGCGGTCGGACTCGTCGCGCGCGCGATCGAGCATGGACAGCATCAGCTGCTTTTCGCGCTGCTGCTCCGGCGTGAGCGATTTCTTCCCCGCCCGTGCCTGGGGATTGGTGATGGCCTCGATTTCCTCAAGGACTTTGCGCGACGAGGCGCCCGGCGGCAGCTCGTGCACCACCATCTGCCATTGCCCGCGCGCGAGCCGTTCCATGCTCCAGCGCGCGCGCACGCGCACCGAGCCGCGGCCGCTGGCATAGGCCTCGCGCATTTCGGCGCGCGGCGTGATGATCTGGCCGCCGCCGGGGAAGTCCGGCCCCTTGACGTATTTCATCACCCCGGCGAGCGTGAGCCCGGGCTCGCGGATGAGCGCGATGGCGGCGTTCGCGACTTCGCTCAGGTTATGGCTGGGAATTTCGGTCGCCATGCCCACGGCGATGCCCGAGGCGCCGTTCAGGAGCACCACCGGCAGGCGCGCCGGCAGCAGCTGCGGCTCGACCATGCTGCCGTCGTAATTGGGTGCAAAATCCACGGTGCCGCTGTCGAGCTCTGCCAGCAGCACCTCGGCGAATTTGGTCAGCCGCGCCTCGGTGTAGCGCATCGCCGCCGGCTCGTCGCCGTCGCGCGAGCCGAAGTTGCCCTCGCCGTCCACCAGCGGATAGCGCAGGCTGAAGTCCTGCGCAATGCGCACCATCGCGTCGTAGACCGAGGCGTCGCCGTGCGGATGGAATTTGCCCAGCACGTCGCCGACCACGCGCGCGGACTTCTTGCGCGGCGTGCCGGCGCGCCCGTTCATTTCCCACATGGCGTAGAGGATGCGCGCCTGCACCGGCTTCTGCCCGTCTGCGACGCGCGGCAGCGCGCGATCCTTGACCGTGCTCACCGCGTACTGAAGATATTGCAGCGCCGCGTATTTTGCGAGCGGCAGCGTATCGCCGAACTCGCCCGCGAGCG
>MERK01000018.1:0-3421 GCA_001770575.1 Betaproteobacteria bacterium RIFCSPLOWO2_12_FULL_64_23
ATCATCGGCTGATGGGTAGGCACCACCAGCGTTTCCAGGCCGTAGATCTCCTGGAATTCGTAGGCCTCGGTGTCGGCCGTGCCGGTCATGCCGGCGAGTTTGGCGTACATGCGGAAATAATTCTGGAAGGTGATCGTGGCGAGCGTCTGGTTTTCGTTCTGGATCGAGACGTTCTCCTTCGCCTCCACCGCCTGGTGCAGACCGTCGGACCAGCGCCGTCCCGACATCAGGCGCCCGGTGAACTCGTCGACAATGATGACCTCGCCCTCCTGCACCACGTAGTGCGTATCGCGCAGGAACAGATGGTGCGCGCGCAATGCCGCATACAGGTGATGCATCAGGTTGATGAACGACGGCTCGTACAGGCTGCGCCCCTCGGGCAGCAGGCCGACGCGCGCGAGCAACTGCTCGGCATGCTCGTGGCCCGACTCCGTCAGCAGCACCTGGCGCGACTTTTCGTCCATGGAGAAGTCGCCCGGACCGTCCTCCTCGGCCTGGCGCCCGAGCAGCGGCGCCACTTCGTTCATGCGGTAATACAGATCGGTGTGATCTTCGGCCTGGCCGGAGATGATCAGCGGCGTGCGCGCCTCGTCGATCAGGATCGAGTCGACCTCGTCGACGATGGCGAAATTGAGGCGGCGCTGGTGGCGGTCCGCCACCTGCATCGCCATGTTGTCGCGCAAGTAGTCGAAACCGAACTCGTTGTTCGTGCCGTAGGTGATGTCGGCCGCGTATGCCTGCTGCTTCACCTCGGCGGTGCTCTGCGACAGGTTCACCCCGACCGAGAGTCCGAGGAAGCGGTAGACGCGCCCCATCCATTCGGCGTCGCGGCTGGCGAGGTAGTCGTTCACCGTGACGATGTGCACACCCAGGCCAGACAGCGCATTCAGATAGGCCGACAGCGTGGCGACCAGGGTCTTGCCCTCGCCGGTGCGCATCTCGGCAATCTTGCCGGCGTGCAGGATCATGCCGCCGATCAGCTGCACGTCGAAATGGCGCATATTGAGCACGCGCTTGCCCGCCTCGCGCACCACGGCAAAGGCTTCAGGCAACAGGTCGTCCAGCGCCTCGCCCTTGGTCAATCGATCCTTGAACTCGGCGGTTTTGGCGCGCAAAGCCTCGTCCGACAGCGCGGAGATCGCAGGCTCGAGTGCGTTGATTCGCTGCACCGACTTGTTATATCGCTTGATCAGTCGGTCGTTGCGGCTGCCGAAAACGCGGGTCAGGATACGGGTGAACATTAACAGGTGGGGGGGAGGGTCGGAAAGAGAGCGCGAATTTTACCATGCCTGCCCGGCCCTAAACGGCGGGAACATCCAGGACTGAGGGGAATGGCCGAAGCGGGACAGCTGCGCGGGCGCAGCTCGGATCGGACAACGCGCTAGCGGAACAGCGGGGCGGCAGCGCGCTTGCGCCTCACCCCGAATTCTTCACGCCGCACTCATCTTGCCTTTATGGTGGCGGCCGAAACCTGGAGGAAGCGGTTGGGATTCTGTGCAACGCCCTTGTAACGCACCTCGAAATGCACATGCGGCCCGGTGGAGCGGCCGGTGGATCCGGACTCGGCGATGATCGCGCCGCGCTGCACCAGGTCGCCGGGCTTGAGCAGCAGCTTGGAATTATGCGCGTAGCGGGTGGTGAAGTCGTTGCCGTGGTCGATATCTATCATATGGCCGTATTGCGGATGGAATTGGGCGACGACCACCAGGCCGCCGGCCGCGGCGTGGACGGGCGTGCCGGTGTCGACCAGAAAATCGATGCCCTCGTGCAGGGCGTTCTGCCCGGTGATGGGATCGATGCGCCAGCCGAAACTGGACGCGTTCCAGTCCACGTCCACGGGCCTGACCGTCGGCATGAGCTTCTTCTTGACCCTGGCGTCGAACAGCCGGTTTTCGAGAATGCCCATGTAGTCGTAGCGGTTTTCCATATGGCGGGAAAGCGCATCGAGCTGCCCGGTAAGCTCATTCATGGACAGGTCTTGCGCCGGGATGCTGGTGGGCAGCGCGCCGCCGCGGCCAGGGGGTTCACTCATGCGGAATTCCTGCGGCTTGATGCCCGCCAGCGCCGACAGGCGCTCGCCCAGCGCATCCAGCCGCATGAGTTGTGCCTGCATCTGCCCCAGCCGCACCGCCATCGCGTTCAGGTTCTCCCGCATGAACTCCTTGGCGTTTTCGGTCTGCTGCTCCTGCGCCGACAGCAGCAGCTGCTGCACCAGCGGCAGCTTGATCTCGACCGCGTGGCGGAATACCAGATAGAACATGGAGCTGGACAAGCCGACGACGATGGCCGTCAGCAGTGCCGTTCCCAGCAGCAGGTGGCGCGTGCCCAGCGAAATTGACTTGGCCGTTGCCAGCCGGTTCGATACCAGAATAATATGCATGATCCCCTCCGCGAGACAGCTCCATGCATTCCAAGAATATTCGCGCCTACCTGGACTCGGCCGCCGGCATAGCGGGCCTGTTACCCCAGGCGGAGCGGCTCATCGAATTGCGGCGCATTTACAGCAAACTGGTGCCACAGCAGTTATTGCGATCATCGTCGATCGTCAACTATAGGCAGCAAAACGTCGTTATTTTCGCCGAAAATAACGCTGTTGCGGCCAAACTCAGATTGCTAAGTCCACGATTAGTCAACGATTTTTTGAAATACGGGGTGGAGGTTACCGGAATTCGCCTTGAAGTGCAACCCCGGCAGGAACCGCTGAAAGAGACCGCGCCAAAGCGGGCGAAACTCAGTCGTGCAGGCGCTGAAAGCCTGCAAGCACTGGCCAGGCAGCTGCCGGAGTCAAAGCTCAAACAAGCCCTGGCAGGGATGGCCGCGCAGGCCAGCTCAGCGCAAAAACCGGATCAGCCGGACCCGGACGATCAAGGCCAGGAACGCCAGCGCAAAGCAAAGTGAGCGCCGGCGGCCATCCAAGATCGGCTGCAACAGCCCCCGCGCCTCGCGCGCGGGTTCAAGCCGCCTGGGCGAGAAAGCGCGTGAGCCCGGCCGGCGCATCCTCGGCTCGATCGAAGCTGACATACTCCCAGGCATCGTTCTGCGCCAAGGTCGCGCGCAACAGGGCATTGTTCAGGCCGTGTCCCGACTTATGCGCCGAGAACGCCCCGATCAGCGGATGGCCGAGCAGATACAAGTCGCCGATTGCGTCCAGTATCTTGTGTTTCACGAATTCGTCGGCGTAGCGCAGGCCGTCAGAATTCAGCACCCGGTATTCATCCATTACCACGGCGTTGTCCAGGCTGCCTCCCATGGCCAAGCCGCTGGCGCGCAGGCTTTCCACATCCTGCATGAAACCAAAGGTGCGCGCCCGCGCCACCTCCTTGACATAGGAAGTTTCGGCGAAGTCGACCACCACTTTCTGACTCGATTTGTCGAATACCGGATGGTTGAAGACGATGGAAAAAGACAGCTTGAAACCGGC
>MERK01000018.1:3429-21159 GCA_001770575.1 Betaproteobacteria bacterium RIFCSPLOWO2_12_FULL_64_23
TCTGACTCGATTTGTCGAATACCGGATGGTTGAAGACGATGGAAAAAGACAGCTTGAAACCGGCGTAAGGCTCGAAGCGCGCCCATTTGTCGCCCTCTTTTACTTCCACCGTTTTCCTGATGCGGATAAAGCGCTTGGCGACGGGCTGCTCGACGATGCCCGCCGACTGCAGCAGGAACACGAAAGGCGAGGCGCTGCCGTCCATGATGGGCACTTCCGACCCGGTGAGGTCGACATAGGCATTGTCCACGCCCAGCCCGGCCAAAGCCGACATCAGGTGCTCCACCGTGGCAACTTTGACGCCCCCTTGTTCCAGCGTGCTGCACAGGCGCGTGTCACCGACCTCGTAGGCGCCGGCACGCACATCCGCCGGCTGTGGCAGATCGAGGCGCCGGAACACGATACCGGTGTTCGGCTGCGCCGGACGCAGCGTCAGTTCCACCTTTTCGCCCGAATGCAGTCCTACGCCAGTCGCGCGGATGACCGACTTGAGCGTGCGCTGTTTCAACATGAGTGTATTTTTGCTCGATTGCAACAGGCGAATTTTAACATGGGAGCTATTGCAAAATGAGGGGATATCTCCCCGCATGCTGCCCTCATTCGGGGCCGTCCCGGCAATACTGAAACGGCCCCGACGTGACGGGCCGGCCGCGCGACCCGGAGCGCGGCCAGCCCGGCGATGACGCCGCTCAGTCAGCCTGCTTGCGCAGGAAGGCCGGGATGTCATACTTGTCCATCCCGTTTTGCTGCAGCGCCTCGATGGTCGAGGCGCGGTTCTTGCGGATCACCGCCGGCATGGCATCCAGCGCCGCGTAGTCGACGCCGGTCACAGGCAGGTTGTCGGTGCCGCTTTTCAGCACCAACTGCGGCTTGGTCTGGCGTATGGACGCGGGCTGGCCCAGTCCGGTCGCGACCACCGTCACCCGCAGTTCATCGCCCATGTCCTCGTCGTAGACCGCGCCCAGAATCACGGTGGCGTCTTCGGCGGCGAAGCTGCGTATCGTCTCCATCACTTCCTTGGTCTCGCGCAGTTTCAGCCCCGACTTGGCAGCGGTGATGTTGACCAGCACGCCGCGCGCACCGGAGAGATTGACGCCCTCGAGCAGCGGACAGGCTACGGCCTGCTCGGCGGCGATGTGCGCCCGGTCCATGCCCGAGGCGGAGGCCGAACCCATCATCGCCATGCCCTGCTCATGCATGACGGTCTTGACATCCTGGAAGTCGACGTTGATCAGACCGCGGATGTTGATGATCTCGGAGATGCCCGCGACCGCGTTTTTCAGCACATTGTCGGCTGCGCTGAACGCCTCTTCCATCGACACGTCTTCTCCCAGCACTTCTTCCAGTTTCTCGTTCAGGATAACGATAACCGAGTCGACGTTCTGCGCCAGCTCGTCGATGCCGCCCTCGGCCGCGCGCATGCGCTTTACGCCCTCGAACGAGAACGGTTTGGTGACCACCGCCACGGTCAGGATGCCCATCTGTTTCGCCACTTCGGCCACCAGGGGCGCAGCGCCGGTGCCGGTGCCGCCACCCATGCCCGCGGTGATGAATACCATGTGCGCTCCAAGCAGCGACTCCTCGATTTGTTCGCGCGCCTCCATCGCCGCAACGCGCCCGATCTCAGGGCTGGCCCCTGCGCCCAGGCCGGACGCGCCGAGCTGAATCTGGTTTTTCGCCTGTCCGTACGCTAGCGCCTGGGCATCGGTATTCATGGCGATGAATTCCACCCCCTGCACGGTGTTGCGGATCATGTGATCGACGGCGTTGCCTCCGGCGCCGCCTACACCCACCACCTTGATCACGGTACCGTTGTTCTGTGCATCCACGATTTCAAACATAGTGCCTCCTTCCGGGTCTTAGTTAAGAAACAAACTGCGAACTCACTGCCATTTCCAACGGGAGACTGAAGACCGGGGGCCGAAACAATTGCCAGCCCCGCGAAGCCCAAGTCTCCACCTCCTAGAAATTCCTCTGAAACCATTGCTTCATCCTCGACAAGATCTGCCTTAACGATGCGCCCTGCAGCGCCTGGATTCCGCGCTGAGTCTGCGACTGGCCCTCGATCAGCAGCCCGATCGCCGTGGCATAACGCGGGTGTTTGACCACGTCCGCCAGTCCCCCGGCATAGCGCGGCGTGCCCAGGCGCACCGGCATATGGAAAATCTCCTCGCCCAGCTCGACCATGCCGCGCATCACGCTGGAGCCGCCGGTGATCACCAGGCCGGAAGACAGCAGTTCCTCGTAGCCCGACTCGCGCAACACTTTCTGGATCAGGGAATACAGCTCTTCCACGCGCGGCTCGATCACTTCGGCCAGGGTCTGGCGTGAAAGCTGCCGCGACCCGCGATCGCCGATGCCGGGCACCTCCACCAGTTCGTCGGGGTCGGCGAGCTGGCGCAGCGCGCAACCGCTGCGGATTTTTATTTCCTCGGCCTCGGCGGTGGGGGTCCGGAGCGCCATTGCAATGTCGTTGGTAACCTGGTCGCCGGCGATCGGGATCACCGCGGTATGCCGGATCGCGCCTTCGCGGAAAATGGCGATGTCGGTGGTGCCGCCGCCGATGTCCACCAGGCACACGCCCAACTCCATTTCATCCTCGGTGAGCACGGCGATCGAAGACGCCAGCGGCTGCAGGATCAGGTCGTTTACTTCCAGGCCGCAGCGGCGCACGCACTTGACGATGTTCTGCGCCGCCGACACCGCGCCGGTGACGATGTGCACCTCCACTTCCAGGCGCACTCCGCTCATGCCCAGGGGCTCGCGCACGCCGTCCTGGCCGTCGACGACGAACTGCTGCGTGAGAATGTGCAGGATCTGCTGGTCGGTGGGAATGGGCAGGGCGCGCGCGGTTTCGATTACGCGCTGCACGTCGAGCGCCGACACTTCCTTGTCCTTGATCGCGACCATGCCGCGGGAATTGAAGCTCTTGATGTGGCTGCCGGCGATGCCGGTATAGACGCGGGCGATCTTGCAATCGGCCATCAGTTCGGCCTCCTCCAGCGCGCGCTGGATCGCGCTCACCGTGGCTTCAATGTTGACCACCACGCCTTTCTTCAGGCCCTTGGACTCGTGACCGCCCATGCCGATGATGTTCAGGCGATTGTCCGGCAACAGCTCGGCGACGATCGCCACCACCTTGGAGGTGCCGATATCAAGACCGACGACGAGGTTCTTGTTTTCCTTGCTCATGCCGACGCCTCCGTTCCCTTGCCGTCGCTCATAGGTAGCCACTGTCGGCGTCCGGCGGCAATCGCGGGCGGTCGCATCCCCATTCCATGGGGCCCCTGCTCCCTGCTCATGCCGCCGCCCCCCTGCTACCGCGCTTGGGTTTCACCTTGTTCGGTTCCGTCGCCGGGTGCATGATCTCGGGGACGCGCAGCGCAAAGCCGTTGGGATAGCGCAGGTCGACGTATTCGAGCCTGCGATTGAGGCTCCCCAGCGTTTGCGCGTATAAGGCGACGAAGCGCGCAAGCCGCTGCAGTACCGGTTCCTTGAGCTGATCCCGCCCCAGCTCCAGCGTGAGCCCGTTCGACAGGCGCAATTGCCAGGCATAGCGCGGCGACAGCAGCACCTGGCGCGGCTCGAGCTGCAGCGGCGCCAGTGTCTGGCGAAAGGCCGCGTAGCGGCGCGCCACCTCCTCGGCGGTGCCGCCGGGGCCGGTGAATTGCGGCAGGCGCACCGCGTCTGGCAACTCGCCTTCGAACACTTCGCCGTAAGTGTTGACCAGGCGCTTCGCCTGCGCATCGCCGCCCCAGCGCGCCAGCGCCACGTGCTCTTCTATCGAGACCTTGATGCGGTCGGGCCACAGGCGCCGCACTTCGACCTTGCGCACCCAGGGCAGGGACTCGAACGCGCGCCGCACCGCATCCAGATCGACGCTGAAGAACGTGCCCGCGGCGCCCACACGCGCGGCGCCCTGCGCCTGTTCGCGCGTCACATGCGTCAGATCCCCTTGCAGCTCTAGATGGCGCAGCGGCAGCAGCGGCGAATGCTTCGCCACGTGCACGCCGGCATAGATCAAGGCGGCGGCGGCGAGCGCATAGAGCGCGTTGGCGCAGCCATTGAGCATGTCGGCGTTATCCCACATGCGCGAGCTCCAGAATGCGCAGCACCAGATCTTCGAACGACAGGCCGGCATGGCGCGCCGCCATCGGCACCAGCGAGTGATCGGTCATGCCGGGGGAGGTATTCACTTCGATGAACCAGGGCTGGCCCGCGGCATCCAGCATCAGGTCGACGCGCCCCCAGCCGCGGCAATCGAGCGCGCCGAATGCGTCCAATACCTGCTGCCGCACGGCCGCTTCCGCGCCCGCCGCGAGGCCGCAGGGAACGATGTAGCGCGTGTCGTTGGCCATGTACTTGGCCTCGTAGTCGTAGAACTCGCGCGGCGTCTCCAGCCGGATCAGCGGCAGCGCCTCTCCGCCCAGCACTGCGGCGGTAAGCTCGATGCCGTCGATGAACTGCTCGGCCAGCACCAGGCTGTCGTAATTGGCCGCGAGCGCATACGCCTCTTCCAGGCCGGAGGCGGCGCGCACCTTGCTCATGCCTATGCTGGAGCCCTCGTTGGCAGGCTTGACCATGAGCGGCAGCGCGAGGCGCGCAACCACGGCCTTGAAATCGCTCGCCGCGGTAAGCAGGGCGTAGCGCGGCGTCGGTATGCCGAGCGCCTGCCACACCAGCTTGGTGCGCCACTTGTCCATGGCGAGGGCGCTCGCCAGCACGCCGGAGCCGGTATAAGGAATGCCGAGCAATTCCAGCGCCCCCTGAATGGTGCCGTCCTCGCCGTAGCGGCCGTGCAGCGCGATGAACACGCGGTCGAATTTTTCCGCGATCAGCGCCGCGAGGTCCCTTTGCTGCGGATCGAAGGGATGCGCATCGACGCCGCGCTTGCGCAAGGCGTTCAGCACCATGGTGCCGCTTTTCAGCGACACTTCGCGCTCGGCCGAGCGCCCGCCGAGGAGCACTGCGACTTTGCCGAACTTGCTCATGTCGATTTCTCACCCACAATGCGCACTTCGGCGATGAGTTCGACGCCGTGCCGCGCCAGCACGGTATGGCGCACATGCTCGATCAGGTTTTCGATGTCGGCGGCACTTCCCCGGCCAGCGGCATTGACGATGAAGTTGGCATGCTTTTCGGACACGCGCGCACCGCCGATGGCATAACCCTTCAGGCCGCAGGCGTCGATCAGGCGCGCAGCGTGATCCCCCGGCGGATTGCGAAATACCGAGCCGGCGTTGGGCAGGGCGAGCGGCTGGGCGCTGATGCGCTGTTGCAGCAGTTCCTTGATGCGGCGGAGCGCCGCTGCGCCGTCGCCGCGTTCGAAATGGAACCAGGCGGCGGCAAACCATTCGTGCGTGCCGAGTTCGGCGCCCTTGAGCGCGACGTGGCGGTAAGCGATGTCGAAATCTCCGGGTTCGCGCCGGCGCAGTTCGCCGCTGCGGGCGAGCATCAGCACGCGCTCGACTCGGTCCCAGGTCTGGCTGCCATAGCAGCCCGCGTTCATGGCCAGCGCGCCGCCGACGGTTCCCGGGATGCCGGCGAGGAACTCGGCACCGGCATAGCCGTGGGTCGCGGCGTAGCGCGCCACCTTGGGACTGGCCGCGCGCGCTTCGGCATAGACCAGCGCGCCGTCCATACGCATGGCCGCATGGCTCGAATGCATCAGCATGACCGTGCCGCGAATGCCTCCATCGCGCACCAGCAGATTGCTGCCCAGGCCGATGAAATACACGGGCTCGCCCTCGGGCAGGCTGCGCAGGAACTGCGCCGCATCCTCCAGGTCGGCCGGCGCGTAGGCACGGTCCGCAGCCCCGCCGGCGCGCCAGGTGAGGTGCTTGCGCATCGGCTCGTTCGTGAGCAGCCTGCCGCGCAGCGCCGGGTCGGAGAGATGTGTTTGCTCAGCCATGTGCATCTCTCACTCCGCAGCCTTGACGAGCGCGGCCGGCACGCCGCCGATCGAGCCCGCGCCCATGGTGACCACCACGTCGCCGTCCTTCGCCATCGCGCGGATCGCTGCCGGCATGTCGGCGATGTCCTCGACGAACACCGGTTCGACGCGGCCGGCGACGCGCACCGCGCGCGCGAGCGTCCTGCCGTCCGCGGCAACGATGGGTGACTCGCCCGCGGCATGGACTTCGGCCAGAAGCAGCGCGTCCGCGCCCGAGAGCACCTTGACGAAATCCTCGAACAGGTCGCGCGTGCGCGTGTAGCGGTGCGGCTGGAACGCGAGCACGATGCGGCGTCCGGGGAAAGCGCCGCGCGCCGCGTCGAGCGTCGCCTGCATCTCCGCCGGATGGTGACCATAATCGTCGATCAGGGTGAAGCTGCCGCCGTTGCTCGCGGGAATCGCGTCGTAGCTCTGGAAGCGCCGGGCGACGCCGCGGAACTCCGCCAGCGCCTTGACGATGGCCGCGTCCGCAAGGCCGAGTTCGGTGGCGACTGCGATCGCGGCAAGCGCGTTTTGCACGTTGTGCCTGCCCGGCAGGTTGAGCGTCACGTCGAGCGCCTTGGCCTTGCCTTCGCGCACCGCATGAAAGCGCATCTGGCCGCCGCGATGGCTGACATTCTCCGCGCGCACCATCGCGTCCGCGCCGAAACCATAGCTGAGGATGGGCTTGGACACGAACGGCAGGATCTCGCGCACGTGCTTGTCGTCGGTGCACAGCACCGCCGCGCCGTAGAAGGGCAGATTCTGCAGGAAAGCGACGAAGGCCTGCTTCAGCCGTGCGAAATCGTGCTGATAGGTCTCCATGTGGTCGGCGTCGATGTTGGTGACCACCGCGATCACCGGCTGCAGATGCAGGAAGGACGCGTCCGACTCGTCGGCTTCGACCACGATAAATTCGCCCGCGCCCAAGCGCGCGTTCGAGGCGGCGCTGGTGAGCCGGCCGCCGATGACAAAAGTGGGATCGAGCCCGGCCTCGGCAAGCACGCTCGCCACCAGGCTGGTGGTGCTGGTCTTGCCGTGGGTGCCCGCAATCGCGATGCCCTGCTTCAGGCGCATCAGCTCGGCCAGCATCAGTGCGCGCGGTACCACCGGGATGCGCCGCGCGCGCGCCGCCATCACTTCGGGGTTGTTGTTGCCCACCGCGGTCGACACCACCACCACGTCGGCCTCGGCCACGTGCTCGGCCGCATGGCCGATGTTCAACGCGGCGCCAAGCTCGGCAAGGCGCCGCGTCGCGGCATTGGCGCCCAGATCGGAGCCGGTGACCTGATAGCCGAGGTTGAGCAGCACCTCGGCGATGCCGCTCATCCCGCTACCGCCGATACCGACGAAATGAATGCGCTTGACTTTGTGTTTCATGCCCGGTCCAGTCGGGAGCGGCGGTTACAAAAAACCGCTTCGCCGATACCGACGAAATGGATACGTTTTACTTTATGCTTCATGCCCGGGCCAACTCCATGCAGGCGCGCGCCACGGCCTCGGTTGCCTCCGGCTTGCCCAGCGCCCTTGCCTTCTCGGCCATTTCGAGCAGCCGCTCGCGCGTGAGCCCGCGCAGCAGATCGGCCAGCCGCTGCGCGGACAGCTCGGCCTGCGGCAGCAGAATCGCCGCGCCGCGCGCGCACAGGAATTTCGCATTGCCGGTCTGATGGTCGTCCACGGCGTGCGGAAAGGGCACGAGTATGCTGGCCACGCCGGCGCAGGCGAGCTCGGCGACGGTGAGCGCGCCGGCGCGGCAAATGACGACATCGGCTTCGCCATAGCGCTTGGCCATGTCGTCGATGAAAGCGAGCGCTTCGGCGCGTACGCCGGCCGCGGCGTAGCCCTGACACAGGGCCTCGAGATGCTGCGCCCCCGCCTGGTGCGTGACCTCGGGCCGCGCCTCCTCGGGCAGCAGCGAGAGCGCCTGCGGCACAGTCGCGTTCAGCGCCTGCGCCCCGAGACTGCCGCCCAGCACCAGCAGCTTGAGGCGGCCGCTGCGCGCGGCCAAGCGCGCGCGCGGCGGCGCCAGTGCAACGATTTCCCTGCGCACCGGATTGCCGCTCAACTGCGCGCCGGGCAATGCCTCCGGAAAAGCTTGCAGCACCCGATCGGCCAGGCGCGCGAGCACCTTGTTGGCCAGGCCTGCAACCGAGTTCTGCTCGTGGATCACCAGCGGACGCTTGAGCAGGGAGGCCATCATGCCGCCGGGAAAGCTGATATACCCGCCCATGCCCAGAACGACGTCCGGACGCCGCGCAAGAATCGCGCGCGCGCTCTGCCAGAAGGCGACGAGCAGGTTCAGCGGCAACAGGAGCGCGCGCGCGAATCCCTTGCCGCGAAGGCCGGAGAAGCGCAGCCAGGCCATTTCATAGCCGTGCTTGGGCACCAAGGTCGCTTCCATTCCCGTCTTCGCTCCCAACCAGACCACGCGCCACCCCTGCCCGGCCAGATATTCGGCCACCGCCAGCGCCGGAAACACGTGCCCGCCGGTGCCGCCGGCCATGATCATGATCGTGCGTGCCATGCTTCTGTCGTCGCATTCATGCGGGCTGCCCCCGCATGAGGGCTCGATTCTCATAATCGATCCGCAGCAACACCGCCAGCGCCAGGCAGTTGGCGAGGATGCCGCTGCCGCCGAAGCTCATCAGCGGCAGGGTCAGACCCTTGGTCGGCAGCACCCCCATGTTCACGCCCATGTTGATCAGCGTCTGCACCCCGAGCCAGACCGCGATGCCTTGCGCCACCAGCGCCGCGTAGTAACGCTCCGATGCCGCCGCCTGGCGGCCGATGGCGAATGCGCGCAGCACGATCCAGGTGAACAGCGCGACTACCGTCACCACGCCGGCCAGGCCCAGTTCCTCTGCGATCACGGCGAGCAGGAAATCGGTATGCGCCTCGGGCAGGTAGAACAGCTTTTCCACGCTCGCGCCCAGGCCTACGCCCAGCCATTCGCCGCGGCCGAAGGCGATCAGGGCGTGCGACAGCTGGTAGCCCCGTCCGTAGGGGTCGGCCCACGGGTCCATGAAACCGAAGATGCGCTGCATGCGGTAAGGCGAACTAAGGATGAGTCCGAGGAAGCCTCCGAGCGAAAGCACGAGCAATCCGGCGAACCATTTGCCGTTCATGCCGCCGAGGAACAGAATCGCCATGGCGATCGATGCGATCACCACGAACGCACCGAAGTCGGGCTCGCGCAGCAGCAACCACCCGACCACCAGCATCACCGCAAGCATCGGCAGCAGGCCTTTCTTGAAGCTGTGCATCAGCGCCGACTTGCGCGCCGTGTAATCGGCGGCGTAGAGCACCGCGGCGAGCTTCATGAATTCGGACGGCTGCACATTGGCCGGGCCGAAGGAGAGCCAGCGCTTCGCGCCGTTCACCTCGCGTCCCACGCCCGGGATCAGCAGCAGCACCAGCGTCAGGATGCCGCACACAAACAGCCAGGGCGCCAGGCTTTGCCAGATGTGCACCGGTAGCTGAAACGCCATCAGCGCGGCGATCAGGCTCAAACCGAGAAAAAGCGCGTGCCGCGCGAGGAAATAGGCCGGCTGATTGCCGGTATGGCGCCCCGCCTCGGCGGTGGCGATCGAGGCCGAATACACCATCACCATCCCCAGCAGCAGCAGGATTAGCGCAGCCCATACCAGGGTCTGGTCGAATTCCGCCGGCGACCTGCGCTCGGCCTTAAAGTAGTTCAGCATGGGCAATGTTTCTTACGCATGCGGCGAACACTTCGCCGCGATGCGGGTAGTTGCGGAACATGTCGAAACTGGCGCAGGCGGGCGACAGCAGCACCACGTCGCCGGGCCGCGCCTGGGTGCGTGCCTGCGCCACGGCCTGCTCCATGCCGACTGCGCGCAGCACGGCCACGCCGCTCGCGTGGATGGCGCGGGCGATGAGTTCGGCATCGCGCCCGATCAGGACCACCGAGCGGGTATGGCGCAAGATCGCTGCCGCCAACGGCGCGAAATCCTGCCCCTTGCCCTCGCCGCCGGCGATCAGGACCACGCGTGCGCCGCTTGCGGCGAGTTCGGCGAAGCCGGCGAGTGCCGCGACCGTGGCGCCGACGTTGGTGCCCTTGGAGTCGTTGTAATAGGCGACGCCGTCGAACTCGGCCACCTTCTCCAGCCGGTGCGGCAAGCCTTTGAAATCGCCGAGCGCCGCCAACAGCGGCGTGTAGGAAAGGCCGAGCGCGCGCGTCAGCGCAAGCGCGGCAAGCGCATTCGCGGCATTGTGCAGCCCCGCGATCGACAGCTCCTTCAGCGCCAGCAACGGCGTCGCGCCTTGCGCCAGCCACAATTCGCCGGCGACGCGCAATAGGCCAAAATCCTCGGCCCGGCCAGGCGCGTCCAGGCCGAAGCTCACTTGCTTGCGCCCGGCCACGGCCATGCGCATGCTCCGCGAGTCGTCGCGATTGAGCACTTGTGTGCCCTCGCCCCTGAATATTCGCGCCTTGGCCCGCGCGTAAGCGTCCATGCCGTCGTAGCGGTCGAGATGATCCTCGCTGAGATTGAGCACTGTGGCCGCAGCGGGATTGAGCGTGCGCGTGGTCTCGAGCTGAAAGCTGGAGAGCTCCAGCACCCACACTTCGGGCTCATGCCCGGCATCTTCACAGCGCAACAGCGCGTCCAGTGCCGCCGGGCCGATATTGCCCGCCACCTCGGTCGCCAGACCGCCGCGCCTGCACATCGCTCCGGCAAGCGCGGTTACCGTGCTCTTGCCGTTGGTGCCGGTGACGGCCAGCACCTGCGGCGGCGCAGTCTGCGCGGCGCTGTTTCGGGTGCGCAGCGCCTGCGCGAACAGCTCGATGTCGCCGGCCACCGGGATGCCGCGCGCGGCGGCTGCGCGCACTTGCGGCGTCGTCAGCGGCACGCCCGGACTGATGGCGATGAGATCGACGCCGGCAAAGGACGCATCGCGATAGGCGCCGAGGTCGAGCCCGGCCTGCGGCAGTTTCTCGCGCAGCGCCGCGAGTCCGGGCGGATCCTCGCGCGTGTCCGCGACGCGCACGCGCGCGCCGCGGCGCGCGAGAAAGCGCGCCATCGACAGGCCCGTTTCGCCCAGGCCGAGAACCAGCGCGTTTTTGCCGGCCAGATTCATCTGAGCTTCAATGTCGACAAGCCGAACAACACCAGCATCATGGTGATGATCCAGAAGCGCACAACGACTTGGGACTCTTTCCAACCCGACAACTCGTAGTGATGGTGCAGCGGCGCCATGCGGAAAATGCGCTTGCCGCCGCTCCATTTGAAGTACAGCACCTGCAGCATCACCGACAGCGTCTCGGCGACGAACACGCCGCCCATGATGAACAGCACGATTTCCTGGCGCACGATCACGGCGACCGTGCCCAGGGCGGCGCCGATCGCGAGCGCACCCACGTCGCCCATGAACACCTCGGCCGGGTAGGCGTTGAACCAGAGAAAGCCCAGGCCGGCGCCGGCGAGCGCGCCGGCGAACACCGTCAGTTCGCCCGCCCCCGGGATATAGGGCAGCAGCAGGTATTTCGAGTACACCGCGTTGCCGGCGACGTAGGCAAAGATGCCGAGCGCGCCGGCGATCATCACCGCCGGCATGATCGCCAGACCATCCAGACCGTCCGTGAGGTTGACCGCGTTGCTGGTGCCGACGATGACGAAGTAGGTGAGCACGATGAATCCCCACACGCCCAGCGGATAGGCGACGTTCTTGAAGAAGGGCAGGATCAGATCGGCCTGGGGCGGCAGGGTCATGGAAAAGCCGCTGCCCACCCACGCCGTGAACAGGTCGAAGATCTTGGCGTTGCTCGGCGAGGACACGGCGAAAGCCAGGTACACGGCCGCGGCGAGGCCGACAACCGACTGCCAGAAGAACTTGGTCCTGGCCGACAACCCCTTCGGATTGCCCTTCACCACCTTGCGGTAGTCGTCGACCCAGCCGATCGCGCCGAAGCCGAGCGTCACCACCAGAACGGCCCAGAGAAAACGGTTGGACAGATCGCCCCAGAGGAGCGTGGTAATGCCGATCGAAACCAGGATCAGCGCCCCGCCCATGGTGGGCGTGCCGGCCTTGGTCAGATGCGACTGCGGGCCGTCGTCGCGCACCGACTGGCCGATCTTGTAGGCGGTCAGTTTGCGGATCACCAGCGGCCCGGTGATGAACGATATCGCCAGCGCCGTGAGGCAGGCAAGCACCGCGCGCAGCGTGATATAGCTGAACACGTTGAAGGCACGGACGTCCTTGGCGAGATACTGGGCAAGTTCGAGCAGCATTCAGTGCCCTCCCGCCGGCGTACCGGTAAGCGCCTGCACCACGCGCTCCATGCGCATGAAGCGCGAACCCTTTACGAGCACGGTTACGCCCTCGGCAAGGTCGGGCTCCAGCTCGGCCAACAGCGTCCCGATATCGCCGTAGTGGCGCGCACCCTCGCCGAACGCCGCCTGCACATGCGTGCAAGACTCCCCGAGGAGGTACAGAGCGTCGATGCCCGAGGCGCGGGCATAACGGCCGATCTCGGCGTGGAAAGCCGCGCCGTGCGCACCCACTTCGCCCATGTCGCCCAACACCAGGAATTTTCGCCCTGCGCTGCGCGCGAGCACCTCGATCGCGGCGATGACCGAATCCGGATTGGCATTGTAGGTATCGTCGAGGACGATTGCGCCGTGCTTGCAGTTCCTCTTCTGCAACCGCCCCTGCACCGGCTGAAAGCTTGCGAGCCCGCGCGCAATCGCGGCCAGGCCGATGCCGGCGGCCGCGGCCGCCGCCGCCGCGGCGAGGGCGTTGCGCACGTTGTGCACCCCGGCCGCCTGCAGGCTGACCGGCACCTCCCCCTCTGGGGCATGCAATGCGATTTCGCTGCCGAAATCGCGCAGTTCGTAGCGGCCGCCCACGGCTGCGGGCCGCTCGATGCCGAAGTCGAGCACCCGCCGCGGCGCGCACACGCCGCGCCAATAGCCGGCATAGGTGTCGTCGGCATTGATCACCGCCACTCCGTCCGCGGCCAGGGCCGAGAACACCGCGCCATGCTCATGCGCCACGTCCTCCACGCTGTGCATGAATTCCTGGTGCTCGCGCTGGGCGTTGTTCACCAGCGCCACGGTCGGCTGCGCAATGCCGGCGAGATAGGCGGTTTCCCCCGCATGATTCATGCCCAGCTCCACCACGGCGCAGCTATGCTGCGCGCGCAGGCCGAGCAGCGTCAGCGGCAGGCCAATGTCGTTGTTGAGGTTGCCCGGCGTCGCATACGCTCGCCCGGCCCCTGCGTGTTCGCTCAGGATGGCGGCAATCATTTCCTTCACCGTGGTCTTGCCGTTCGAACCGGTCACCGCGATCAGCGGCAGGGTAAATTTCCTGCGCCAATAGGCGGCGAGCCGGCCCAAGCCCAGCCGCGTATCGTCGACCACCAGCAACGGCAGCGGCGAGTCGTTGCCCGCGCCCGGCGCTCGCCGGTCGACCATGGCGGCCACCGCGCCGCGCGCGCGCGCCGCGACAAGGTACTCGTGGCCGTCGAAGCGTTCGCCGCGCAGTGCCACGAACAACGCGCCCGCCTCGATCGTGCGCGTGTCGCTCGATACCGCGGCGAAACGCGGGTTGGCTCCGCGCGCTTCGCCGCCGGCACCCTGCGCCGCTTCGCGCATGTCCATCATCGCTTCCATGCCGCGAGCGCCTCTGCGGCGACAGCGGCGTCCGAAAAAGGTATGCGCTGCCCCGCGCTCTCCTGGTAGTCCTCGTGGCCCTTGCCGGCGATCAGCACTACGTCCCCCGCTGCCGCGACGGCGATTGCGGCGGCAATCGCTTCGCGCCGGTCGGCGATGACCAGCGGCGCCTGCCCGTTTTGCGCCTCGGCCAACACGCCTTCCAGTATGTCGGTGATGATTGCCATCGGGTCTTCGCCGCGCGGGTTATCGCTGGTGAGCAACACCCGGTCGGCAGCGCGCGCCGCGATCGCCCCCATCAGCGAACGCTTGCCGCGGTCGCGATCGCCACCGCAGCCGAAGACGCAGATAACCCGGCCCCCGGCTGCGTCCGCCAGCGGGTGCAGACTGACAAGCACTGCCTCCAGCGCATCCGGGCTGTGGGCGTAATCGACCACGGCGAGCGGCTTGCCCGCGCCACCCAGACATTGCATGCGCCCGGGCAGTGAGCTGAGCGTTGCGACCGCCGCTACGGCCTGCTCCAGCGACACCCCGGCGCCGAGCAGCACGCCCAGCACCCCGAGCAGGTTGGCCACGTTGAAGCGCCCGAGCAACCCGCTTTTCACTTCGGCCCGGCCCCACGAGCTCGCGAGGTCGAAGGCGAGACCGTCCGCGGCCAGCCGGATGTTCTCGGCCTCGAGGAAGAACTCGAGCCCGGCGGCGCCGGCGACACCGACATGGGCGCTGTAGCCGGCGCACGCCACTTTGCTGCCGGCCAGCTTTTGCGCGATGCGCACGCCGAGCACATCGTCCATATTGAGCACTGCGCCCGAGAGCCCCGGCGCATCGAACATGCGCATCTTCGCTGCGGCGTAGCGCTCCATGTCGCCGTGATAATCCAGATGGTCGCGCGAGAAATTGGTCAGCAGCGCCACATCGAATTGCGCGCCGTTGACCCGCCCCTGGTCCAGGCCGATGGAGGAGACTTCCATGGCCACGCCCTGCGCACCCGCCTGGACGAATTCGGCCAGCCGCCGATGCAGCTCGATCGCGTCCGGCGTGGTATTGAGCGCGGGCGCAAGTCCCGCGGCCGGTTCACGTCCCGGCGCGCCCGGGAAACCGCTGCCGAGCGTGCCGATCACCGCCGTCTTGCGTCCGAGCGCGTTGAATGCCTGGGCGATCCACTGGCTGCAGGAGGTCTTGCCGTTGGTGCCGGTGACCCCGGCCAGCCACAGTTTTTCCGAAGGACGGTCATGGACTTCGTGGGCGAGATATCCGGCCAGGCCGCGCAGACCATCTACCGCGATATTGGGCGCGCGCCAGGCCTCGTTCCAGGAAAAACCATCGCGTTCCCATAGCACCGCGGCGGCGCCGCGGGCGAGGGCATCGGCGATGTAGCCCCTGCCGTCGGTGCTTGCGCCCGGATAGGCGACGAACGCGTCGCCGGCGCGCAGGTCTCGGCTGTCGGCGCTAAGACCGCCGATGTTCGCTCCCTGGTGCCGCAACTGGCTCAGTATGTCGATCGCTGTCTTAATCACGACGTTGCTCGTCTCATTTCAAACGCTTTCCTTGATCTCGGAACCCTCGGGCGGAAGTTCCAGCGGTTTGAGCGGTGCGTCCGGTGGCACGCCCAGCATGCGCAACGCCCCGCCCATCACCGCGGAAAACACCGGCGCCGCGACTGCGCCACCAAAGTATTGGCCGGCGGAAGGTTCATCCAGCATCACCGCGATCACCAGCCTGGGATCGGACACCGGCGCCAGACCGACGAAAGAGGAGACAAACTTGTGTCTGGCATAGGCGCCGTTTTCTTCCTTGTGCGCGGTGCCGGTCTTGCCCGCCACGCGATAGCCCATGACGCGCGCTCTGGGCGCGGTACCCTCTGGCTGGACCGCCAGTTCCAGCATGTCGCGCAGTTTGTGCGCGGTGGCCGCGGAGATGACCGGCCGGCCGCCGAGCGGCGTATCGACGCGCAGCACCGACAGCGGCATCAACTCGCCGTCGCGCGCAAAAATGGTATAGGCGCGTGCCAGTTGCAGTAGCGACACCGAGATGCCGTGGCCGTAGGCCATGGTGGCCTGTTCGATCGGGCGCCAGCTCTTGTACGCTCGCAGCTTGCCGCCGGCCTCGCCTGGAAAGCCCAGGCGTGGCGCGCTGCCGAAGCCGACCTTATCGAACATGCCCCACATCGCCTCCGCCGGCAGGCTGAGCGCGATTTTGGCCGCGCCGACGTTGCTCGAACGCTGAATCACCTGGGCCGCGGTCATGTCGCCGAAGCGGTGCGCATCATGGATGGTCGCCTTGCCGATGGAGAGGCTGCCGGCCGCGGTGGCTATGATCGACTGCGGCGTGATCTTTCCCAGCTCGATGGCCAAGGCCACGGTGAACGGCTTGAGCGTGGAA
Source organism: Betaproteobacteria bacterium RIFCSPLOWO2_12_FULL_64_23 (assembly GCA_001770575.1). Lineage (GTDB taxonomy): Bacteria > Pseudomonadota > Gammaproteobacteria > Burkholderiales > SG8-39 > 2-12-FULL-64-23. Next base: position 19,378 of record MERK01000018.1, read on the forward strand.
CCCGGCTCGAAGGTGTCGGTGATGGCGCGGTTGCGCAATTGCGCGCCGGACAAACGGTTGCGGTTGTTGGGGTTGTAGGTAGGCAGGTTGGCGAGCGCCAGCACCTCGCCGGTCCTGGCGTCGAGCACGACGATGGCGCCCGCCTTCGCCTTGTTGCTGTCCACGGCGAGCTTGAGCTGCGAGAAAGCGAGGTTCTGCAGTTTCGCATCCAGCGCCAGCACCAGGTCGCGGCCGTTCTGCGCCTCGCGGATCGATTGCGTATCTTCGACGATCTGGCCCAGACGGTCCTTGATCACGCGCCGGCTGCCCGACTTGCCGGCGAGCGTAGACTGAAAAGCGAGTTCGATGCCTTCCTGGCCTGCATCGTCCGCACCGGTGAAGCCGAGCACTTGCGCCATCACATCGCCGCCGGGGTAGTAGCGGCGGTATTCGCGGTTCTGAAACAGACCCGGGATGCGCAGTTCGCTTACGCGCTCGGCGACTTCCGGCGGAATCTGGCGCTTGAGGTAGACGAATGCCGTAGCTTCGTTCAGGCGCTTGTCGATATCCCGCAGCGGCAGCTCCAGCAACGCGGCGAGTTTGGCGCGCTGCTGCGAGGAATATTGCACCTCTTCCGGGATCGCCCACACCGACTTGACCGGCGTGCTGATGGCGAGCGCCTCGCCGTGGCGGTCGCTGATCTTGCCGCGATTGGCGCTGATCTCGAGCACGCGGCTGTAGCGCGACTCGCCTTTTTGCTGCAAGAAGTCGTTGTTCAAGCCCTGCAGGTAGACGGCGCGGCCGGCGAGTACCAGAAAACCGCCGGCGATCAGCGCGAGCAGCAGGCGCGAGCGCCACAGCGGCAGGCGCAGCGCGAGCACCGGACTGGCGGCGTGATTCATCGCCCGGCCTGCGCCGTCGCGGGCAACACCACCTGGGTGCGCTTCGCATCGGGCGCGCCCATGTGCAGGCGATCGCGCGCGACCCTCTCCACCCGCGCATGCATCGCCCAGGTGCTCTGCTCGAGCTGCAGCTGCCCCCATTCGACATCGAGTTGCATGGTCCGTTCCTGCTCGCGCTCGAGCTCGGCGAACAGCTTTCTCGCCTGGTGCTGCGAGGTCACCAGGCCGAGCGCGCAGGCGGTGAGCAGCGCGAGCAGCATGAGATTGATCCGCGCCATCTCAGACCCCGGTGCGTTCGGCGACGCGCAGGGTCGCGCTGCGCGCGCGCGGATTGGCCGCAATCTCTTGCGCCGACGCGCGCACCGGTTTGCCGATCAGGCGCAGCCTCGCCTGCGGCAGCTCGCGCTCGCGCAACGGCAGGCGTATCGGCACATCGGCGCGCGCAGCATCGCGCAGAAAGCGTTTTACGATGCGGTCCTCGAGCGAGTGGAAGCTGATCACCGCCAGGCGCGCGCCCGGTTTGAGCAGCTCGAGGATTTGCGGCAGGGCTAACGACAAGTGCGCAAGCTCCTGATTGAGGTAAATCCGTACAGCCTGGAAGGTGCGCGTCGCCGGATCCTTGTGTTTTTCCCGCGTGCGGACGGCCGCACCCACGATAGCGGCAAGTTGCCCTGTGGTGACAACCGGCGCTCCCCGCCGAGCAGCAACAATCGCCTTTGCAATCTGTTTAGCAAACCGTTCTTCACCATAATCGCGGATCACCTCCCTGATCTCCGATTCACTGGCCGTTTCCAGCCACTGTGCGGCGGTTTGCCCCCGGCTCGTGTCCATGCGCATGTCGAGCGGGCCGTCGCGGCGAAAACTGAAGCCGCGCGCGGCGTCGTCGAGCTGCGGCGAAGAC
>MERK01000019.1 GCA_001770575.1 Betaproteobacteria bacterium RIFCSPLOWO2_12_FULL_64_23
CGCCCGGCGGCAAGCTGGAGATGCAGATCAAGGTCGAGCGCGGCCGCGGCTACGAGCCCGGCAACCTGCGCGCGGCGCCGGAAGAAACCAAGGGCATAGGCAAGATCATCCTCGACGCTTCGTTCTCTCCGGTACGCCGCGTCAGCTACGCGGTCGAATCGGCGCGGGTGGAACAGCGCACCGACCTCGATAAGCTGATCATGGACATCGAGACCAACGGCGTAGTCGAGCCGGAAGAGGCGATACGTTACGCCGCGCGCGTCCTGGTGGACCAGCTGTCGGTGTTCGCCGCGCTCGAGGGCACGCCGATCGCCAGCGAGCCGATCAAGGCACCACAGGTCGATCCGATCCTGCTGCGTCCGGTGGACGACCTGGAGCTGACGGTGCGTTCGGCCAACTGCCTGAAGGCCGAAAATATCTATTACATCGGTGATCTGATCCAGCGCACCGAGACCGAGTTGCTAAAGACGCCGAACCTGGGCCGCAAATCGCTCAACGAGATCAAGGAAGTGCTGGCTTCGCGCGGGCTGACCCTGGGGATGAAGCTGGAGAACTGGCCGCCGGCTGGGTTGGAAGTCGCCCGCGTCTGAGAGGAACCCGCCCGCGGCCAGCCGCGGGCAAGGAACATAGCCCTCGGGACGAGGGCCGAACAGAAGAGGCAAGAACATGCGTCACCGCTTAGGACTGAGGAAGCTCAACCGCACCAGCAGCCACCGCCTGGCGATGCTGCGCAACATGACCAATTCGCTGCTGAAGCACGAGGTCATCACGACCACGCTGCCGAAGGCAAAAGAGTTGCGCCGCGTGGTCGAGCCGATGATCACGCTGGGCAAGATCGCCACCGTCGCCAACCGCCGCCTGGCGTTCAACCGGCTGCGCGATCGCGACATGGTCACCAAGCTGTTCAACGAACTCGGCCCGCGCTACGCCAAGAGGAACGGCGGCTACCTGCGCATCCTCAAGCATGGGTTCCGTCAGGGCGACAACGCGCCGATGGCCCTGGTCGAACTGATGGACCGACCCGAACCTGCGCAAGGGACGGCGGCTGCGGAAACCAAGTCCTAGGAAAGGTATTGTCGCGATAAAGAAGCCGGCCAGCGTGCCGGCTTCTTTGTTTTATGGACCGCCCCCGCGTAAATCCAGCGCGGGCTGTTTCAAGGCGCGTGCCTCGTGGTGCGCCGTGCGCCGGGGAATCGCCTTTGGAAGGGCGCTACAATGCGGACATGGCAATTGTGCTGTTTACGGACTTCGGTTCCGGCGACATCTACGTCGGCCAGGTGAAGGCGGTGCTGCAGCGCCTTGCGCCTGCCACGGCGGTAATCGATCTGCTGCACGACGCGCCGGCATTCAATGTGCGCGCGAGCGCGCACCTGCTCGCCGCCATGGTCGGCCACTTTGCCGAAGACAGCGTGTTCCTGACCGTGGTCGATCCCGGCGTCGGCGGGGCGCACAACGCCGTCGTGATGCAAGCCGATGCGCGCTGGTACATAGGGCCGGACAACGGACTGCTTTCGGTCGTCGGTGCGCGCGCCGTCAAAGGCCATTGCGGGCGCGTCCTCTGGCAGCCGGAGCAACTCTCGGCTTCGTTCCACGGACGCGACTTGTTTGCGCCCGTGGCGGCGACGCTGGCCGTACAAGGCGGATTGCCCAAGACATGGTTCGAGCATAGCAGCGGGCTCGATGTCGAGTTCGGCGGCGACGACCTGCCCGAGATCATTTACGTCGATCATTACGGCAACGCCCATAGCGGTATCCGCGCGAGCGGGATTCCGCGCGACGTGCGGCTCGCGCTCGGCGAGTTGCGGCTTCCGTTCGCACGGGTCTACTCCGAGGCAGCCGAAGGCGCAGCCTTCTGGTATGAGAACAGCCAGGGTCTGGTGGAGATCGCGGTCAACCGCGGCAGCGCTGCAAAGCTGCTGGGGTTGAAAATCGGCGACGGCCTGGCCTGGGCGTGAGCGTCGCCCCGAAGGTCATGGGCTGAACCTGTTCCGCTGGATCGCCGAAGCGCGGGCAGACCGGATCTGCGCGGCTAGCTTTTCTTGGGTGTCGGTGCCGGCAGCTGCCCGGCCATGCACTTGCGATGCTCGACCCTCGTATCCTTGTCCTTGCACGCCTCCAGCGCCGCGTTGTACGCTTCGCAACGTTCCTTATTGCGCGCATTGGCGCAGTCGCGTGGCTTGGGCGGCGGGACTTTGACGGCGGGTGCCGGGCGGTGCATGCACTCGCGCCACTCATCGCCGACCTTGCCCTTGCACGCCTGGATATCCTTGTTGAGGGATTCGCACCGCGCCTTGTCCTTCGCCTTGGCGCAGTCCATGGGCTGCGCGCCTGGCTTCGCGTCCGGGCCGGCTCCAGTGTGATATGCGGCAGCGGTGATGGCAAATGTCGCGGCGGTGAGGGCCGCGAGCAACACTAAGAGGGAGGGTTTCATCGGCTTTCCTTCCAAAGTCAGGGGGCACGGCGCGCGCAGGCGCCGCCGCATCCTCTGCAAATCGAAGCAGCGGGCAGGCTCAATCTACGCCTGCACTGCCGCACCGGTTTGACTTTGGTCAAATTTCAGCCGACTGAGCGCACCTTAGAGCACGAGTATCGCCCGGAAATCATTGACATTGGTCCGGGTCGGACCGGTCACGACCAGGTCGTTCAGAACCTCGAAAAAACCGTAGCCGTCGTTGTTCGCCAGGAGTTTCTTGGCCGAGATGCCGGCTGCGGCGGCGCGCGCGAGCGAATCCGGCGCGAGTACCGCGCCGGCGTTGTCCTCCGAGCCGTCGATGCCGTCGGTATCGCAGGCGAGGGCGTGAATATCGGGCATGCCGTCCAGTTCCAGCGCGAGCGACAGCAGGAACTCGGAGCAGCGGCCGCCGCGGCCATTGCCGCGCACGGTGACCGTGCATTCGCCCCCCGAGATCAGCGCCAGCGGCGGTTTGAACGGTTCGCCATGCCTGCGGATCTGCCGCGCCAGCGCGGCGTAGACTTTGGCCACTTCGCTCGCTTCGCCGGTGACGCTGTCGCCCAGCACCAGCGGCGTGACGCCCCTGGCGCGGAAATAGGCGGCCGCGGCCTGCAGCGCGCCTTGCGCCGTGGCGATGACCCGGTTCTCCACGCGCTGGAACAGCTTGTCGCCGGGCTTGGGCGTTTCGGCGATCTCGCCGCGCGCGCCGCGTTGCAGATGCGCTCTCACCGGCGGCGGGGCCTTGACGCCATAGCGGGCAATGATGTCCAGAGCATCCTGGTAGGTGCTCGGGTCGGGCGCGCAGGGACCGGAGCCGATATGGGTGGGGTCATCGCCGGTCACGTCGGAAATGATCAGCGCCAGCACGCGCGCCTTGCACGCGGCGGCGAGCCTGCCGCCCTGGATGGCGGACAAGTGCTTGCGCACCGTGTTCATGTCCTGGATTGGGGCGCCGCAGCGCAGCAGTTCCTTCGTCGTGGCCTTCAGTTCGTCCATGCCTATGCCTTCGACCGGCAGGCTCAGGAGGCTGGATCCGCCGCCCGACACCAGCGCGAGGAGCAGGTCGTTCGCTCCCAGGGTTTTCGTGCGGCGCAGGATTTCCTGCGCCGCCTTCTCCCCGCTCTCGTCGGGAACCGGGTGGCCGGCCTCTATCACCTTGATGCGGTTGGTGAGGAGGCCATGCCGGTAGCGCGTGATGGCAAGGCCATCCAGCGGCGCGGCGGATGGCCAGTGCTGTTCGACTGCGAGCGCCATGGCGGCGGCGGCCTTGCCCGCGCCGACCACCAGCGTCTTTCCCCGCGGCGGCTGCGGCAAATGCGGCGGCAAAATCTGTTGCGCATCGGCGGCGCCCACTGCGGCGTGAAAGCTTTCAATGAGCAGTGCGCGCGAATCCATCACCGGGTCATCATGCCCAGCGCAACTTTGAACAGGGCGCTATCCGGATTCGCCAGTTCTTCGACCACGGTGAGGTGGTTGCAGCCGGGCATCGGAATGTCGCCGGCAAAGGCATAGCGCCAGGTCCTGGCGATAAGCGCGTTCTGGCGCTTGAACTCGTCGCTTTCCTCGCCGCCGACTGCGGTATAAAGCGGTGCGGTGGTGGCGGGCGGTATGGTCGCCGGACTCAGCCTGCGCGCCTGCGCCCGGCCCAGTTTCAGATCTTGATTCACGAACGGCGCATGCACCAGCGGCTCCAGGTCGTAGATGCCGCTTATCGCGAGGCCGCCCTTCAACAGATTGTAGGGCAGCTCCGGCATGTAGGTGTTCCAGCGCGCAGCGAGCATCATCGCCGTCAGGTGGCCGCCCGCCGAATGCCCCGCCACATACAGCCGGCCCGGATTGACGCCGTAGCGCGCGCCGTAGTGCCACAGCCAGGCGATGGCAAGCAGGTTCTGCTTGACGATGTCCTCGATTCCGATTTTGGGGCACAGCCCGTAGTTTGGGAGGGCCAGGGTTACGCCGCGGCGGCTGAATGCCGGAGCAAGATAGGAAAAATCGCTCTTGTCGAGCGACCTCCAGTAACCGCCGTGGATGAACACCAGCAGCGCCTCGCTCTTGCCCTCGGCGGGGAAGATGTCGAGCTTTTCCGCCGCGGTCGCGCCGTAGGGGACATCCAGGCGGCAGGGCAGGCTTGTGCGCGCTTCCTGCGAGCGTTTCTTCCAGCGCTCGAAAATCTGCGCATGATCGGGAATCATCGCGCGGGCGTTGTACTGCCGGTCGTAGTAGGCGCTCATGGCGTCTGTCATGGTTGGCTCCGGGACGACTGCGTAAATTTTCGATACGACCCTCAATCCGCGAGGTCCGGGGCGCGAAGCGCCAGTCAGCTATTCAGACCTTTCGGCCGCAAATCCCTGAGCTGGTCCCATAGCTCGACCGCCTGCCCTTTTGCAAGGTGATTGCGCACATACAGGGCTACTTTCTCATCCTCGATGAAGCTTGCCGAAGATCGTGCGTCCAGGATCTTGTCCGGGAGCTGCGGCCTGGCGATGACAAAGCCCTGGACATAGTCGACGCCCACCTCCACCAGCGCCTCGACCGTGGCCAGGTCTTCGGCCCATTCCGCCACGCTTTTCATGCCCAGGTTTCGCGCGAGTTCGACGATCGCCTCGACGATGGCGAGATTCGCCGGGTGCTTGTTCACGCCCAGAACGAAGCTGCCGTCTATTTTCAGCGTATCTGCGCGCAGCTCCTTCAGATACGAAAAAGACGTGTATCCGGCGCCAAAATCGTCGAGCGCCACCTTGGCCCCGAAATCCCTCACCTTGTCGATGAAGCGCCGCGTGTTATCCAGGTCGTGCAGCGCCACGCTTTCGGTGATCTCGATACACAACTTGCCCACCGCGCGCCCGTGCTGCGCCAGCATCGAGAAGGCATCTTGAATGAAGCGCTCGTCATTCAGCGACGCCCCGCTCAGGTTCATGCACGCGAACCGCGTCCGGTCGAGACTGTCGTAATGCTGGTCGAGCCACGCCAGGGCATTGGACATGACCCATCGATCGATCACCGCGCTGCGCCCGTTGTTCTCGCCGGCGGAGATGATCTTTCCCGCCGAGGCGATGGTGTTGTCCTTCTCGCGCATCCGCAGCAGGATTTCGAAGTTCAGCGATTCGTAGGGCGCGCGCAGGGACATGATGGGCTGCATCACCAGGAACAGGCCTTCGGGCACCACCCCGGTTCCCAAGCGCTCGATCAGCCGCAGCTCGTCCTCGCGTTCCCTGAATACGGCCTCATTCTTCTCATACACTACGAGATTGGCGTGCAGACCCTTCTTGGCTTCGCGGCAGGCGCGGTCGGCCGCCGACATCGCGTCCTTGACGTTGGTGTCGCGGGCAACTTCGATCAATCCGATCGAGCCCCTGACCTGGAACGCCTTGTCGCCTATCTGATAGGGGCTGGCTCCGATCCAGTCGACGATGCCGCGGCAGATCGCGGTCGCCGTGCGGATCGGCGTGTTGCGGAACACGATGACGAACTCGTCGCCTCCGACCCGCCCGACGTTGTGCCCGTCGGCCAGCATCTCGCGTACGCGGCCACACACCTGTTTCAACACCTCGTCCCCCGCCACGTGGCCGAACAGGTCGTTGATCAGCTTGAACCGGTCCAGGTCGAGATAGGCAAGCGCCAGCGGCTGGCCCTTCGCCACGCCGCGCATCGCTGCCGCGAACGCCTCTTCGATGCCATGCCGGTTCAGCACCCCGGTCAGCGGATCGTTCTCCGCCAGAAAGAGCAATCTGGCTGTTGCCTTGGAGCGTTGGGTAACGTCCTGCAGCGATCCCTCTATCATGTCTCCGGCCAGTGTCGCCTTGACCAGAAAGCGTCTGGACTTCTCCTCGTCGGTGACCGAGTCGCGTATTTCCAGCTCTTCGCTGGTTTTGCGCCAGACCAGGTCCTGCAGGCTCGCCCAGGCGCCCGGCTCGAAATGCTCGTTCCAGGTTTCTTTCCCGGCGTGCGACAGATCCACGCCCAGCATATTCCGCAGCGCCGGGTTGCCGCGCAGGAACACTCCCTGCGCATCCAGGGTGAACAGCCCGATCGGGATCGCCTCGTAGGTGCTGCGCAATTCGGTTTCCGCTTTTACCCGCCCCAGGCGTTCCTGGCGCATCTGCTCGGCGATCGCGAGCGCCGCGATCAAACTGGACGCCAGGGCGGCGGTGACGTGGTTGACCGCCCCGATCAGCACCTTGACGCCCAGCGCGGCGGCGACAACCTCGTACAAACTGGCGGACAGCGCGAATCCGAGCGAGATGCTGTACCACACGGCTACCGTGGAGCGAGTTACCAGCACGATGCGCGCCAGCAGGAACGCCAACACGATCACACCGAGCGCGACGGTCACCCACATATAGGGAAGGAATCGCGCATACGGCAGGAGTACGCCGGATGCCAGCAAGGGCAGGGAGGCCCACTGCGCCAGGCGCAATAGCGGTGTATAGCCCACCCGTTTCAGATCGTCCTTGAAAAGCGTAGTGAACAGTGAGTACGTCAATACATAGTCCGCGACAACCGTGAGCTTTCTGGTGACGAGTGTCCAATCGGGCGGTATCGACCGTTCCAGCCATTGAATGTCCCAGCCCGCCGAAATGGCCGCGAGCCGGAGATTCGCGATCAACCAGGCCGCGAACAGAACGTAGATCCATTCGCGGTTGATGATCGCGGTCAGCAGCACGAACAGGGAGAGGACGATCAGGCCGCCATCCAAAAGCCCCGAATCGCGATGAAACTGCAGGAGTGACGCTTCAAACTCAGCCGCTGGCCATTGCACCACGGATAAGCGCCCGGGGCCCGCAAATACGGCCCTGCACAAGACCGTCTCCGCTGCTTGCAGCCGGCCCAGTTCGAGCGCGAATCCGGCTTTCCCCGGAGTCATCTGGCCGGCCGACCCCTTGCGGTCTGCGCTGCCCAGGGACTGTCGGCCTCCCGCGCCCCAGCAGCTCGCCTCGAAGGCGTGTCTTGACGGAAGTTCCACCACCACCGGCTCATTACCGTCGAGGGGGCGGACGGCGAAACTGAACCAGAACGGAGACTCGGACAGCCTAGTATCGCGGTACGGAACCGTTTGCTGATTTTCCAGCTGCGCCAGCGCCAGCGCCGGTTCGGGTGCATCGCCGTTCTGTTCGAAAACGCGGAATTCGAGCGCGCTTCCGGTGCCTGCGGTGAAATGTTTATCGAAGGCGAATAACGCGATAACCGACATCACCGCGATTGCGGCGGGCACGGCGTAAACGGACAGTCCATACAACAGCGCGTCCAGCGCCCCGTTGGCGCGTTTCGTCCATTCCGGCCGAAACAAGGTAGACCTCGGCATCAGTCAAATTGGTATGCGAAGCGAAGCCCCCATGATACGCGCTTTGGCGATGGCACCCATGTCTAGACAGCATCCCATGCCTCCAAGACAGGCGGCGGCGTGCAAGGTGCGCATGCCGCCGCTTTTGTTACGCACTGACCGCAACTCTGCGCGGCAATTCAGCCGGACGCGAGGAATGACTCCAGGAGGAGAAGTCGGCATCGCTCAAGTCGATATCCGGATGGTAGGTGTGACACATGAAATCTAGCAGGGGATGACCGGCTTCGTTCCATCGGGCCTCGGCATTACGCACGTCGAACGCGAGTACCCGATGCGGGATATTGTTACCGTGGCGCATGGGAATGAATTGTCCCGGAAACAGGTCTTCAAACATAAGCGCTTCATATTGACGGTCCAATGGCGGTCTGGCGGCGATGACCATCCATTCGATGTTCGCTTCGCGGCAGTAAAGAAAGAACGCCTTGAACAGCGTGGTCTTGACCACCCGTCCGGCCCGGCCCACGGCAACGGCGAGCCTGGTGCCCTCGGCCATGCTTCGGTTCTTGAGCCACGTCGGAAGCTCGACCGACCCTGCAATGGCGAGATCCTTGAAACGATTGGTCTGGATTCGCATGGTTCCCACAGGCGATCCGTCCAATCTGGACTCCGCCAGCAGAACCACCGAGCCCTGATCGTGGTCGTTGGGTTCCGGCGAGCCGAGCTTTGCCGCGAACTCCGGCACATGGCGTGCATAGGCGGCCTGGCGGATGCTGACCGCTTTTTGCAGTGCGTCGTCGTCGCGCACGACTCTTACGCCGAACGGCAGGCGCTCTTCCGCCATCGGCACTCCCGGTAAGGCCCGCATCATGACGCCAGCAGCATAGGCCTCGTTCATCAATACAGCATGATTTAGCGATTTCATCTCCAACCTCCCTAGAATGAACAACTCGGCACCGTCGATTGCGCCAACGGTGGTGGCCCGGCAAAGCCCTTCGATCGTGTTTCAAATACCGGGATCATTCGCCTGCCAGATCGGCTTTTGCGCCCGATCTGGCAGGCTAATTTGTTAAATTTTGTCAAAACGTTATTAATCATGGCTCTGCACGTTAGCACGCCCGGGATTTTCGCTCAAGGACGCGAAATCGGGTGTCGCGGGCGCGCGCCGCGATAGTCTGACTTTGCGCAACGCCGGAGCGGCCTTTCTCGCATAAATTGAACCTCGGGTAGGCAACAGAGGCCGCAATCATGACGCCCATGAACTGCATCGAGAACCGCACCTATGATGAAATCAAGGTCGGTGATTCCGCAACCATTACGCGCACGCTGAAGCCCGCGGATATCCAGCTGTTCGTCATCATGTCGGGCGATGTGAACCCCGCTGACGTCGACCCGGAGTGCGCCAAGAGCAGCATGTTTCGCGAGGTGATCGCGCATGGCAGGTGGGGCGGTGCGCTGATTTCCACCGTGCTCGGGACGCAGTTCCCCGGCCCCGGCACGATTTACATCGACCAGACGCTGCACTTCTCGCGCCCCATCGGCCTGCGCCCCGATCCAGCTCCGGCATTGCCGCAGCGCGAACGGTAGCAAACGCGTACCACCTGATCGGCGCGCTCTTGCACCCGACCCAATTCGGGCTGGCGGACTGGTTCCGGCATATCGTACGGCGCCAGCCCGCGTTAGAATTGGGACCATGAGCACCGCTCCCCCCCCGGAAAAAAACGTCCTTGGCGGGCCCCTGCTCGCCTGCGGTTACGCCCCTTTGACCGGTTTTTTCCGTGACGGCTGCTGTGCCACGCGCGGTGAAAAGGGGGTGGCGCACCTGGTCTGCGTCAAGGTGACAGAGGAGTTTCTCGAGTTTTCGCGCGCACAGGGCAACGACCTCTCCACGCCGCGTCCCGAGATGCGCTTCCACGGCCTCAAGCCCGGCGACCGCTGGTGTTTGCACGTGTTGCGCTGGATCGAGGCCTGGGAAGCGGGCCGGGCGCCCAAGGTCGTGCTCGAGGCCACGCACGAGGATGTGCTGCAGCTGGTGCCATTGCGCGCGCTCAAGCGCCACGCGCTCGATCTGCATTGAGCGTGGCCGGCGGGCGGCGTAGCGGCACTCCCGTTCCGACGCGCGCTACGCATCCACCCAGGTGACCACGCCGTCCACCGCAGCGCGGCTGGTGCGAAAGCGGTTCACCGGGTGGGCCGCATCCTCATAGCCGAACGACATCCCGCAGACGACGAGCCGGTCCGCCGGCAAGCCGAAATGGGCGCGCACGAATTTGGGATGCGCCCCGAGGGCGGCCTGGGCGATGCTGGCAACACCAAGACTGCGCGCGGCAAGCATGAAGTTGTTCACCCACGCACCGCAATCGAGCACGCCGTACACGCCCAGCGCCTCGTCGGTGGTGACGATCATGGCGTGCGGCGCACCGAACAGGCGGTAGTTCTGCAGCGTCTGCCGCGCCGAGGCCTCGCGGTCGCCGCGCTTTATGCCCACGCTGTCGTAGAGCTGGAAGCCGCACTCGCGCCGGCGCTCGAGATAGACGCCGCGGTATTCCCGCGGAAACGCAAAATCGGGTTCGGGCTTGCGCCCGGCGGCGTATTCGAGAATCGCGTCGCGAAAGCGATCGGTCCCTGCGCCGCGGGTGATCACGGCCTTCCACGGCTGCGAGTTGCACCACGAGGGCGTGCGCTGCGCGATCTCCAGCATGCGCGTGATGGTGGCCGCATCCACCTGGCGCGGCAGGAAGGCGCGGCAGCTGTAACGCTCATGCAACAGGCGCTGGAACGCCTCGGACGACGGTGTGGATGGCTCTGCGCTCATGTGCTCCCTCATGATCTGTATTCTGCAATCAGCTGAAAACACCCGTCCGTATTGGGTCAGCGAGTATTGTTCCTCGTAATTCAGCGACTGAGTTCGAGCCTCGCCCGGCTCGCCGACCGGGACAAAGTGAGAACTCCCATCTGCTCATTTGCCGCTGAGTCAGCGAGTCCCCGGCGATTGTAAGGCTGGCACTGGCAGGGGATCAATCGGCTTGATTGAGCGCAAGTCATAATCGCAGTGTTCGAACGGCAGGTTTGCGCCAGGAGCGATAGGCAGGGTTCGGCGCCCAAAGCAGCCGCCCCGCACTCCACCTGGCTGTCGAAATCAGCAATCGCGTTTGACAAAGATCAACAGACCGCTCAAGGCCTGCCGTATTGTGAGCCCTGATTCATTGGTTGCCGGCGTGATGACGCGCACTGTCCAGACCTGGAAACTGCGCGCCCATGAAGGAAACAGCTTGAGCCAGAAACCAAACGGGCAACATCCGGCACGAACAGCGGCCGGGCGCAGAGAGGCAGATGTTGTGCTCGAAGAGCGCAGCCGTTTCTTCTCCACGCTGGCACAGCTCGGTCCGGTGGGGATTTTCCGGACTGACGCGCAGGGCGATTGCGTATATGTCAGCGAGCGCTGGTGCGAAATTGCCGGCATAACGCCAGACCAGGCGCTCGATCGAGGCTGGGCGCAAGCGCTGCACCCGGATGACAGGGAACGGGTTACAAAAGACTGGTACACATCGGCGCGGGCTCGGCAGAACTTCAATATGGATTGCCGTTTCCAAGAG
>MERK01000020.1:0-4752 GCA_001770575.1 Betaproteobacteria bacterium RIFCSPLOWO2_12_FULL_64_23
ACTTTGGCATGATTGGGAGCGATGCTCTGCACGTCGATGATGCGCGGTTTCAGAAATCCACTGCTTTGCATGGAGGTTCCTCTGGGAAACTTTGACAATTACTTGGAATACAGTTCGACTACCAGGCTCTCGTTGATGGTCGAAGGCAGCTCGCTGCGCTGCGGTTTGGCCTTGAACATGCCCTTCATCGCCGTGGCGTCCACTTCCAGCCATTCGGGAATGCCGCGCGATGCGGCTGCCGCGGAAGCACCCTTGATGCGCAGCTGGCCCTTGGCCTTTTCCGCCACCTCGATGGTGTCGCCGGTGCGCACATGGTAGGAGGGAATGTTGACGCGCCTGCCGTTTACCATGATGCCGTTGTGGCGCACGACCTGGCGCGCCTCGTTGCGCGAGGCGCCGAAACCCATGCGGAAGCACACCGTGTCCAGGCGCGATTCGAGCAACTGCAGCAGGCTCTCGCCGGTAATGCCTTTCTGGCGTGCAGCCAGCGCATAAATGCCGCGGAACTGGCGCTCGAGGATGCCGTAGATGCGGCGAATTTTCTGTTTCTCGCGCAGTTGCTTGCCGTAGTCGGACAGGCGCTGGCCGCTCTTCTGGCCGTGCTGGCCTGGCGCATAGGCGCGGCGCTCGACGGCGCATTTGTCAGTAAAGCACTTCTCGCCTTTGAGGAACAGCTTCTCGCCCTCGCGGCGGCACTGGCGGCATTTCGGGTCTAGGTTGCGGGCCACGTTCCAGTCTCCTTAGATGCGCCGACGCTTCGGCGGGCGGCAGCCATTGTGCGGCACCGGCGTCACGTCGCTGATGCTGGTGATCTTCAGTCCGATCGCGTTCAGGGCGCGCACGGCGGACTCGCGTCCGGGGCCCGGGCCTTTGATGCGGATTTCGACATTTTTCACGCCACATTCCTGCGCCGCCTTGCCCGCCTGCTCGGCGGCAATCTGCGCGGCGAACGGCGTTGATTTGCGCGAACCCTTGAAACCGGCAGCGCCGGAAGTCGCCCACGAGAGCGCGTTGCCCTGGCGGTCGGTTATGGTGATGATGGTGTTGTTGAACGACGCGTGAACATGCGCGATGCCCTCGGCAACGTTCTTTTTCACCTTCTTGCGTACGCGCGCCGCTGCGGTGGCGCCGGCGCTCGGGGGTTTGGCCATTTATGCTTTCCTCTACGTATCCGTTGATCCGGGGCTTAGGTCTTGGTCGCCGCGGCTTTCATCTTGATCGCGGCCTTGCGCGGGCCCTTGCGCGTGCGCGCGTTGGTGCGCGTGCGCTGCCCGCGCACGGGCAGGCCCTTGCGGTGGCGCGAACCGCGATAGCAGCCCAGGTCCATCAGGCGCTTGATCGACATCGACACCTCGCGCCGCAGGTCGCCCTCGACCGTGAATTTGGCCACCTCTTCGCGCAGGCGTTCCATGTCGGAGTCCGACAGGTCCTTGACCTTGGCCGATGCTCCGACCTTGGCGGCAACGCATATCGCCTGCGCGCGCGCCCGCCCGATACCGAAGATCGCGGTCAACGCAATCTCGGCGTGTTGGTGGTTTGGAATGTTGACGCCTGCAATACGGGCCATTAGTTCACTCCAAGAATGCGAAACCAATAATTATAGCTTGATATCATGCTCTCCGCCAGCCAATTAACCTTGACGCTGTTTATGCCGCGGGTTGGTGCAAATCACGCGCACCACCCTCTTCCTGCGAATGACCTTGCAGTTGCGGCACATCTTTTTCACTGATGCCTGTACTTTCATGGTTCTCTCCTGCTCCGCCCCGGTCCGGTCGGCGCGGTTACGCCGGCACCCGGACTACTTCGCGCGGAAAACGATCCGCGCTCTGGTCAAATCATACGGCGTCAACTCCACCGTCACCTTGTCGCCCGGCAGGATGCGGATGTAGTGCATGCGCATCTTGCCCGAGATATGTCCCAACACTATGTGCCCATTTTCCAGCTTCACCCTGAAGGTCGCGTTCGGGAGATTCTCCACGATCTCCCCTTGCATCTCGATAACGTCTTCTTTCGACATCAGCGTGTGGGGAAACTTGCGCCCTTGAAATTGGCTTTCTTCAACAGGCTTTCATACTGGTGCGACATGATGTAGGCCTGCACCTGCGACATGAAATCCATGGTCACCACCACGATGATCAGCAGCGAGGTTCCACCGAAATAGAACGGCACGTTCCACTTGAGGATCATGAATTCGGGCAGCAGGCAGACCAGGGTCACATACACCGCGCCGGCCATGGTGAGCCGCGTGAGGATCTTCTCAAGATAACGCGCGGTCTGATCGCCCGGGCGGATGCCGGGGACGAATGCGCCGCTTTTTTTCAGGTTGTCCGCAGTGTCCTTGGGGTTGTATTGCAATGCGGTGTAGAAAAAACAGAAGAATATGATCGCCCCCGCATACAGCATGACGTAGATCGGCTGGCCCGGCGAGAGCGTGCCCGAGATGTCGCGCAGCCAGCTCATCCCCTCGCTCTGGCCGAACCAGCCGGCCAGGGTCGCCGGGAACAGGATGATGCTCGACGCGAAAATCGGCGGGATCACGCCGGCCATGTTGAGCTTGAACGGCAGGTGCGAGGCCTGGCCGCCGTAGATCTTGTTGCCGACCTGGCGCTTGGCGTAGTTCACCAGGATCTTGCGCTGGCCGCGTTCGACAAAACACACCGCCCAGGTCACCAGCACCACGGCTGCGGCGATCAAGAGCGCCGTGAGCGGATGCATGGCGCCGGTGCGCACCAGCTCCAGGGTGCCGCCGACGGCGCTGGGCAGGCCGGCGGCAATGCCGGCGAAAATGATGATGGAGATGCCGTTGCCGAGGCCGCGCTCGGTGATCTGTTCGCCCAGCCACATCAGGAACATGGTACCGGTCACCAGCGTGCTCACGGTGACGAAACGGAACATGAGCCCGGGATCGAGGACCAGCCCCGGCTGCGATTCCAGCGCGATGGAGATGCCTATCGCCTGAAACAGCGCCAGAAACACGGTGCCATAGCGCGTGTACTGCGTGATCTTGCGCTGCCCCGCCTGGCCTTCTTTCTTCAGTTGCTCCAGCTGGGGCGAAACCGTCGTCATCAGCTGCATGATGATCGAGGAGGAAATGTAGGGCATGATCCCCAGGGCGAAAATGGTGAAGCGCGACAAGGCCCCGCCGGAGAACATGTTGAACATGCCGAGGATTCCGCCCTGCTGCGACTTGAACAGATCGGCGAGCACGTTCGGATCGATTCCGGGCACCGGGATATGCGCACCGATGCGGAACACGACCAGCGCGCCGAGCAGGAACAGCAGACGCTTTTTCAGGTCGCCGAACTTGCCGGTCTTGCCGATATTTTGAGCGTGGGTAGCCATCTCGCTGCGCGGCAATTAAGCCTTTTCGCCCTTCGCCTTGGGTTTTGACTTGGCTTTGGCAGCGGGCTCGGGGGCGCCCTTGGTCGCCTTCGGCACCTTGGGCTTTTTGGCCTTCGCCTTGTCCGCCGGTCCGGCCTTGACCGCCTTGGGCGCCTCGGCCCTGGCCTTGGCCTTGGCGATGGCCTCGACCCTGGCCTTGGCCTTCTTGCCCTTGCCTACGGGTGCTTTTTCTTCGAGCGCGGCGATGCTGCCGCCGGCCGCTTCAATCGCCGCCCTGGCGCCTTTGGTGACCCGCAGGCCGCTCAAGCTGACCTTGCGCTCGAGTTTGCCCGACAGGATGACCTTGACCGCTTCGGTTGCCTCCGGCACCACGCCGGCCGCTTTGAGCGCCTTCAGATCGATCTCTGCGAGCTGCATTTTCTGCAGGTCGGACAGGCGCACCTCGGCGGTGAGCCCGCGCGCAAGCGAATTGAAGCCGCGCTTGGGCAGGCGCCGCTGCAGCGGCATCTGACCGCCCTCGAAACCGACTTTGTGAAAACCGCCGGAGCGCGACTTCTGGCCTTTATGGCCGCGTCCCGCAGTCTTGCCCAGGCCGGAACCGATGCCGCGGCCGACGCGACGTCGAGCGCGCTTCGCGCCTGCCGCAGGCTTGATCGTATTGAGCTGCATTTATGCCTCGCACTTCACCAGGTAGTAGACCTTGTTGATCATGCCGCGGACGGCGGGGGTGTCCTGTAATTCCACCGTGTGGTTGATGCGCTTCAAGCCCAGCCCGCGTACCGTCGCGCGGTGTGCAGCCTTGCAGCCGATGACGCTTTTCAGCAGGGTAACTTTGAGTTTCTTGTCCGCCATGATCGCCCTCAACCGGTGATTTCTTCGACCGACTTGCCGCGCTTGGCGGCGATCTCGGACGGCGTGTTCATGGATTTCAATCCCTGCAGGGTGGCGCGCACCACGTTGTAGGGACTGCCCGAGCCGATGCACTTGGCGAGCACGTTGGTCACACCCATGACCTCGAACACGGCGCGCATAGCGCCGCCGGCAATGATCCCGGTGCCTTCTGAGGCGGGCTGCATGTAGACCTTGGCCGCGCCGTGGCGGCCCATCACCGCATGGTGCAGCGTGCCGTTCTTCAGGCTGACGCGGAACATTTTTTTCCGCGCTTCTTCCATGGCCTTTTGCACCGCCACCGGAACCTCGCGCGACTTGCCCTTGCCCATGCCGACCCCGCCGTCGCCGTCGCCGACTACCGTGAGCGCGGCAAAACTGAGGATGCGGCCGCCCTTCACCACTTTGGTGACGCGGTTGATCGCGACCATTTTCTCGCGCAGGCCGTCGCCGCGGTCGTCCTGACCCTGCATCTTGCCCTGCATTCTGCCTTGCATCTTCGCCATATTCGTCCCCGATTAG
>MERK01000020.1:4884-6535 GCA_001770575.1 Betaproteobacteria bacterium RIFCSPLOWO2_12_FULL_64_23
CGCGCCGCTTCCGCCAGTGCCTTGACGCGCCCGTGATACTGCAGGCCGCCGCGGTCGAATGCCACTTTCTCGATGCCGAGTTGTTTGGCCTTGGCGGCGATGCGCTTGCCCACGGCCTCGGCCGCCTTTACGTTGCCGCCATTGGCCACTGTCGCGCGCACTTCCTTCTCCAACGTCGAGGCCGCGGTCAGAACCTTGGTGCCGCAGGCGGAAATCACCTGGGCGTAAATGTGGCTGTTGGTGCGATGCACCGCGAGGCGCACAGCCTTGAGTTCAGCAATCTTTGCACGGGATCTACGTGCGCGGCGCAGTCGCGCCTGCTTTTTATCTATCATGGCTTCAGCTCCGCTTACTTCTTCTTGGTCTCTTTCAAGACCACCCTCTCACCCGTATAGCGCACGCCCTTGCCCTTGTACGGCTCGGGGCTGCGATAGGCGCGTACCTCGGCGGCCACCTGGCCGACCTGCTGCTTGTCGTTGCCGCGAAGAATGATCTCGGTCTGGCTCGGGGTCTCGACCTTAACGCCTTTGGGCATCTGGTGCACCACCGGATGCGAAAAACCGAGCGCAAGGTTGAGCTTGTCGCCCTGCGCCTGCGCGCGGTAGCCGACGCCGACCAGCGTCAACTTCCTTTCGAAACCCTTGGTCACGCCCTCGACCATGTTGGCCACGAGGGCGCGGATGGTCCCGGACATTGCGCTGGCCCGCGTCGAGTCGTTGTTGACCAGGCACAGAAGATTGTCGCCGTCGCGTTCAATCTTGATGTCACTGTTCAAGCGCTGCGTCAGCGTGCCCAGCGGCCCTTTCACCGCGACCTGCTCGGCCGACAGCGTCACCTCGACGCCCTTGGGTACAGCAATGGGGAACTTTCCGATTCGCGACATGATTTCGCCCCCTTAAGCCACGATGCACAGCACTTCGCCGCCGATCCCGGTGGCGCGCGCTTTTCTGTCGGTCATCACGCCCTTCGAGGTGGAAACGATCGCGATTCCCAGGCCGTTCATGATCTTGGGGATCTCGTCACGGCCTTTGTAAATGCGCAGACCTGGGCGGCTGACACGCTCGATCTTCTCGATCACCGGCTCGCCTGCGTAATACTTCAGCGCGATCTCGAGGGTGGACTTGCCGTCCTCATCGCGCACCTTGAATTCCTCGATGTAGCCCTCGTCCTTCAGCACCTGGGCGATGGACGTTTTCACGCGCGACGAAGGCATCGCCACCGACAGTTTTTCCGCAAGTTGCGCATTGCGGATACGGGTCAGCATATCGGCGATCGGATCACTCATGCTCATGCTTTGTCTCCTCTCACCAGCTGGCTTTGGTCATGCCGGGAATTTCGCCGCGCATGGCGATCTCGCGCAGCTTGTTTCGCCCCAGGCCGAACTTGCTGTATACCCCGCGTGGGCGGCCCGTCAGCTTGCAGCGGTTGCGCACGCGTGTCGGGGACGCGTTCCGCGGCAGTCGCTGCAGTTGCAAGCGCGCCGCCATGCGCTCGTCCTCGGGCTGCTTGAAATCGTTGATGATGGCGAGCAGCGCTGCGCGTTTGACCTCGAATTTCTTCACGGTCTTGCGGCGCTTTTCGTTGCGGTTGATGACTGCGGTTTTTGCCATGGCGCAATCCTTCAGGTCTTGAACGGGAATTTGAAGGCCGC
>MERK01000021.1 GCA_001770575.1 Betaproteobacteria bacterium RIFCSPLOWO2_12_FULL_64_23
ATGAACTTTTGCTGGGCGAGCGCCGTTGGCGCCGGCAAAAGCAAAGCGACTGCCAGTGCGATGCCAATCGATTGAAAGGGGATGCGCATGTTTGTCTCCTTACGTGCAAGGGTTTGGAAATCGGCAGCAATCGCTGCAACAATTCTGCCGGGGGGATGGATGTACGTTGCCGGAGCGGATCCGTACTGGAAACGTCTGTTATATATAAACAATACAGGCAATGAATGGGGCATGTCAACCCGGAATTGCCTTGCATTCTGCAGAGCTTCCGTCATGCCAAACCTCTCAATTCGCGCAAGACCACTGAAAGCATGGCGATATCCGGCGCCGGGGCCATTCGAATTTCCGCTAAGAGCTGCTGGTAGCGTTCGAAATGGAAAGATCGGCGCCCTTGCCAGGCGGCCACGAGAAGGCTGCGGTCCTGCTGTTCCGGGCTTTCCCGCAGCACCTGGGCGGCGAGACTGCGTGCCTGATTCGACAGATCGTCACGCAACGCCGTCCGGGCCAGGCCCTGCCAATGCGTGTCCACCTTCAACACCTCGACCTGGTGGCCGAGCCAATGCAGGTTCAGCAGACCGCCTAGCGCAAAATAGACCTGCGCCACCAACGCGACAGGCCGTCCAAGATGGGTGGCAACTTCGACGATGTCCAAAGCGGAATAAAGTTCTTCCAGAGCCGCGATTCGCTGCGCCAGCGCCAAAGGGACCCCAAGTTTGGAGTAATGCCGGATGACTTCATCGAGCTTGGCCCGGTAATCTGCCGCGACCACCTGGTACAGATTGTCGGCAAGCTCATCCACGCCGGACCTGAAGTGCTCCAGGGTTTGGGCAAGATCGCGCAAATGCTCCCGATGACGCAGGAACCACAGGGTTCCGCGATGGACCAGACGCAGGCATTCCAGCACCAGCGCCGTTTGTGTCGCATCGGCAATCCGGTTATCCAGCGCTTCGATGGTTTGCCATAACGGGACCTGTCCGAACACTTCCCGGGTGGCAATGTAGGCGCGCACGATATCGGGCGCGGCGGCACCCGTCTCCTGCTGCAAGCGATAGACGAAGGTGGGGCCAACGCGGTTCACCATGCTGTTGACGACATGGGTGGCAATGATCTCCCGCCGCAGCGGGTGGCGCAGGATATGGCCCGGAAAGCGATTCCTCAGCGGCTGAGGAAAGTAGCGCTGCAGCGCCGTGCGGATATAGGGATCTTCGGGCACGTCGGATGCCAGCAAGGTATCGAACAATTCCATCTTGTTGTAGGCCAGCAGCACCGCCACCTCCGGGGTAGTGAGCCCGATTCCGGCGGCTTTGCGCTCGGCAATCTGATCTTCGAACGGAAGGTACTCAATGCGCCGGTTGAGCCGCCCATTCTTGGCAAGATATTGCATATAGCGTGCCTGCTCGTCCAGCAGCGACGGAGCCCGCGCATTGGTCACCGACAGCAGCTGGGTCTGAAAATAGTTGTCGCGCAATACCAGCTTCGCGACGTCGTCCGTCATTTCGACCAGCAACTGATTGCGCTGACTCTCGCTGAGCAGGCCCTCCTCGATGACCAGATTGAGCAATATCTTGATATTGACCTCGTGGTCCGAACAGTCAACACCGGCCGAGTTGTCGATCGCGTCGGTGTTGACGCGCCCGCCCTTCAGGGCAAAATCGATCCGGCCCAGTTGCGTCAAACCGAGATTTCCGCCCTCGGCAACCACGCGGCAGCGCAAGTCCGCGCCATTGACGCGGATGCCGTCGTTGGCCTTGTCTCCCACCTCGGCATTTGATTCCTGGCTGCCTTTCACATAGGTACCGATTCCCCCGTTGTACAGCAGGTCCGCGGAGGCCAGCAGCAGCGCGCGTATCAATTCCTGCGGCGTCAATGTCTCCGCGTCGATCCCCAGGGTCGCGCGCGCCTGCGCCGAAAGCTTGATTGCTTTGGCGCTGCGCGCATAGACGCCGCCACCGGGCGAAATCAGCTTGGTGTCGTAGTCCGCCCAGGACGAGCGCGGCAGGTTAAACAAGCGCTCGCGTTCAGCGAAACTGGCTGCAGGATCAGGATCGGGGTCGATGAAAATGTGGCGGTGATCCGCCGCCGCGACCAGCCTGATATGCCGCGATTGCAGCATGCCGTTACCGAAAACGTCACCCGACATGTCGCCGATACCCACCACGGTGAAATCCTGTTCCTGGGTATTCAGTCCGAGCTCGCGAAAGTGCCGCTTCACCGACTCCCACACGCCACGCGCGGTGATCGCCATCTTCTTGTGGTCGTAACCCACCGAGCCGCCCGAGGCGAAGGCGTCCCCCAGCCAGAAGCCATATTCCTTCGACACGGCATTGGCGTAGTCGGAGAAACTCGCCGTGCCCTTGTCGGCGGCTACCACCAGGTAGGGATCGCTTTCGTCCCTGCGCACCACATCCCTGGGCGGTATCGTTTCACCGGCCGCCAGGTTATCGGTGATGTCGAGCAAACCGCGCAAGAAAATGTGGTAGCACGCGATGCCTTCCTGCAGGAGGGCGTCACGCTCAGCCGGGGACGGAGGGTTTTTCACCACAAAACCGCCCTTCGATCCGACCGGCACGATGACCGCGTTCTTGACCATCTGGGCTTTCATCAGACCGAGAACTTCGGTACGGAAATCCTCCATCCGGTCGGACCAGCGCAATCCGCCGCGCGCCACTTTGCCGCCGCGCAGATGGATGCCCTCGACGCGCGGCGAATAGACAAATATCTCGAATAGCGGCTTCGGCTCGGGCAAACCCGGAACCAGGCTGGAACTGAGCTTGAAGGACAAATGCGGCTTGGGCGCATTGCCATCCAGCTGAAAAAAATTGGTGCGCAGCGTGGCCAGGATCGCGGCCAGATACTGGCGCAGGATACGATCCTCATCCAGGTTGGCGACCGTCTCGAGCGTGGATTCGATCTCCGCAGCAAGCCCCGCCGCACGTTCTGATCTTCCTGTTTCTTCGGCCGGATCGAAATTGGCCATGAACAGCGCCAGGAGCTTGCGCGCGATACCGGCATGAGCCGTCAGTGTCTGCGCCATGTAGATGTGACTGAAAGTGAACCCTGCCTGCTTCAGGTATTTGGCGTAGGCGCGCAGCAATGCAACTTCGCGCCAGTTCATTCGGGCAGACAGCACCAGCCGGTTGAAGTCGTCGTTTTCCGCCTCGCCGCGCCAGACGCGCAGAAAGGCTTCCTCGAATATCTTGCGTACGCCGCCGAGATCCATGTCGGCTGCGCCGGGAAAACTCAGGCCGACGTCGTGCAGCCAAACCGTCTGCCCGTCCTCGCGCTTGATCTCGTACGGCCGCTCGTCCAGTACCCTCACGCCCATGTGCTCCAGCATGGGCAGGGAAATGGATAAAGGCACGTTCTCAGCATTGCGCAGGATCTTGAAGCGCAGATTTCCGGTGCGCGCATCCGCCGGCTGATACAGGTTCAGCGCAAGGCTGTCGCGCCCGGCAAGGGATTCCATCAGCTCGATGTCGCCGACGGCGGCGCGCGCTGCATAGTCCTCCCGGTAACCGGCAGGAAACGCCGACTTGTAGCTGGTGTGGAGCAGGTTTGCACGCTCCTCACCCCAATGCTCCAGCAGGGCTTCATTCAGTTCGTCATCCCAGCGACGCGCAACCTGCGCCAGATGTTTTTCGAGTTCCAGCACGTCGAACTCCGGCACCGTCCCCGGTCGCACGTGAACCACAATCAGGATTCGCGCCAACGCCGATTCCGAGAGCTGCACAAAGAATTCTGCCGTAGTGCCGTTCAGCGCCTCGACCAGGACTTCCTGCATGCGCTGCCGCATTGTGGAGTCGAAATGTTCCCTTGGCGTGTAGATCAGACAGGAAAAAAAGCGGCAGAATGCGTCGCGCCGGATAAACAGCCGCGTCCTCTGGCGTTCCCCCAGCCCCAGTATCCCCATGACTATCGGGTAAAGCTCGTCGACGTCCACTTGCAGCAATTCGTCGCGCGGATATTGCTCGAGTATGGTCAGCAGCGCCTTGTCGGCATTGCTCTTGGGCCTGAAGCCGGCGCGCTTGATCACGCTCGACACTGTTTTGCGCAGCAGCGGGATATCGGCAGGATTGGCGTTATACGCGGTGGAGGTGAACAAGCCGAGGAAGCGGCGCTCGCCGGTCACCTCGGCGTCGAGGCCAAAGCGTTTGATGCCCAGATAGTCAAGGTAACCCGGCCGGTGCACAGTCGAACGTGCATTGGTCTTGGTGATCACGAGCAAGCGCTTTTGCCGCACGATCGCCTTCACCTCGGGAAGCAGTGAAGCCAAGGAAACGACCCGCTCCTTGCCTGTCTCGCGCAGGATGCCGACGCCGGAACCGGGCACGATGCGTATCACCTCCTCCCCATTCTCGCGCACGAACTGATACTCGCGGTAGCCGAGCAAGGTGAAATTGTCGGCGGCGACCCAACGCAGGAACGCGCAGTTTTCGGCGGTATCGGCGGAGTCTTGCGCAGGAGGGTCGCGCTCGATATCGCCTATGATCTCCGCCAGGCGCTGCTTCATCCGGGGCCAGTCGTCGACCGCGGCGCGCACATCGGCAAGGATACGCGCCAGCCCCTCGTGCAGCGCTTGCAGATGCTCAGGGCGGGTGCGTCGGTCGACCTCCACATGGATAATGGATTCATAGTTGCCGGCGGTGTCGTCGCGGTCTTCCGAGATGCCCAGCAGCTGTCCGTCGGCGTCACGCGCGATCTTCATGATCGGATGGATGATCAGATGCGGCGTCAGCCCCTGGCGGTTCACTTCCATGGTGATCGAATCCACCAGGAAAGGCATGTCTTCGCTGACCATTTCGATCACCGTATGCGTGGACTGCCAGCCGTGCGCCTCGGGCCGCGGGTTGTAGATTTGTATCGCGGACCTGCCGGACACGAAACGACGGGCATAGCGCCAGTGGCATAGAGCCGCACCGCACAAGTCCCGCGCGCTGCGTTCAGCCAAATCCTCCAAGGCCACCTGCGCGTAATAGCGTCGCACAAATACCTCAGCCGTGGGCGCCTCTTCAGCCGGAAGCCGGCTTCTGATCAGGTCGAACACCGAAGCCAAGAGGTCCGCCTGCTCAACTACGGTCGACATGGATCCTCCCCTGGGCGTATCGGTGCGGTCTGTTTTGCACAGAGTCGACGGACTTCGGCGGTTCCAGGCCCGAAGTACTCGGTGTTGAAGGCTCTATCTTAGCAAGGTCGGTATTGACCTTGATATGACCAAAACTATTTCTTGCCGGATTCCGCCGGCCTGGCGTCCTGCGTCGGTGTCGGCGTTGGGGCGACGGCCTGCACGATGTCGATCTTGGCCTTGGCCTTCATCTCGTCAAACAGTTTTCTCAGGTTCTGCTCCTGCAGTTGTTGCGTCAATGCAGGCTTGATTTGTTCCAATGGACGAACCGGCTTCGGGCGGGAATCTTCCAGCAGGATTACGTGATAGCCGAATTGCGATTTCACCGGCTCTTCAGTGAATTTGCCTTTGGCCAGCTTGGCAACCGCCGCGCCGAATTCCGGAACCATCCCGTGCGGATCGAACCAACCCAAATCGCCTCCGTTGACTTTTGAGCCTCGGTCTTTGGACCTTGCCTTGGCCAGCGCTGCAAAGGCTTTCGGGTTCTGCTTCAGCCTGGCTATGATGTCCTTTGCCCCGGCTTCCTTCTCAACCAGGATGTGGCGCGCCTTGTACTCGGTGCCGGTCGCCTGGGCTTTGATCTTTTCGTATTCGGCGTTCAGGGTGTCGTCGCTGACGGCATTGTTCTTGAGGTAGTCCTTAACGAAGGCATCGACCAGGACGGATTGCCGCATCAGTTCGATCTGATCCGATACTTCCGGCGCCTTGTCCAGTCCCTTCTTGACGGCTTCTTGAGATATGACGAGTTGCATTGCGAGGCGGTCAATAAATCCGTTGCGCGCCTCGGCGCTGGCTTCCCGGCCCAGATCCGTGCGCTGCTTGAGCATCAGGCTGACGAGCCGCTCGCTGACCGGGGTTCCGTTCACCGTCGCGGCCACCGCGTCCTTGGCGGACGCGGCGCCTTGCACGGCATCGTTGGAACTGCACGCGATCAGGGTCAACAGCGAAGCAGCGCTGGCCAGCAAAATCCGGGATGTGATGAACATTCTTGCGTTTTCCTATCAAGATGGGTTGGCTCGATCAAGCAGCAGGTGCAACGAGGCGCGTATGGTACCAGTTTCAGATCAGGTCTTTTCCGGGATTGGCGGACTGCATTCCGGCGTGCGTTGGACGCCGGGGCTCAGGCTCGGCTGTCCAGGACGATCATTGCGCCGCGTTCCGCAATCATTAACGTCGGCGAATTGGTATTGCCCGAGGTAATCGCCGGCATGACTGAGGCGTCGATCACGCGCAGCTTTTCGACGCCGCGCACCCGCAGTTGCGGATCGACCACCGCGGTCGGGTCGTCCGCGCGTCCCATCTTGCAGCTGCCCACCGGATGAAAGATGGTGGTGCCGACGTTGCCCGCCGCCTTCACCAGTTCCTCGTCCGTCTGGAAACCAGGCCCCGGCAGGAATTCCTCGGGCGCGTATTTCTGCATGGTTTGGGTGCCGAGCACGATGTGGCGCGCCAGCCGCAGCGACTCCACCGCGATGCTCTGATCCTGCGGCGCGCTCAGATAGTTGAGCATGATCGCCGGATGGGCGCGCGGGTCGGGAGACTTGATGCGAACATGCCCACGCGATGCCGGCCGCAGGTTGCACACGCTCGCGGTGAACGCGGGGAACGGGTGCAATGGTTCGCCGAACTTGTCCAGCGACAAAGGCTGCACGTGAAATTCGAGATTGGGCGCGGGCTGCGCCGGATCGCTCTTCAGGAAGGCTCCCAACTGGGACGGCGCCATGGTCAAGGGTCCGGTGCGATAGAGCGCGTATTCGAGCGCCATTTTCGCCTTGCCCCACCAGGAATTGACCATGGTATTGAGCGTGAGCACGTTCTGCACCCTGAACGCCATGCGCAGCTGCAGGTGGTCCTGCAGATTTTCGCCCACGGCCAGGTCGTGTGCCACTGCTATGCCATGCCGCTGCAGCAGCGCGCCCGGCCCGATGCCGGAGAGCTGCAGGATCTGCGGGCTGCCGATCGCGCCGGCGGCGAGCAGGGTATCGCGTCCGGCGGCGGCGAAAACTTCTTCGCTGCCATGGAGGAACTCCACGCCCAGCACGCGCCTGCCTTCCAGCCGCAGTTTTTTCACCTGCGCGCCGGTGACCACGGTGAGGTTGGGCCGGTTCATGGCCGGACGCAGGAATGCCTTCGAGCTGTTCACGCGCACCCCGCGGCGCTGGTTCACTTCGAATTTCGAGCTGCCCGCGTTGTCGCCGCGGTTGAAGTCCTCGACCTTGGCAATGCCTGCCTCCAGCGCGGCGTCGCGAAACGCATCCAGAATCTCCCAGGACAGGCGCTGGCGCTCGACGCGCCACTCATGTCCCGCAGTTTCATCCAAAGTGCGCCCGCCGTGGAACTCGTCCGCGCCGCGCCAGTGATCCTCGGATTTCTTGAAAATCGGCAGCACGCTTTGCCACGACCAGCCGGGATCGCCGGTCCGGCGAGCCCACTCGTCATAGTCGCGCTCCTGCCCGCGCAGGTAGAGCATGGCGTTGATCGAGGAGCTGCCACCGAGCACGCGGCCGCGCGCGTAGAGGATGGAGCGGCCGTTGAGTCCGGGGTCGGGCTCGGTCTTGTAGCACCAATCGGTGCGAGGGTTACCGATGCAATAGAGGTAGCCGACCGGGATGTGGATCCAGATCCAGTCGTCCTTGCCGCCGGCCTCCAGCAGCAGCACCGTATTGTCCGGATCGGCGGACAGGCGGTTCGCGAGCAGGCAGCCCGCGGTGCCGCCGCCGACGATGACGTAGTCGTATGGACCTGTGGTTTTCATAGCCCTCCCGGAAATCCTTTGGTTGCAAGAAGCGCGTACATCGGCCAAGCCCGACTATAGCGCTGGCGCGGGGACGACCGCAATCGAGCGGCTGCCGCTCGCGTAAACCCTTGATTGCGGCGTCGGGGACATCCTCTCCGCCGACAGAATTTTCCCTAAAACGGTTTCCAACCGTCTCTCCAGATTTCCAGCGGCAGCACGAACGGCGGCTCGCCGTTGTCGAGAAACCAGGAGTCCACCGCCCAGAGCCTGCGGCTGGCGCGCTCCTCGATCACCGCGGTGGTGTGCGGCCAGCTGAACAGCGACCAGCGCGTGGCGCGATCCGCGACGCTGTGCCAGCGCAGCAGGCCGTATTTCTGCAGCATGCGCAGATAAATCGTGGTGTTGGTCGACTCATCGATGCAGTCCATCTGTCCGGGCAGGCCAAAACCCCTCCAATTGCCGCCCTTGTCGCTCGCAGTGCCGGTCATCGCGCCGACGATGGTCTCGAACAAGGCTACGGCGGTTCTGATCTGCCCGCGCTCCTCGGACGGCGTAGCGGCGGGCGGCGCGAACTCCGAGCGCAGCCGCTGCCATTGCTCCGCGCTCAGTTTCACCCAGGCGAGGTTGGCGCAGCCGTGGTCATAACAAATATTGAACTGTACCGGGTCGGGATCGGTGATGATGTCCTCGCGCACGAAGACATCGGCGTGGCAGTTCAGCGCGAAACCTGCTGCGCTAACGAAGACCAGCGTTTTCAGTATCTTGATCGCCTGCATGGCAGGAAATTTACCACCAAACGCCGGTCGATTCCGACCGCATCCCGCGGCGGCTGGACTAGACCGGGGCCGTGCCCTTAGCCGAATCGAACCACTCCGGCCGCCGGTCGCCGGCGCGCAAATGGCGCAAGCAATTGAGCGCGAGTTTGACTTTGTTTCGCGGCAGGACTACATTTTTAGCATATCCGTGATCATTTCTTCGAGGAAAGCAAGGAACACATGCCGGACCGGGGCACAATCCGCATTTTGATCATAGACGACGATCTTGAATTTGCCGACCTGCTGCGCATGCACCTTACAGGCGCGGGCTACGCGGCGGAGGTGGCCGAGGACGCCGTCGAGGGCGGCAAGGCGTTGCTAACGCGGCCGCCCGCCCTGGTGTTGTGCGACATCGGCATGCCGTATCTGAATGGTCTGGAATTTATGTCGCTGATGCAAGCCGATGCGCAGTTGGCGACGATCCCGGTGGTTGTCGTCTCCGGTCGCAACGACAGCGACACACTGGCCAGAGCGGTGGAACTCGGCGCCGCGGATTTCCTCGCCAAGCCGATAACGCGCGAGCAGCTGCTGCAGACGGTCGAAGCCTGTTTGCAAGCGGGCGGGCGCAGGGCCGCGCCGCCGGATTACGGCTTTCCGCCCGTCGTATGAGAGGATGTTTCGGTATTGCTGAAGCGGCACCGTAGACAAGAGGATTTCCTCTGATTACCCTGTGCATTCCTCGTGTTGCACCTGCGAAAGATCTCTTATGTTCAAACATATCCTGGCCCCGACCGACGGCTCCGGTTTTTCCAATAAGGCGGTGGCGACAGCCGCGCGGCTGGCGCAATCGCTGCGCGCGAAACTTCTGCTGCTCCATGTCAGATCTCCGCTCGAGTCTCCACACCATGTCGAAGGCGGTGCGCTCAGCAATCTGGGCGGAAAAGCGGTGATGCAGGAGATTGAAGACGAAGAGCGCGCGCTGCTCGACGCCGCCTTGGAGATAGTCGCATCCGAAGGCGGTAAAGCGGAGACGGCGTTCGTTGCCGGTTACTCGCCCTCCGAAGCCATCATCCGCATCGCCGGCGAGCAGCACTGCGATTTGATTGTGATGGCGTCGCACGGCCGCCGCGGAATCTCCGGTCTTCTCATGGGCAGCGAGACGCAGAAACTGCTGACCCACACAACGATACCGGTGCTGATCGTGAGATGAGATGCGCGGCCGGTGCAGGTCCGCTCCGCAGGCAGATCGAGGCCGCTTCGCGCTAGCGCTTGCGCGCCACCACGCCCATCAGAGCTGACATGCCGGCGTGTCCCTTGCCTTCTTCGACCGGTTCGTCGTAGCAGCGAAGTTCGACGATATCCATGTCCTTCAACGCTTCGCGGATCATCGCTTCGGTGTAGAGGTGGTCCGCCTCCGGCGGGCCACCGGTGCCATATTTCAACTGCTCCGGGCGGTAACCCTGCAGGATTAGCAGCCCGCCCGGCTTCAGCGTTTGCATGATCAGGGGGAACAGCCTCTCGCGTTCAGCCGGCGACGCAAACTGAATGAAAATGGCGGCGACCAGATCGTAGGTGGAAGGCGTCCAGTTCCACGCAAACGTCTCGGACACGTTGAAGCCGACACGCACCCCGCGGCCCGCAGCGAGGCGCTCCGCCTTGCCGACGGCAGTGGGAGAAAAGTCGAAGGCGTCGACACGCAGGCCCTGCTCGGCCAGCCAGACGCTGTTGCGGCCTTCGCCGTCGGCGATCGACAGCGCCCGGCTGCCCCTGACGAGCAGCGCGGCTTTGGAAGCGAGGTAAGCGTTCGGACGCTCCCCGAACAGGTATTCGCCTACGCTGAACCTCGCCTCCCAGCGCACCAGCGCATGTTCAAGGGAACGCGGCCCGGCCGGGCCACTTTGTTGCTGGGTCATCGGATAATCTCCTGTAGCAGACGATGAAAGCATTGGCGGCCCGCGCAAGCCGCGGCGGGCCCCTGGTCAACCGAAGGCCATGAGGCGATGCTGCCGGGGTCGAGATGCGAACCCGAACATCCTTTTCGCCGATTGCCCAATTTGTAGTCGCCCGCATTTTTCTTGAACTTCTCCGAAGCATGCGAGATTTTTCACGGCAAGAGCCCACAGGGTTATCCACAGAATCTGTGGGTAATTCCCTGCGCCGCAAGCTAGAGTACGTTTCGAGACCTGGTTGCGCGCGGCGCAATGTCGCCGACCCAGGCGCGCGTCGTCGAAGGCGTCGCGAGCAAGGCGCTCAACACGGCGCTCGGCCGCGTTCCCGCAATCGTCCCGGCGGCTCACTTCTTTGCGTGCGCCTCCATCCATTCGCGCGCGCGCCGCTTGGCCTCCGCGATCTGCTCCGGCGTCATTAAGCGCTCCACCAGGTTGCGGCTTTTCCTCGCTCTTTCTTCGTCATTCGATGCCGCGATATTCCACCACTTGTGCGCTTCGACATAATCCATCGCAACGCCCTCCTGCCCGGCTTCGTAGATCCGGCCGAGGTCGAACTGCGCCATGGAGTCCCCTTTTTCCGCCGCCTTCCGGTACCAGTACAGCGCCTGCGTGTAGTCGCGCGCGACGCCTTGCCCCAGCTCATGCATCAGACCCAGGGCGGACTGCGCCCAAATGTGCCCCTGCTCTCCCGCTTTGCCGAACCAGGATGCGGCCTGCGCGTAGTCCTGCGCCACACCTTGCCCGGTCTGGTACATCCGACCGAGGTTGAATTGCGCTTCGACGGTCCCCTGTTGTGCTGCTTTCCGGTACCAGTACACGGCCTGCTTATTGTCCTGCACAACGCCCTGCCCCTTCTCGTACAGAAATCCCAGATTGGTTTGCGCTGCCGCATATCCTGCGTCTGCCGCTTGCCGGTACCAGGCTGCAGCCTGCCGGTAGTCCACCGCGGTGCCCTGCCCGTTCTCATGCATGACGCCCAAAGTGAATTGCGCCGACGCATTGCCCTGCGCTGCCGCTTTCTGCCACAAATCCATCGCCTTTTGGTAATTCTTGTCCTTGTAAAACCTCGCGCCATCCTCGAAGTTTCCGGCCAGCGCAGGAGCGGCCGCCAATGCCAAGGCGATCCCGATCGCTATTAACAGCCGCATGTCGCTCCCCTTGAAAATAGATGCTTCGCCACCCATCGACGCACATCATTATCTCTTACAATAGTACCAACCGGCGGCGTTCGGGTTGCACGGTCAAGCGCATGCGGATTGCTCACGATTCGCCGTCGAATTCCACTGAAACCTAAGGGATTCATCATGCCAATATCCATGTACCAGGTATCCGTTCCTGTTTTCGTCAAAACCCTGGTCAATCTCGCCGCGATTCTGGACAAAAGCGCGGCCTTTGCCGCAGCCAGGAAAATCGATCCGTCGGTGCTGCTCGCCTATCGCTTGGCACCGGACATGCTCAACTTGGCACGCCAGGTGCAAATCGCGGCGGACCACGCCAAACGCGCACCCGCCCGGCTCGCCGGAATCGAAGCACCCGTGTACGAGGACAATGAAGCAAGCTTCGCCGACCTCAAGGCCAGGATCGACAAGACCATCGCCTTCATCAATACCCTGAAGCCCGGACAGATCGACGGCTCGGAGGCGCGCGACATCACGCTGAAGATAGGCGGCAGCAGCCAGACCCTCAACGGCCAAGCCTACCTGCTGCACAATGCGCTGCCGAATTTCTTTTTCCACGTCACCACCGCGTACGCCATTCTGCGCCACTGCGGGGTGGAGATCGGAAAGAAAGATTTTATCGGCCAAATCTAGGGCCTGTTGACATTCAGCACATGAGCGCGACGGGGGTAATTTGGGATGCAGCGCAAGGCGCGAGGAGTGCCGTTTGGTCATTCCAAACAAGCGACGAGCAACGCCGCGCGGCGTCCCAAATTATCCCCCGTCCCTTCGGGTTGCCTCTAAATGCGGCGCCTGCGGCGTTGCGCTCCTCGCCAAGGGAACCACCCTTGGCTTCGTCCCCCAAGGGGACTTCCTTCGGGGCGTCGCGCGCCTTGCAGTCATCCGCATTTGGAGGCAACGCGTCTCATGCGATGAATGTCAACAGGCCCTAGGGCCGGTGGGCCTGCCGGCATCGGAAAAAGCGTGCGCCGATACCGCGGTGCCATAGCCGAAGAACATGATCGGCATGCGTTCATTCGCGCGGCGGGGCGCCTGCCCGGGCGCGACGCTCCTGGGCGCGTCCGAGTGCGAGCGCGAGCACCAGCCAAGCGCCGGCCAGCGGCACCGTCGCCAGCGAGATCGTCGACAGCTCAAGCCCGGCCCCGCGCAGCAGCGCGAACAGCCAGCCGCTCAGCGCATCCGCGCCGCGGAACACGACGATGTCGATCACGTTTTTCGCCTTGTATTTCTCCTCGCGCTCCAACACCGTAAACAACACTTCCCGGGCGGGATTCGAGAGGGCGAAATTGGCGGTCCGCTGGATCGCCTGGAACGCGATCACCACCAGCAGCATCGGCGTGAAAGCCAGCGCCAGGAAGCCGAGGCCGAAGACCAACGGAAGGACCGCAGCCGCGCGCCCGACGCCGAAGCGCGCGATCAGCCGGCCGGTCGCAAAGAACTGAACGATGAGGGTCAAAACCCCGACCGCCAGGTCGATACTGGCGAAAATGCGGGTGCGCACCCCCGGATCGTCGGAGGCGGCGGCAACGATGTTCGCCTGTTGGAGATAAAGAAACGTTCCGGCAAGCGACAGCAGGGTTACCCACAGCGCGATGCCCGCGAGATAGGGCGAGCGCAGCAGCATCGTGATGCCGGCAAGCCAGCCTCCGCCAAGCACATCGGCCTCCGCCGGCGCCGGGGGCGACGGCTGCGCCGTGGCCACCACCGCCATCGACCCGGCTAGCTGCGCAACCGGCGCGCCCCGGGTTGAGGCTGCCACGGACTCCAGCCGCCGCGCGCACAGCACGGCCAGCTCCAACAACAGCGCCGCCACAACGAGCAGATTGACCGGGCCGAGCGGCACCGCCAGCCCGATGGTCAGCGCCGGGCCGAGCAACGCTCCGGCGGAGCCGCCGGCGGCGATGAAACCGAACAGCCGCTTGCCCTGCTCACTTGCAAACAAGTCCGCCATGAATGACCAGAACACCGACACCGCGAACAGGTTGAACACGCTGACCCAGACGAAAAACACCCGCGCGACCTGCACTTTGCCGATATCGAAAGTCAGCAACAGCCAGAAGATTGCAATATTGGCGACGAAGAAATGGTAGACCAGCGGAATGAAGCGCCCGCGCGGCAGGCGCGCGACCATGGCGCCGAACACAGGCACCGCCGCAAGCATCGCGACAAAGGTCGTCGTGAACAGCCATTGCAGGTTGCGCACACCGCCCGCGATGCCCATTTCGTCGCGCAACGGCCGCAGCACATAGTAACCGGCGAGCAGGCAGAAGAAATACCCAAATGACCAAGCCAGCGCCCGCCCCTCTCCCGGTCGCAGCGCCACCACCCGCCCCAGCCAGCGTTGAACCAGCGCATCGTTCACCGCCGCGCCTTGCGCAGCGCTGTGTTTCCGGCCTTGCTTGCCATGCGATGCAACATGGCGGCTACGAACTGATGCCGAGTGTGCGGCGCACCTCCGCTGCCGTCATTGCCTTGCCGAAAATGGGCGTGCCGGCGTCGAAATCTTTCGCCCGCGCAAGGCCTCCGACCACGACCGGCTCGAAGCCGGCGTCCTCGACCAGGCGCACTGCGACCTTGAGCGCCGCCGGGTCGTCGCCAGCCAGCGGGATACCGAGCTTTTCTCCGGCGCGATGCGCCTCGCTTTTCATGCTGATGTAGCCGACGCAGTTGAAAGCGCGCACCAGGCGCGCGCCGGGAAGAAACTGCGGCGAGGCGACGCCGGTTCCTTTAGCCCTGGCCTCGATGGCCATCTCGCCGTCACGCGCCGGTATCGGGTTGCAGGCGTCGAGCACGATCTTGCCTTTGAGCGCATCGCCCAGATCGCGCCCCACCTGCGGCAATGCGGCGTAAGGCACCGCAATGAGCAAGACTTCACCGAATGCGGCCGCCTCCTTGCTGGTACCGGCACGCGCGCCGGTCCCGAGGCGTGCCGCCAGCGCTTTGTCGTGTTCGAGATCGAGCGAGGAGAACATCACTTCGTGCCCGGCTCTCACCCAGAGCTCGCCAACGGTGCCGCCGAGGCGGCCCGATCCGACGACCCCGATGTTCATCTTTCCTGCGCGCTCCAGCGCGGCGCGCGTTGCGCGCGGAGCCCCCACCAAGACCAGGCTTGCCGCAGCAACCCCGGCGGTCTGTAGAAATCTGCGGCGGCTACGCTTCAGGGCGTGATTCGTTTTCATCAGAGATCTCCGGAATGAGGGAGTTCATGCTATAAATTGACCGGCTAAGATCCAGGTTATTGTAGGAGATAACCGCGACGTTCTCCTAGGGCCTGTTGACATTCAGCACATGAGCGCGACGGGGGTAATTTGGGATGCAGCGCA
>MERK01000022.1:0-9095 GCA_001770575.1 Betaproteobacteria bacterium RIFCSPLOWO2_12_FULL_64_23
TGAACTCCGGTACGACCATCCCGGCTTCGTCTATCTACAATCAGGCCGCCATTCCGATGATCAGCGGTTCGGCGACCAATCCGCAAGTGACCGAGCGCGGCTTCAAAAATGTGTTCCGCGTGGTCGGTCGCGACGATCAGCAGGGACCGGCGATCGCCAGTTACCTGGCGAGTGAAGTCAAGCCCAAAACCGTGGCGGTGATCGACGACGCCACCGCCTACGGCGAGGGTCTGGCGAACGAGGTCGAGAAAACCCTGAAAGCGGATGGCATCAAAGTGCTGCCGCGCGAGAAGGGCACCGACAAGACCGCCGACTTCAAGGCGATTCTGACCAAGATCAAGGGCAAGAAGCCCGACGCAATATTCTACGGCGGCATGGACGCGACCGGCGGCCCGCTGATGAAGCAGGGGCGCGAGCTCGGCATCAAGGCGGTGTTCGCTTTCGGCGACGGCGCCTGCACCGACA
Source organism: Betaproteobacteria bacterium RIFCSPLOWO2_12_FULL_64_23 (assembly GCA_001770575.1). Taxonomy (GTDB): domain Bacteria; phylum Pseudomonadota; class Gammaproteobacteria; order Burkholderiales; family SG8-39; genus 2-12-FULL-64-23. Next base: position 466 of record MERK01000022.1, read on the forward strand.
AGATGAAAGAGCTTGCCGGCGATGCCTCGGAAGGCCTGCTGTGCTCGCAAGCCGGCCTCCCGGTCCAGGCCGCGAACAAGACGTTCCTCGACGCCTACAGGGCTAAATTTAAGATCGAACCCATCCTGTATGCGCCGTTTACCTACGACGCGGCCAACCTGCTGATCGAGGCGATGAAAAAGGCCGACTCTCCGGATCCGGCGAAGTACCTGCCAGAACTCGCCAAGATCAGCTATGCGGGCGCGAGCGGCAAGATCGAGTTCGACGAAAAAGGCGACCGCAAGGACGCCGAGATGACGATTTTTGCCATGAAGGGCGGCAAGATCGAGCCGATTGCGATCATCAAGGGTGGCAAGACCACCAAGTTCGAGGACTTCATCAAGGCGGCCGAGGCGCCGGCGCCGGCGGCCCCTGCCGCAGCTGCAGCCGCGGCGCCAAAAGCCGCGGCTGAACCCGCGAAGCCGGCGGACGCCGCGAAGAAGTAAGCGCGGGGCGGGTGCTCCTCACTGCTCCTGCAGAAAAACGGCGCCCTCGGGCGCCGTTTTTTTATGCTTGCGCACCGTGACGGCGGCCCCGAACACAAGCACTTTGCGTTCTTTGCGCCTTTGCGTTTAAATCCGGTCAGGCATGGACATTTTCCTGCAGCAGATCATCAACGGGCTCACCCTGGGCAGCGTCTACGCCATTGTCGCGCTGGGCTACACCATGGTCTACGGCATCATCCAGCTGATCAACTTCGCCCACGGAGAGCTGGTGATGCTGGGCGCCATGGTCGCGTTCTCGGTGATAGGCGCACTCGCCGGCACGGCCCTGCCGCCGGTGCTGATCGTACTCGCCGGAATACTGGCCGCGGTCCCGGCGTGCATGCTGGTGGGCTATGCCATGGAGCGCGTCGCCTACCGGCCGTTGCGCGGCGCGCCGCGGCTTGCGCCGCTGATCACCGCCATCGGCATCTCCATCATCCTGCAGCATGTGGCACTGCTGGTCTGGAGCCGCAGCCCGCTCGCCTTTCCGCAGATCATCCCGCTGGTCAGTTTCCATGTTGGCGGTGCGATTATCACCGGGGTGCAGATCGCCATCATCCTGACTTCGGTGCTGATGATGGGCGGGCTGACCCTGATGGTGTATCGCACCAAGCTCGGCATCGCCATGCGCGCGACGTCGCAGAACCCGCAGGTGGCGGGCCTGATGGGCATAGACATCGACCGCATCATCGCCTTCACGTTCATCGTCGGCGCCGCCCTGGCGGCGGTCGCCGGCGTGATGGTCGGCACCTATTACGGCATTGCCCACTACAGCATGGGTTCGCTTCTGGGGATGAAAGCGTTCTCGGCCGCGGTGCTGGGCGGCATCGGCAATCTTGCGGGCGCGATGCTGGGCGGCATTCTGCTCGGCATCGTCGAGGCCCTGGGCGCAGGCTATATCGGCGACCTGACCAATAATGTTTTCGGCAGCAATTACCAGGACGTGTTCGCTTTCCTGGTGCTGATCGCGGTGCTGGTGTTCCGGCCCTCCGGATTGCTCGGGGAGCGGGTAGGAGACCGCGCTTGACGCACAGGGCGCGAGATACGAGACGCGAGACGGGATGCGCGGGGTGAATATGTTCGCCAAGCCGCAAGCGAAGTGGGTCGGTGTCGCGCTGATTGCGATCGCGCTGATCGCGCTGCCGTTCGCGCTCGCCGCCGCCGGAACGGCATGGGTGCGCATCGCCAATCTCGCCATTTTGTTCGTGTTCCTGTCACTCGGCTTGAACATCGTCGTCGGTTTCGCCGGGCTGCTCGACCTGGGATACATCGCCTTCTACGCAGTGGGCGCCTATGCCTACGCCCTGCTCGCGTCGCCGCATTTCGACCTGCACTTTCCGTTTTGGGTGATTTTACCGATAGGCGGGCTGGTTGCCTGCCTGTTCGGCGTGCTACTGGGCGCGCCCACGCTCAAACTACGCGGCGACTACCTCGCCATTGTCACCCTGGGCTTCGGTGAAATCGTGCGCATTTTCCTCAACAACCTGTCGCAGCCGGTCAATATCACCAACGGCCCGCAAGGCATCTCGCGCATCGACCCGTTCAGCTTCGGCTCCTTCAGTTTCAGCGACAACGAAAACTTTTTTGGCCTCGCGTTTTCCGGTCCGATCAAGTACTACTACATCCTGCTTGCCCTGCTTCTGCTCGCGATAGTGGTCAACCTGCGGCTGCAGCACTCGCGTATCGGGCGTGCCTGGGAGGCGATACGCGAAGACGAGGTCGCGGCGCGGGCGATGGGCATCGACACCACCCGCATCAAGCTGCTCGCGTTCGCCATGGGCGCCTCCTTCGGCGGTATCGCCGGCGGCATGTTCGCCGCCATCCAGGGCTTCATCAGCCCGGAGAGCTTCGTCCTGGTCGAATCCATCATGGTGTTGTCCATGGTGGTGCTCGGCGGCATGGGCAATGTCTGGGGAGTGGTGTTGGGCGCGGTGCTGCTTTCTTTCGTGCCTGAACTGCTGCGCTACACCGTCGAGCCGCTGCAGAAATCGCTGTTCGGGAGATCGATCATCGAGCCAGAGGTGATCCGCATGCTGTTGTTTGGCCTGGCGCTGGTGCTGATGATGCTGTACCGGCCGGCGGGCCTGCTGCCATCGGCGGTCAGAAAACGCGAGCTGGCGAAGCCGGATGCCGACAATGCCTAATCGCGAGCCAGAACAGGGGACTGGCGACGGCGTCCTGCTTGAGTGTGCCGGTCTGGACAAGCGCTTTGGCGGCGTGCTGGCGCTGGCCGAAGTCGGATTCAGCATCGATCGCGGCGAGATCTACGGGCTGATCGGCCCCAACGGCGCCGGCAAGACCACGCTGTTCAACGCGCTCACCGGCATTTACGGCTGCGACGCGGGCGGCTTCAGTTTCGACGGCGAGCCGCTTGCCGGGCTCAGGCCGGATCAAATCGCGGCGCGCGGCATCGCCCGCACGTTCCAGAATATCCGCCTGTTCGGCAACCTCTCCGCCCTGGACAACGTGATGATAGGGCGCCACGTGCGCACGCGCGCCGGCGTGTTCGGCGCGATTCTGCGCACACGCGCCACGCTCGAAGAAGAAGCTGCAATCGAGAAGCGCGCGCTGGAACTGCTCGATTATGTGGGCATCGCCGCGCGCGGCAACGACGTGGCGCGGCAGCTCCCCTACGGCGACCAGCGGCGGCTGGAGATCGCGCGCGCCCTCGCCACCGGGCCGAAGCTGCTGGCGCTGGACGAGCCGGCCGCCGGCATGAACGCCACCGAGACGCTGGAGTTGAAAAAGCTGCTCCAGCGCGTGCGCACCGACGGCACCACGATCCTCCTGATCGAGCACGACATGAAACTGGTGATGGGCCTGTGCGATCGGGTGCTGGTGCTCGATTACGGCAGAAGGATCGCCGAAGGCGCGCCGCGCGAGGTGCAGCGCGACCCGCGCGTGATCGATGCGTATCTTGGGGGGGCGGCATGAGCAGGGAGCAGGGGTCCCAGCCGCAGGATGGGGATGCGACCGACCGCGATTGCCGCCGGACGCCGACGGCGCGCGTGCTCGAACTGGCACTACGGATCGGAGGCGGCGGCATGAGCAGGGAGCAGGGGTCCCAGCCGCAGGATGGGGATGCGACCGACCGCGATTGCCGCCGGACGCCGACAGTGCCTATGCTCGAACCGCGACCATGGTTCGGAGGCGGCGTCGCGTGAACCTGCTGGAACTCACGCGCCTGGAGGTGGCCTATGGCGGCATCAGGGCGGTCAAGGGCATAGATCTCCATGTTCGCAAAGGCGAGCTGGTGTGCCTGATCGGCACCAACGGGGCAGGCAAGACCACTACACTAAAAGCGATAGCGGGTCTGTTGCCGGTCGCGGCGGACGCGATCCGCTACGACGGCGCGCCGATCGGCGGCAGGCGCGCGTTTGAGCTGGTGCGCCGCGGCTTGGCCATGGTGCCGGAGGGGCGTGGAGTGTTCGGCCAACTCACGGCAGAGGAAAACCTTGCCATGGGCGCCTATGTGCGCAGCGATGCCGCGGCGGTGCGGCTGGACCTGGAACGCGTGTTCAACCTGTTCCCGCGCCTGGCCGAGCGGCGCGGCCAGTCTGCCGGCACGCTCTCCGGCGGCGAACAGCAGATGCTCGCCATCGGCCGCGCGCTGATGAGCCGGCCGAAGCTATTGTTGCTGGATGAGCCCAGCATGGGACTCGCACCGCTGATGGTGCAGAAGATTTTCGAGACCATACTCGAGGTGGCGAAGGAAGGCGTGACCATACTTCTGGTCGAACAGAACGCGCGCCTGGCGCTGGAGGTCAGCGGCCGCGGCTATGTGATGGAAACCGGGTTGATTACGCTGTCGGGGCCGGCGCGCGAACTGCTCGCCGACCCGAAAGTGCGTGCCGCCTACCTCGGGGAAGACGATTGAGCGCGCCGGCCCGCGCTCACTTCACCTTGGCCAGGTCGGCCTCGGTAGTGAACGAGTCGGCGTAGAACTCCTCCGGCGGCAGGGAGCATAGGGCGCTGAAGTCGCGCCGCGCCGCCTCGATCACCACCGGTGCACCGCAGGCATAGACCTGGTAGCCGGAGAGATCGGGAAAATCCTCGATTACGGCGCGATGGACGAAACCGCCGCGCCCGGCCCAGGCATCCTCGGGCAGCGCGTCGGACACGACCGGCACGTAGCGGACATGAGCGTGCTGCGCCGCCCAGCCGCGGGCGAGTTCGTCCATGTACAGATCGCGCGGGCGGCGACCGCCCCAGTACAGGGTCATGGGCCGCGTGATGTCCTTGTATAGCGCGTGCTCGATAATCGCCTTGAGCGGCGCAAAGCCGGTACCGCTGGCGAGCAGCACCATCGGTTTTTGGCTGTCCTCGCGCAGAAAGAACGTGCCGTGCGGCCCTTCGAAGCGCAGGATATCGCGCGCTTTCATCTTTTCGAACACGTGGTCGGTGAACAGGCCTCCGGCAAGATGGCGCACGTGGATTTGCAGCAGCGCGTCGTCATGCGGGGCGTTGGCCATGGAATAGCTGCGCCGCTTGCCGTCCTTGAGCATGAACTCGATATACTGCCCGGCCAGGTATTGCAGGCGCTCGTTTGCCGGGAGCTTGAGGGAAATCACCGCCACGTCCGGCGCGGGCTTGTCGATGGCCTGCACCCGGCAGGGCAGGATCTTGATCTCCTGGTCCTTGATCGCGGCGACCTCGCGGCATTCGATGACGATGTCGCTCAAGGGGCGCGCGACGCAAAACAGCGCCAGGCCGCCCGCCTGCTCCTCGGCCGTCAGGGCGGTGTCCGAATGCGCGCCGTAATCGATCTTGCCCTCGAGCAGCTTGCCTTTGCAGCTGCCGCAGGCGCCGTTACGGCAGCCATAGGCGAGGCCGAAACCTTCGCGCAATGCGGCGACCAACACGGTTTCGTCGGGCTCGACGCGGAAGCTGTGGCCGCTGGGCTGGATGGTGACCTGATAGGACATTGGCAATACTACCGTGATAAGAGCGGGTACAATTTTACTATGAAGAGGCTGCTCATCGTCGGTTGCGGCGATATCGCGCTGCGCGCATTGCCGCAGCTCGCGCGCAATTACCAGGTCTTCGGCCTGGTGCGCGCGGCCGGCCAGGCCGATCGCATTGCCGCCCTCGGCGCGACACCGCTCATGGGCGACCTGGATGATCCGGCTACGCTGGCCGCGCCGGCCGCAATGGCGGACCTGGTGTTGCACCTCGCGCCGCCCGGGGAAAGCGGTGAACAGGACCAGCGCAGCGCCAGTCTGATCGCCGCGCTCTCGATGCGGGCGCCGGAGCGCCTGGTCTACATCAGCACCAGCGGCGTCTACGGCGATTGCGGCGGTGCCTGGGTGGACGAGGACCGGCCGGTGGCGCCGCAGACTCTGCGCGGCGCGCGCCGTGCCGACGCGGAGCGCGCGCTCCTCGCCTGGGGTAAGCAAAACGGCGTGGCGGTAGCGGTGCTGCGCGTGCCCGGAATCTATGCGGCCGAGCGCCTGCCGCTGGCGCAACTGAAGCGCGGCGCACCGGTGCTGCGCGCCGAGGACGACGTCTATACCAATCACATCCACGCCGATGACCTCGCTGCCATCTGCGTCACGGCGCTGGAACGCGGTGCGGCCGGCCGCGTATACAATGCGAGTGACGACAGCGAAATGAAAATGGGCGATTACTTCGATCTGGTGGCCGACCGCGCCGGTTTGCCGCGCCCGCCGCGGATCACGCGCGCGGCTGCCGAGGCAGGCGCAATCTCCGAAGGACTGCTGTCTTTCATGCGCGAATCGCGCCGCCTGGTCAATACGCGCATGAAGGACGAGTTGGCCGTGCGGCTGCGCTACCCGAGCGTGCGCGAGGGCGTGCCGACGGTGGTGGCGGCCTGAGCCATGGACGGTTTGCTCGTCGTCACCAACCTGCCCGACCGTGCAAGCGCGGAAAAACTTGGGGCTTTGCTCATCGAGCAGCGGCTCGCCGCCTGCGTCAATCTTCTCGCGCCCTGCGCTTCGGTCTATCGCTGGCAGGGGGAAATCCAGCACGACGAGGAGCATCCGCTGCTGATCAAAACCGCGCAGGACCGTTACGCCGAGCTGGAAGCGGCTATCCGCGCCAATCATCCGTATGAACTCCCCGAAATCATTGCGGTCTCGATCGTTCAGGGCCTGTCGGCCTATTTGCAGTGGGTTGAGTCCGAAACGCGCGCCAGCGCGCCGGCCTGACCCCCCTTCCCCTATGCAATTCAACCTGTACCGAATGCTCGCGTTGCTGCTTGCCCTTTCCCTGCATGGGTTTGCCGCCGCGCAGGACCTGCTTCCGCCCGAAGTGGCGTTCAAATTTTCGGCGCGGGCACTCGACGCGAGCACGCTCGAGGTGCGCTATCAGATCGCCGACGGCTATTACATGTACCGCGACAGGTTCAAATTCGCCGCCGAGCCCGAAACGGTAAAACTGGGTGCGGCTCAGTTCCCCAAAGGCGAGATCCACAACGACGAGTTTTTCGGCAAGGTCGAGACCTATCGCAAGGAGGTGCGCATCCGCCTGCCGCTTACGCGCGACGCGGCCGCGGACCGGCTCACGCTGGCGGTCACTTCGCAGGGCTGCGCCGACGTGGGCGTGTGCTACGTGCCGCAGCTGCAAACCGCTAAAATCGAACTCCCCGCCGTGGGCAGCGGTGCGGCCGCGTCCCCGTCCCCGGCCGAGGCGGCGCGCACGTCCGGCGCGGGCACCGAGCTCGGTGAGGAAGCGCGTTTCGAGCGTTTGCTCGCTTCGGGCAGCCTGTGGCTGATCGCCGCGGCGTTCTTCGGCGCCGGCCTGCTGCTCACGTTCACGCCATGCGTGCTGCCGATGATACCGATCCTGTCAGGCATTATCGTCGGCGAAGGTCGTAACGCGACGCGCACGCGCGCGTTCACGCTGTCCTTCGCCTATGTCATGGGCATGTCGGTCACCTATACGGGGATCGGCATCGGCGCGGCGCTGTCGGGCAGCCTGTTGTCCGCGGCGTTGCAGAATCCCTGGGTGTTGTCCGCCTTCGCCGCGGTGTTCGTGCTGCTGTCCCTGTCGATGTTCGGTTTCTACGAACTGCAGCTGCCGGCCGGTTTTCACGCCCGCATCACCAAGGCAAGCAACCGCTTCAAAGGCGGACACCTGGGCGCGGTGGTGCTGATGGGGATGCTCTCAGCGGCCATCGTCAGCCCCTGCGTGGCGGCGCCGCTGGCCGGTGCCCTGCTCTATATCAGCCAGACTCGCGATGTGGTGCTCGGTGGCACTGCGCTGTTCGCCATGTCCATCGGCATGGGGGTGCCCCTGATCCTGGTGGGCGTGTTCGAGGGCGCGTTCCTGCCTAAGTCCGGCCACTGGATGCGCTCGGTAAAGCAATTCTTCGGCGTGATGCTGCTTGCCGTGGCAATCTGGATCGTGTCGCCGGTGCTGCCGGTGGCGGCGCAGATGTTCGCCTGGGCGGCGCTATTGATCGGATCGGCCATGGCCCTGCGCGCGATCGACCCGCTGCCGCACGAGGCCGGGAACCTCGCGCGCCTGTGGAAGGGCGTGGGCGTTCTGGCACTGCTGGCCGGCGCAGCGCTCGCAATCGGCGTGTTCGCCGGCAGCCGTGAGGTGCTGCGGCCGCTCGCCGGACTCGTGGCCGGCGGCGAGCGCGCGGCGCAGGAAGTGCGCTTCACGCGCGTCAGGAACATGGCCGAACTCGAGGCGAAGCTTGCGGCCCCCGGCAAACCGGTAATGCTCGATTTCTACGCCGACTGGTGCGTGTCGTGCAAGGAAATGGAGGCCTTTACTTTCACCGACGCGCGGGTAAAAGCGAAAATGGGGGAGATGCTGTTGTTGCAGGCGGACGTCACCGCCAATTCGTCCGAGGACAAGGCCCTGCTCAAGCGCTTCAAGCTGTTCGGGCCGCCCGGCATCATATTCTTCGACCGGCAAGGCAGGGAGGTCCAGGGGCTGCGGGTGATCGGTTACCAATCGGCGGACGTTTTCCTTACCACCCTCAACCGCGCCGCCGACCTGTGATTGCCTGATCTTGGAAGCGCTGTTTAAGTTGGCGCAACAATTCGAGGCCTCCTAGGGCCTGTTGACATTCATCGCATGAGACGCGTTGCCTCCAAATGCGGATGACTGCAAGGCGCGCGACGCCCCGAAGGA
>MERK01000022.1:9118-9904 GCA_001770575.1 Betaproteobacteria bacterium RIFCSPLOWO2_12_FULL_64_23
CGGAAAGGTGGCGTGGATCACCGGTTTCACCTTGCCCGATTCGAGCAGCGGCCAGACATGCTTATGCAAATCCTGCGCGATCGCGGCTTTCTGCGCCACGGTGCGCGGTCGCAGGGTTGAACCGGTGAAGGTGATGCGCTTGAGCATGATCGGCAGAAAATCCAGCGCGACCTTGCTCCCTTGCAGGAAGGCAATCTGTACCAGCCGCCCTTCCAGCGCCAGCGACTTGAGGTTATTCTCGATATAAGGGCCGCCCACCATGTCCAGGATCAGGTCCACCCCTTTCTTGTTCGTGAGTTGCGCGACTTCCGCAACGAAATCCTGCTCGCGGTAATTGATGGCCGCATCCGCCCCGATTTGGCGGCAGAACTCCGCTTTCTCCTTGTTGCCCACCGTGGTGTAGACGGTGGCGCCGAACGCCTTGGCGAGCTGGATGGCGGTCAGGCCGATGCCGCTGGAGCCGCCGTGCACGAGGAAGGCCTCCCCTGCTTTCAGCCGGCCGCGGTCGAATACGTTGGTCCAGACCGTATAGAAATTCTCGGGCAAGGCCGCCGCCTCGCGCAAAGACAGGCCCTTGGGGATGGGCAGGCAATGCGGCGCCGGCACCGCGCAATACTCGGCGTAGCCGCCGCCCGGCGTCAGCGCGCAGACCAAGTCTCCGACTCTCCATTGTTTGACATCAGCGGCGATGGCGCAGACGCGCCCGGCGACTTCAAGGCCGAGGATGGGGGAGGCGCCCGGCGGCGGCGGATAACTGCCGGAGCGCTGCAACACGTCCGGGCGGTT
>MERK01000023.1 GCA_001770575.1 Betaproteobacteria bacterium RIFCSPLOWO2_12_FULL_64_23
CGCTGGTATTCCGGTGGCGGGCAACAGAGTCGTATATTTCCGGTACAGCTCGAACAGGAACGCCACGCGCTCGGCGTCGTTCCTGAAGTTCTTCTTGCCGTAGGCTGCGTCCACCGCTGCGTCGAGCTGGTGGTGCGCCCTCACCAGCGCGGGCGGCATGGTCAGGGGGTCGTACAGATCGGCGAGCGAGGCGTCTGGGAATTCGGCGCGAGCGTCGAGCACGCCTTGAGCTGCTGCTTCGATTTTTTGTTGCTGCGCCGAGGTCGGCGCGTCGGGCCAGGGGAAATTATTGTAGACGATGTCCTTGGAATAGCGATAGCGGCTTTCCAGCCGGCCGCAGGTGTAGCGGACCCAGGCGTTATGCATCGTCGAGCACAAGATGCCAAAGTGATATAGCGATGTACCTTTCACCACGAAAAGTAGATCACTGCTCAGAGTCATCTGATCAAGAAAACCAACCCTTGCGCCGGTTCTAGTGACTGCTGCCTCCCTTGCCACGTCTTGCGTATATCCTGGTTCGCTTGTATTATTACGTTTGTAATTACACCGGAGCGAATCATGTTCACCCTCAAACTGACTCAAATCGGCAATTCCGTGGGCGTCGTGCTGCCCAAGGAAGCGCTGGCGCAATTGAAGATCGACAAGGGCGATACCGTTTTCCTTACCGAAACGCCGGGCGGCTTCAAGCTCACGCCTTATGACCCGGCGATCGAGGAACAACTCAAGCTCGGCCGCGAGATCATGCACGAGTATCGCGACACCTTGCGCGCACTTGCAAAATGAGCCGCAAATGGCGCTGGGTCGATAAGACCGCGCTGATGCTGCTGCACGACGAAAGTCTGGCCGAGCACGGGGGCGCGGCTGGGATGCGCGACGAAGGCCTGTTCGAATCGGCGCTGGCACGGCCGGAACACCTTGCAGCGTACGAACGCCCGGACATCGCGTCGCTGGCCGCGGCCTACGGCGCAGGTCTGGCAAAAAACCATCCCTTTGTCGACGGCGATAAGCGGGCCGCATTTCTGGCGGTCGGCATGTTTCTCGCGCTAAACGGCCACCGCCTCTGCGCCAGCCAGATCGAAGCGACCAAGGCGATGTTGGCGGTCGCCGCCGGAGAGATGAACGAACCGGACTTCGCCGTCTGGATACGCGAGAACAGCAAGAAGCCAAGAAAGAAATAGTAGGAGCGGTACCTAAGTTTGTAGGCTGCGTCCTCGTGGGAGCGAGCTTGCTCGCGAATTCCATGGTTCGCGAGCAAGCTCGCTCCCACAAGACGACGAACAACGAACCACGACTCGATCGGTCTTCGCGCGAACGCGCTGTTACGCCAGCCCCTGCTGCTGCAGGTATTCCTCATAGCTGCCGCGGAAATCGACCATCGCCGCGCCGACCTGCTTGCCCTCGCCCGGTTTCATTTCGATAATGCGCGTGGCGATCGACGACACGAATTCGCGGTCGTGGGAGACGAAAACGAGCGTGCCCTTGTAGCGCTCCAGCGCGCCGTTCAGGGATTCGATCGATTCCATGTCGAGGTGGTTGGTCGGTTCGTCCAGCAGCAGCACGTTGGGCTGTTGCAGGATCAGCTTGCCAAAGGCCATGCGCTGGCCTTCGCCGCCGGAGATCACCTTGACCGACTTTTTTCCGTCGTCGCCCGAGAACAGCAGCCGCCCCAGCGTGGCGCGCACCTTCTGGTCGTCGTCGCCCTCGCGCCGCCACTGCCCTACCCAGTCGAACAGCGTCGTGTCCGCGGCGAAATCGGCGGCATGGTCCTGGGCGCAATAGCCAGGACGCGCCTTCTCCGCCCATTTCACCGTGCCGTAGTCGGGTTTCAAACCGCCCTGCGTCTCGCCTAACAGGCAACGCAGCAGCGTGGTCTTGCCGATGCCGTTGGGACCGATGATGGCGACCTTCTCCCCGGCTTCGATGGCCAGATCCAGCCCCTTGATCAGCGGCTTGTCGTAGCTCTTGGAAAGGCGCGTCACTTCCACCGCCAGGCGGTGCAGCTTTTCCTTTTCGTCCACCTCGAAGCGGATGTAAGGATACTGGCGGCTGGAGGGCTTGACGTCCTCGAGCTTGATTTTCTCGATCTGGCGCGCACGCGAGGTCGCCTGGCGCGCCTTGGACTTGTTGGCCGAAAAGCGGCGCACGAAGTCCTGCAGTTCGGCCACTTTCTCCTTCGCCTTGGTGTTGGCCGCAAGCAGTTGTTCGCGCACCTGGGTCGAGGCGAGCATGTAGTCGTCGTAGCTGCCCGGATACACGCGCAGCGTGCCGTAGTCCATGTCCGCCATGTGCGTGCACACGCTGTTCAAGAAGTGCCGGTCGTGGGAAATGATGATCATGGTCGAGCTGCGCGCGTTGAGCACGCCTTCGAGCCAGCGGATCGAGTTGATGTCCAGGTGGTTGGTCGGCTCATCGAGCAGCATGATGTCCGGATCGGCGAACAGCACCTGCGCCAGCAGCACGCGCAGCTTCCATCCCGGCGCGACCGCGCTCATCGGTCCGTCGTGCTGCGCTATCGGGATGCCCACGCCGTGCAGCAGTTCGCCCGCACGCGCCTCGGCGGTATAGCCGCCGAATTCGGCGTACCTCGCCTCCAGGTTGGCCGCGTGCATGTAGTCCTCTTCGCTCGCGTCCGGATCGGCATAGATCGCGTCGCGCTCGGTCATCGCCTGCCACATTTCCTCGTGCCCCATCAGCACCACGTCGAGCACGCGCTGCTCCTCGTAGGCGAACTGGTCCTGGCGCAGCTTGCCCACGCGCTCGGTGCGGTCGACCGCGACGCTGCCCGCGCTCGCTTCGAGATCGCCGCCGAGGATTTTCATGAAGGTGGACTTGCCGCAGCCGTTGGCGCCGATGAGGCCGTAACGGTTGCCCTCGCCGAACTTGACAGAAACGTTCTCGAACAATGGCTTGGCGCCGAATTGTATAGTGATACCTGAGGTTATGATCAAGGTGCTTCCGTTTCCCGGCGCTTGCCGAAAAAATGCGCGATTCTACCGGAAAGCCGCCTGCCGCCTCAGCCTAATTCGGATGATGCGCTCAGTGCGTCGCGCTAAAGCTCGCGAGCACGATGGTTTCGCCGCCGACGGCCACGACTGCGACGTTCGCGGGGCTGAAGGTGTACCCCGCCAGCGACGGGGTCACCGTGTAGCTCCCGGCAACCAGGCCGGAGAAACCGTAACTCCCGTTCGCGTCGGTCACCGCGGATCCGGTGTTGGTTCCGCTCAAGATGAGCACTACGTTCTGCGCCGTGGCGCCGCTTACCGTCCCGACCAGCCGGGTGGTCGCCGCCGCATAGAATGATGCGGTGAACCTGCCCGCCAAGGCATTCCCGCCGCTGGTCGTGGTGACCGCGCTGCTCACCGGACTGAAGACGTACCCGGTCAGAGAGGGTGTCAGCGTGTAGCTTCCGGCAGCGAGGCCGGAAAAGTCGAAATTGCCGTTCGCGTCGGTCAGCACAGACCCGTTATTGGCGCCGCTCAGGGTGATCGTCACGTTTTGCGCCACGGCACCCGCCACCGAACCGGAAATGCCGGTAGTTGCGCCTATGGACGCCGTTTGGACGAAGTCATTGCCGCTGGCGTTGCCGCCGTTGACCGTGACGCCGAGGTTTACCGGGCTGAAGACATAGCCGGCGCGCGAGGGCGTCAGCGTGTAGATCCCGTTCGAGATGCCGGTGAGGCTGTAGTTTCCATTCGCGTCGGTGCTGGTGCTCGCCGTTCCCGCGCCGCTCAGGCCGACTTTCGTGCCCAGCGGCGACCCGCCGCTCACCGTCCCCGAAATACTGTAACCGGAAGTGGCGGTGGTTGTCGCATCGGCGCAATGGGGACCCAGTGTCACCGTGCCCGAGATGGTCCCGCTGGAAGAAACGACCGTGCACCCGCCGGAGCTGCCGCAGGCGGAAAGAATGCCCGAAGCCAGGACCAGCAATAACGTCAGCGCGTTCTTCAGGTGTGCAAAATCGACGTGCATTTCCTTGCCTCTATCCAGCCGCTGGCTATTACATTCTACTGCGGGTCACGCACGACTCGATATGTTTCTCCGGCACCGGCCGGCTTGCGCATCGCCAAACTCACGTTTCGGTAAAGCGGCGTATCTGCCTGCGGTCCTTCTTCGTCGGCCGCCCTTTCACCCCCGCGGCCGGATGCGGCTGGGCCTTGCGCTGCGCCATTGCCGCCAGGCGGCGCGCGCGGCTGTCCTCGCGCTCGCAATAGAGCAGCGCCGCCTGCGCCGCCGGGCCGCGCTGCCGCGACAGCGCCCTGACCTCGACCACCCACTCCAGCTCGCCCACGCGTATCGCCAGCTCGTCCCCGCGCTTGAGCGCGCGCGAAGGCTTTGCGCCCTCGCCGTTCAGGCGCACCTTGCCGCCGTCCACGGCCTTGGCCGCCAGGCTGCGCGTTTTGAAAAACCGCGCTGCCCAGAGCCATTTGTCGATGCGCAGGGGTTCGTCGTGTATGTGTTCGTCGTTCATGCTCGCGCAGCATGATAGCGCCGGCACGCGCGCTTTGGTACCGCAATTCCGCCCTGACTGCGCTATGATTGCGCCTGCCCAGCCGGCCGCTTTTGTCCCGGGTCGCGATGGCGGCAGAACCAATAAGAAAAGCAAGCAGAAGGGAGCAGGCCTTTGGTCACCAGCACGCTGCGCGCCGAATGGGCGGGAGGGTTCACATCAGCGCTGCTGACGCTTCCGCTCAGCATTGGATTCGGCCTGTTCGCCTTTGCCCCCCTGGGGGAGCGCTATGCCGGTTACGGCGTGATTGCCGGGCTGTACAGCGCCATCATCGTCGCCCTGGTCGCGCTGTTGCTGCGCGCCAACTCTGCCGTCGTGTTCGCCCCACGCAGCATGCAGGCCTACCTGATCAGCATGGTCGCACTGCATCTGGTCCAGATCCAATCCGACGTTTCGCTCCAGGATCCGCAGCAAACCCTGACGCTCATGTTCTTCGTGATATTCCTCTCCGGCATCATGCAGGCTGCGCTCGGCGCGATCGGGGCAGGCGGCCTGGTGAAATACATCCCCTACCCCGTCATCGCCGGTTTCCAGAACGCCGCCGCCGTCCTGCTGCTGCTGTCGCAGATCGCGCCCATGCTGGGCCTGGGCCACCGCCTCGAGCCAGGCACGATGCTGGAGCAGTTGCGCCATGCCCAGCCGCTCACCCTGGCAGTGGGCATCCTCACCTGCTATCTCATGCTGTACGCGGGCAAACTGAGCAAACGCATTCCTGCGGTGATCACCGGCCTGTTTGGCGGCATCGGCCTGTATTATCTTTTTCTCTATTTGGGCTATGGCGACAGCGTCGGCCCGTTCATCGGCGAATTCAGGTTCGCCATGCCCGACCTGCATTACCTGTCCGGCTTCTATGCCATCGTGCAAGAGCGCCAGTGGTGGAGCCTGATGCCGTCCGTGCTCGCCTGGGCGGCGAGCCTGGCGCTGATTTCATCACTGGACGTGCTGCTATGCGCCAAGGTAATGGAAGGTGTGACCCAGCAGCGCCAGGACCACAATCTGGGATTGGTGCGCTTGGGCGTGGGCAACCTCGTTGTCGCCGCGTTCGGCGGCATCTCCAGCGCCATCAGCCTCACTTCCAGCCAGGGCAATTACAATTCCGGCGGGCGCACCGGCTACTCGGTCCTAATCAGTTCACTCCTGATCCTTGCCGCAGTGCTGTTTTGTGCGCAATTGATCGCCCTGATCCCCAAAGTAGTGGTGGCCGGAATGCTGGCCGTGACCGCCTGGCGGCTGTTCGATCGCTGGACCGTGCAGCTGGTGAAGCGCATCGCAGCAGCAGGCCCGCGCAACCGCCCCAGCCTGCTGCTCGACCTGTTCGTCATCGTGCTGGTGACTCTGGTCGCGGTGTTCGCCAGCCTGGTCACCGCCGTGGCCATCGGCATGCTGGTGTCGGTGTTTTCCTTCCTCTTCCGCATGAGCAAATCGGTGATCCGCCGCAGCATTCACGGCGACGTGCTGCGCTCGCGCAAGACGCGCGAGCCGCGGCTGATGCAGCTGCTCTTCGAGCACGGCCGGCGCATCGTCGTGTTCGAACTCGAAGGCTCCGTGTTTTTCGGCACCGCCGAAAAACTGATTCACCAGATCGAGAAAGCGGTCAAGGACGGCGCCACGCTGGTGATCGTCGATCTGAAGCGCGTCACCGACATCGACAGCACCGGCGTGCGCTTTCTGGTGCAGGCCAACGATGCGATGGTCAAGGAAGGCAGGGTCCTGCTGCTGTCGTCGGTCGAGGAGCAAAGCCGCATGGGCCAGTTCCTGCGCGACACGGGCGCGATTGCGGCCCTGACCAAGGCCCGCGTGTTCGTCGACATCGACCAGGCGCTGGAGTGGGCCGAAGACCAGCTGATCCTATCCGAGCTGGGGGATGTCGGGCTCGGCGCCGAATTTCCTTTCGGCCAGCTCGACATTTTCGCCGGCTTGAGCACAGCCCAGATCGAGGTGGTCAAGGGCATGCTCAGGCGCTGCGTCTACGCCAAGGGCGACACCGTGTTCCGCGAGGGCGATCCGGGGCAGCAACTGTTTGTCATCGCGAAGGGCGAAGCCAGCGTGCGCATCCGCCCCGCCGGGGCGACGCGCGATATTCGCCTGGTCACCTTTTCTCCGGGCACGATATTCGGTGAAGTGGCGCTGCTCGACACGGAAGTGCGCTCCGCCACCGTGCAAGCCGATGAGGAACTGGTTTGCTATGTGCTGGAGCACGAGGTATTTCAGCAGCTCGCCGGCAGCCACCCTGACATCGCCGTGACCCTGCTGCGCAACCTCGGGCGCGAGCTGAGCAACCGGCTGCGCCGCGCCAACCGGGTGATCTATCAGATGGATAATTGAATCAGAACCCAGCGCGAGCGCGCGCTCTTGCAGAAGGATTGTGAGCACACGTGCGCTCGCGCATAATGGCGCGGCCGAATCATCAGGAAAAACTGATCATGCCTTCTTATCCCCGCCTGTTTCAACCGCTGCAAGCCGGCCCGCTCACGCTGAAAAACCGCATCGTCATGGGCTCGATGCACACCCGCCTGGAGGCGATGCCCGATGGCAGCGCGCGCGCCGCCGCGTTTTACGCCGAGCGCGCCAGGGGCGGCGTGGCGCTGATCATTACCGGCGGTTACTCGCCCGATGCGGCCGGGCTGCTCGGACCCGATTCGGCTGCGCTCGATCACCCGGACAAGCTCGCCGCGCATCGCGTGGTCACCGGCGCGGTGCACGCCGCGGGCAGCCTGATCTGCCTGCAAATCCTGCACGCCGGGCGCTACGCCAGGCACGACGCACTGGTCGGCGCCTCCGACATCGCCTCGCCGATCAACCGCAGGAAGCCGCGCGCGCTTGCCACCGCCGAGGTGGAGCAGACGGTGGCGAGCTACGCTAACTGTGCCGCGCTCGCGCGCGAGGCCGGCTACGACGGCGTCGAAATCATGGGCTCCGAAGGCTATCTGATCAGCCAGTTCACCGCGCTGCGCACCAACAACCGCAGCGACCGATACGGCGGCTCGCTCGCAAACCGCCTGCGCTTCCCGCTGGAAGTGGTGCGCGCGACGCGCGCGCGCGTCGGTCCCGGTTTTCTGATCCTGTTTCGCATGTCGGCGCTGGACCTGGTCGAAGGCGGCTTGAACGCGGACGAAACCCTGCAGCTCGCGCGCGCGCTCGAAGCCGCGGGCGTGGACGTGCTCGACACCGGCATCGGCTGGCACGAGGCGCGCGTGCCCACCATTGCTTACATGGTGCCGCGCGCCGCCTGGCGCGATGCCACCGCGCGCATCAAATCCGCCGTCTCGATTCCGGTGATGGCCACCAACCGCATCAACACCCCTGAACTGGCGGAAGAACTGCTCGATCAGGGCGTGGCCGATCTGGTGTCGCTCGCACGCCCGCTGCTGGCCGACGCCGCATTCGCGCTCAAGGCCGAACAGGGTCGCGCCGACGAAATCAATACCTGCGTCGCCTGCAACCAGGCCTGCCTGGATTTCCTGTTCCGCGAAAAAGTCGCAAGCTGCCTGGTCAATCCGCGCGCCTGCCACGAGACCTTCTATCCGGCCGGCAAGGCAGAGCGCGCGAAGCGCATCGCCGTGGTCGGCGCCGGCGCCGCCGGCCTCTGCTGCGCCATCACCGCATTCGAGCGCGGCCACCACGTCACCCTGTACGAGGCTCAAGGCGACATCGGCGGGCAGTTGAACCTCGCCAAGGAAGTGCCGGGCAAGGAATTTGCCGAGACCCTGCGCTACTTCCGCACCCGGCTCGCGCAGAGCAGCGTCCGGTTGCAGACCGGCCATCGCGTCAGCGCGGACGAGTTGGCGAAGGAAGGCTACGACACGGTGGTGCTGGCGTGCGGCGTATCGCCGCGCCTGCCCGACATCCCCGGCATCGACCATCCCAAGGTGTTGCGCTACGACGAAGTGCTGTCGGGCGCCAAAGTGCCGGGCCGGCGCGTCGCCATCATCGGCGCCGGCGGCATCGGCTTCGACGTGGCCGAATTCCTGAGCGAATCGCACGGCGCCACCACCACGCGCGAATTTCTCGCCGCCTGGGGCGTGGACCCGCAAGGCATGGGCGACGGCGGCCTGGTTGCGCCCAGGCGCGAAGAGTCGCCGCGCGCGATCGTCATGCTGCAAAGAAAACCCACGCCCCCTGGCAAGAGCCTGGGCGCGACCACCGGCTGGGCCATCCGCATGGAACTCGCGCGCCGCGGCGTTCCGGTGCTCACCGGCGTGACCTACCAGCGCATCGACGACCAGGGACTGCACATTCTGCACGAGGGCCAGCCCAAATTGCTCGAAGTCGACCATGTGGTGCTCTGCGCGGGACAGGAGCCGGTCAACGCGTTGCGCGCAGAACTCGCTGCGAAGGGAATCGAGGCGGCGCTGATCGGCGGCGCCGAGCGCGCGGAGGAAATCGATGCCCTGAGAGCGATGGAGCAGGGAATGAAAGTCGCTTATTCGCTCTGAGCAAGCGCCTGTCTTGCGGGAGCGGCGCCCTCGTGGGAGCGAGCTTGCTCGCGAACCATGGAATTCGCGTAGGAGCGAGCTTGCTCGCGAACCAT
>MERK01000024.1 GCA_001770575.1 Betaproteobacteria bacterium RIFCSPLOWO2_12_FULL_64_23
CCCCAAGGGGACTTCCTTCGGGGCGTCGCGCGCCTTGCAGTCATCCGCATTTGGAGGCAACGCGTCTCATGCGATGAATGTCAACAGGCCCTAGGGTTCCGAAATACCCGCCATGCGAAAGAGCTTCCTCGATGAACCAATGCGCCAGTTCTTCGGCGCTCGGGGCCGGCAGTTCGCGCGCAGCGCGAGCTTCACCGTCAACCGAGCTTAGCGCCATACCGGCGCTAACCGCCATCCGGCGCATGGGAGTGTTGTCCGAGAGGAACAGCACGAATACCTTCTCGATCCCGCACATCCTCGCGCGCAGCAGCAGCCTTTGCATGAGCTTGGTGCCGATCTTCCGGCCGCGCTTGTCAGGCCGCACCGAAAACGCCATTTCGCCTGCTTCGGCGCCGCGAACAAGTTCGGCCAATCCGACAAGCTCCGCCTGTTCGTCAAACACAGCCAGAATCGTGTCCCGGGTGAAATTCAGCCGGTCCACGTAGCCGGAAATGGTCTCATCGGAAAGCGAACAGCAGAAGCGCTTGCGGCGGTCCTCAGGCGAAAGGGCGAGATAGAAATTTCTGACGGCCTCGCGCTCGAATACTGTCAATGGCCTGATAATCATCGGATCAATGTTTCCTGGCAAATCCCCCCGCGCATTACCTATATCATATTGATGCGATGCACCATAGCGCATTTTATGATGACCAACATCAGAAAAACGGATGGGGAAACCGCGTGATCCGGGCTGCTTTCGGAAAACACCTGTTGCAACGCACCATCGGTTGTTGTAGTATTCGTTTGCGGGGTTTCTCCTCCTCCTCCTTTGGAATCCCGTCTTTAAGCCGGTGGCGTTTCAAAAAGCGCCACCGGTTTTTTTCTGGCGGCAAGGCCCGCCAGGGCAAATTGTTTCCTCATGCGCTCAATCCACATAGCCGGCGACGACGCATGCCTTGTTATGTGAATGCCGGCTTTCCAATGGAGTAAAATCGTGCCTGCCCGCACCATCACCGAGCGCCGGAGCCGCGCTGAAAGGCGCCCATGAAGACTCCAACAAGGCTCAAACCGCTGGTCGAGGAAGGCCTCGTCGACGAGGTCATGCGCCAGCTTATGAGCGGTAAGGAGGCCGAGGTATACGTCGTCCGCTGCGGGGAAGATACACGCTGCGCCAAGGTGTACAAGGAGGCGGACAAGCGCAGCTTCCGCCAGAATGTCCAGTATACGGAAGGCCGCAAGGTAAAGAACAGCCGCCGCGCCCGCGCCATGGAGAAGGGTTCGCGCTACGGGCGTCAGGAGCAGGAACAGGCCTGGCAAAACGCCGAAGTGGACGCCCTGCGCCGGCTTGCCGCCGCCGGGGTGCGTGTGCCGCAGCCGTACAACTTCCTCGAGGGCGTCCTGCTGATGGAACTGGTGACCGACGAAATGGGCAACGCGGCCCCAAGGCTCAACGACCTGGCGCTAAGCGCCGCGCAGGCGCGTGAATTCCATCACACCCTGATCGCGCAAGTCGTGCGCATGCTTTGCGCCGGCATCGTCCACGGCGATCTGTCCGAGTACAACGTGCTTGTCGGCGGCGACGGGCCGGTGATCATCGACCTCCCTCAAGCGGTCGATGCCGCAGGCAACAACAGCGCCGGCGTCATGCTGGAGCGCGATGTCGATAACCTGACCGCCTACTTCGGCCAATACGCCCCCGAACTCCGCAGCACCGATTACGGCCGCGAAATCTGGTCAATCTACGAGAGCGGCAAGCTGCACCCCGGGATCGTGCTGAGCGGTCGCTTCGCGCGCAGCGAAAAACCCGCCGACGTGGGCAGCATCATGCGCGAGATCGACGACGTGATAAAGGAGGAGGCCGCACGCCAACGCTACAAGCAGGCGCTGGAACCATAATTCAGCTTCGTTCGCGTCAGCGCCCGGTGCGCGCGCTCCCCCGTTGAGCCGGCCGACGCCGGAAGCAACGACCCCGACATCGGCGCTTTCGCAGATGTCCGACTGCTACGCCGATGCGCACCCAAAAAAACGGGCTACAGACGTTGATCTGCAACCCGTTCTTGTTTTGGTCGGGGCGAGAGGATTTGAACCTCCGACCACCTGCACCCCATGCAGGTACGCTACCAGGCTGCGCTACGCCCCGAATCCGGTGATGTTATCACGCCGGCCCGAATGAGAACCAGCAATGCATGCAGTTGCGCCGCTCAGGCGCGACTGACCAGCGTTTCGATGATGCTCTCGATCTCACTCCTGATCGCGGGCAGATCGACTTTGCCCGGCTCTGCGCGTGCGGCCTGCGCGCGGCCGCTGCCTGACACCATATCGTCCAGGCGGTTGCGCGCGCCGCTGATGGTGAAACCCTGCTCGTACAGCAGATCGCGGATGCGGCGGATCAGCAGTACTTCGTGATGCTGGTAGTAGCGCCGGTTGCCGCGGCGCTTGACTGGTTTCAGTTGGGTGAACTCCTGCTCCCAGTAGCGCAGCACGTGCGGCTTGACGCCGCACAGTTCGCTCACCTCGCCGATGGTGAAATAGCGCTTCGCCGGAATCGGCGGCAGGCTACTGTTGCTGCTGCGGTTTTCCACGATTGGCCTTTTCCACCAGTGCCTTGAGCTTCTGGCTGGCGTGGAAGGTGACGACGCGCCGCGCGGTGATCGGTATCTCTTCTCCGGTCTTGGGGTTGCGCCCGGGACGCTGCGGCTTGTTGCGCAGCTGGAAGTTGCCGAATCCGGAGAGCTTGACGCTGTCGCCGTTTTCCAGGGCGGCGCGGATTTCTTCGAAGAATGTTTCGACCATATCCTTGGCTTCGCGCTTGTTGAGCCCGACTTTCTCAAACAAAAAGTCAGCCAGCTCAGCTTTGGTTAACGTCATTTTTTCTCCCTAGGTGCGCAATTTGACGCCGACTCGTTGGACCAGAAGCTGCAGCAACTGCGCCATCGCCGCCTCCGTCTCCACGTCGGTCAGCGTTTTCGAAGTATCTTGCATAACTACCCGAAATGCAAGGCTTTTTTTGCCTGCGCCTACGCCTTTTCCGCGGTATAAGTCAAACAGCCACAACTCCTGCACCAGCGCCGGGCGCGAGCTTTGCATCGCCTCCAGCAGCGCCTCGGCCGGCACGGATTCATCCACCACCAGCGCCAGATCGCGGATCACGGGCGGGAACTTCGATACCTCCCGGTGGACCGGTATCGGCGAAGCGAGCAGCGCGTCCAGGTCGAGTTCGAACAGCACCGGAGCCTGCGGCAATTCATACTTCTGCTGCCAGCGCGGATGCAGTTCGCCGAGCCAGCCGATCGGCTGTTCATCGAGCAGCACCTTGGCGGCCCGGCCCGGATGCAGCGCGGGATGCGTCGTGGGCTCGAACCGGGCGTTCGCTCGCGCAAGCAGGCTTTCGATGTCGCCCTTGACATCGTAGAAATCGACTTTGCGCTCGGCGAGCCCCCATTGCTCCGGATAGGCCGGACCATAGGCAATGGCGGCAAGCTTGAGCGGCTGCGCGATGCCGGCCACCGTGAGCGGCCCATCGTCCACGCTTGCGTCGGCGCGGAACACCCGTCCAAGTTCGAACAAACGCACCCTGCCCTGTTTGCGATTGAGGTTATAGCGCACGTTGGCGACGAGGCTGCCGGCGAGACCCGAGCGCATGACCGAGAGCTGGCTCGAGATCGGATTGAGCAGCTTGACCGGTGCGTCGTTGCCGCAGAAATCACGCTCCCAGTCGGTCTCGACGAAGCTGAAATTGATGACTTCCTGGTAGTCGCGCGCGGCGATCGCTTCCTTCATCTGCAGCAGCGGACGCACGGCCTCGTGCTGCGGCGACATCGCGGCGCGCGTGCGCGGCTGCTTGGCCGGGATGCGCTCGTAGCCGTAAATGCGCGCGATCTCTTCGATCAGATCTTCCTCGATCGCGATGTCGAAGCGGTACGACGGCGGCGTCACCTCGAAGCCGTCCGCAGTGCTCACGCTGCTGAGGCCGAGGCGCGAAAAAATGGCGGCGATTTCCGCGTCGCCGACGTCGATGCCGAGAACCCTGGCCGCGCGCGCGCTGCGCAGGTGCACCGGCTTGCGCTCGGGCAACTGCGCCACGTGATCGGCAGTCGGCCCCGGCTCGCCGCCGCAGATCGCGAGTATCAGTTCGGTCGCACGCTCAATCCCCGCCACGTTGTTGTCGAAGTCGACACCGCGCTCGAAGCGGTGCGCGGCGTCGCTGGTGAAGTTGTAGCGGCGCGCGCGGCCCGCGACCGCATCGGGATAGAAAAAAGCGGACTCGAGAAAAATATTCCTGCTGTTCGTCTCGGCCTTGGTCGAATCGCCGCCCATGATGCCGGCGAGCCCGATCGGGCCCGAGGCGTCGGTGATGCACAGCACCGTCTCGTCCACCTCGACGTTCTGCTCGTTCAGCAGCTTCAGCCGCTCGCCCTTGCGCCCGAAGCGCACGTCGATGCCGCCGGTGAGCTTGTCCAGATCGTAGACGTGCAGCGGGCGACCGAGCTCGAGCATGACGTAATTCGTCACGTCCACCAGCGCCGAGATCGAGCGCTGCCCGGCGCGCGCCAGGCGCTGTTTCATCCACGCGGGCACAGGCGCGGCGGCGTCGACGTTGCGGATCACCCGGGCGGCGAACCGCCCGCAACCGTCCGCAGCGGAGATGTTCACCGGATGCCGCGCCTCGCTTTTCGCCGCGACCGGCGCGATCGCCGGCGCATTGAACGAGGCGCCGGTGATCGCGGCCACTTCGCGCGCGACCCCGAGCAGGCTCAAGCAGTCGGCGCGATTCGGGGTGAGCTTGAGCGTGAACACGGTATCGTCGAGTTCGAGCAGCTCGCGCACGTCGCCTCCGATGGGCGCATCGGCCGCGAGCGGCAAGAGGCCCGCGTGGTCGTCATCGATCCCGAGTTCCTTCGCCGAGCACAGCATGCCCTGGCTGTCGACGCCGCGCAGGCTCGAACGCTTGATCTCGAACGCCAGGCCGTCAGCGCCGGTCAGGCGCGCGCCGACCAGCGCGCAGGGCGCGCGCATGCCGGCCAGCACGTTGGGCGCACCGCACACGATCGTGAGCGGTGCGGGCTCGCCCACATTGACCCGGCACAGCGACAGGCGCTCGGCGTTGGGGTGGCGCGCCACTTCGAGGATCTCGGCCACCACCACTCCGGAACAGGGCGGCGCGGCCGGCTCGAGCGACTCCACTTCCAGGCCGGCCATGGTGAGGGCGTGCGCCAGCTCCGCCGTGGACAGGGACGGATCGACGAAACTGCGCAGCCAGCGTTCGGAGAATTTCATGCGAACTGCTGCAGGAAACGCAAGTCGCCGTCGTAGAACAAGCGCAGGTCGTGGATGCCGTAGCGCAGCATCGCCAGGCGTTCAATGCCGGAACCGAAGGCGAAGCCGATGTACTTTTCCGGGTCGAGCCCGAAATTGCGGATCACCGCGGGATGCACCTGGCCGGCACCGGAGATCTCCAGCCATTGGCCCTTGTTCGGCCCGGCGCCGAAGGCCATGTCGATTTCGGCCGAAGGCTCGGTGAACGGAAAGAACGAAGGCCGGAAACGCACCTCCAGTTCTTCGGTTTCGAAAAAGCGGCGCAGGAAATCGGTGTATACGCCCTTCAAGTCGGCGAAGCTCACGTCTTCGTCGATCCACAGACCTTCAACCTGGTGAAACATGGGCGAGTGGGTGGCATCGCTGTCGACGCGATAGGTGCGCCCCGGGGCGATCACCTTGAGCGGCGGCGCATGCATGCGCGCATAGCGCACCTGCATCGGACTGGTGTGGGTCCGCAGCAGCAGCGGTCTGCCGCCCGCGTCCTGGTTCTCGACGTAGAACGTATCCTGCATCGAGCGCGCCGGATGGTTCTCCGGATTGTTGAGCGCGGTGAAATTGTTCCAGTCGGTCTCGATTTCGGGGCCGTCGGCGACATCGAAGCCGATCGAGCGGAATATGGCCTCGATGCGCTCCTGCGTGCGGGTGAGCGGATGCAGGCGACCGCAGCTCGCGCCGCGCCCGGGGAGCGTGACGTCTAGCGCCTCCTCCGCCAAGCGCGCATCGAGCTGCAGCTGCGCCAGCGCGTCGCGCCGGTGTTCGAGCGCGGCCTCGAGCCGGTCTTTGGCCGCGTTGATGCGGCTGCCGGCCTCGCGCCGCTCATCGGCGGGAAGCTTGCCCAGAGCCTTGAGCAAACCGGTGAGCGCGCCGGCCTTGCCCAAAAAGCGCGCCTTTGCCTGCTCCAGTTCGGTCGCATCGCCGATACGGCCAAACTGCTCCAGTGCATCGCTGACTATTTTTTCCAGATGGTCCATGGTGACGATCACACAAACGAAAAGAGGCTAATCAGGTTAGCCTCCTTTCGCATTGATACGCGTAAACCCTGCCGCGGCCCGCCTTACTTGGACGCCGCACCCGCCTCGTTGGCAGGCAGGCTTGCCGTGTTGGAAGGCATGTTTGCCTTGGCCTGCTCGGCGAACTTCGCGAACGCCGCCATGTCGGTCACGGCCAGGTCGGCCAGCACCTTGCGGTCCACCTCGATCGCGGCTCGTTTCAGGCCGTTCATGAATACGCTGTAGGAGAGGCCGCACTCGCGCGCCGCCGCGTTGATGCGCGCAATCCACAGCGCGCGGAACACGCGCTTCTTCGTCCTGCGGTCGCGATAGGCGTACTGGCCCGCCTTCATCACCGCTTCCTTGGCGATGCGGAAGACGCTGCCGCGGCGACCGCGGTAGCCCTTGGCCAGATCCATCACCTTCTTGTGGCGGGCGCGCGCTTCTACCCCACGTTTAACTCTAGGCATGGCTCGTTCTCCTTAACCGTTGGGCAGCATCGCGCGCACGGAACGCGCGTTGCTTGCGTGGACCTGGGACGTGCCGCGCATATTGCGCTTGCGCTTGGTGGTCTTTTTGGTCAGGATGTGGCGCAGAAACGCTTTGGTGCGTTTTATCCCGCCGCCGGCTTGGATGCGGAAACGCTTGGCCGCGCTCCGCTTGGTCTTCATCTTGGGCATGACTATTCCTAGTTTTGACATGGCGGCGGGCGTCTCCCGAGGGGAGAGCTTGTTGACCTCGACACCACTTGTTTTACGTCCCCGGCGAGCCGGGAACGGTGCTGCACGGAAAGATCAAATTCGGGTCTTTCCAAAAACTTGCTACAAAAACGTTGAGGGGATACCTCGCCTCATGTTCCCCTGGATCGGGCCACTGCAGAATTCATTTTGCAGCGGGTTCAGCTTTTTTCTTTACCGCCACTTTCTTCGGCCCCAGAACCATCACCAGCTGGCGCCCTTCCATCTTCGGGTACTGCTCGACCACTCCGTGCTCGACCAGGTCGTTCTTCACCCGCTCAATCAGGCGGTGGCCGAATTCCTGGTGCGCCATCTCGCGCCCGCGAAAACGCAGCGTGACCTTGGTCTTGTCGCCTTCGTCCAGAAACTTTATCAAGTTGCGCAGCTTGATCTGGTAATCGCCTTCGTCGGTGCCGGGCCGGAATTTCACTTCCTTGACCTGGATCTGCTTCTGCTTGAGCTTCGCTTCGTGCGCCTTCTTGGCTTCACGGTACTTGAACTTGCCGAAGTCCATCAGCTTGCACACCGGGGGGACGGCCGTCGGTGCGATTTCCACCAGATCCACCTCCAGTTCCTCCGCGCGCCGCATCGCGTCTGCGATCGGCACCACGCCCAGTTGTTCGCCTTCGGTGCCGACGAGGCGTATTTCGGGTGCGGTTATCTCGGTATTGAGGCGCTGCGCTTTTTCCTGAGCGATGTCGTTTCTCCAAAAAATTAATAATTAGGCCGCGCTGCCCACGCGCACCTCTCGCTGGAGGCGTTCGATGAAGTCCGCGAGCGTCATTTGCCCGAGATCCTCACCGCTGCGGGTTCGCACGGCCACCTTGGAAGCTGCCTTCTCCTGCTCGCCAATGATCAGCTGGTAGGGCAGCTTCTGCATGCTATGTTCCCGTATTTTATAGGTAATCTTCTCATTACGCAAATCTGCTTCGGCGCGGAAACCGGCGCGGCGCAGTTCGCCCGCCACCTGCGCCGTGTATTCGGCCTGGCCGCCGGAAATGTTCAGCGCCACCACCTGCAACGGCGCGAGCCACAAAGGCATCGCCCCGGCATAGTGTTCGACCAGGATGCCGATGAAGCGCTCCATCGAGCCGACGATGGCCCGATGCAGCATCACCGGCACCTTGCGCGTGTTGTCCTCGGCCACATATTCGGCGCCCAGACGCCCGGGCATGGAGAAGTCCACCTGCATGGTGCCGCATTGCCAGGAGCGCCCGATGCTGTCCTTCAGGTGATATTCGATCTTCGGACCGTAGAACGCCCCTTCGCCCGGCAGCATTTCGAACTGCACGCCGCTCGCCCGCAGCGATTCGGCCAGCGCGATTTCCGCCTTCTCCCACAAATCGTCGGCGCCTACGCGCTTCTCCGGCCGCGTGGCGAGTTTGTACACGATCTCGGTAAAACCGAAATCCGCATAGACCTTCTGCAGCAGCGCGGTATAGGCCACGCACTCGGGCAGGATCTGCTCCTCGGTGCAGAAGATATGGCCGTCGTCCTGGGTGAAGGCGCGGATGCGCATGATGCCGTGCATCGCGCCCGAGGCTTCGTTCCTGTGGCAGGCGCCGAATTCACCGTAGCGCAGCGGCAATTCGCGATAGCTGCGCAGGCCGGTATTGTAGATCTGGATGTGGCCGGGGCAGTTCATCGGCTTCACCGCGTAGGTGCGCTTCTCCGACTCGGTGGTGAACATGTTCTCGCGGTAATTCTCCCAGTGGCCGGATTTTTCCCACAGGCTGCGGTCCAGAATCTGCGGGCAGCGGACTTCCTGGTAGCCGTTGTCCTGGTAGATGCGCCGCATGTACTGCTCCACCTGCTGCCAGATGGTCCAGCCCTTGGGATGCCAGAACACCATGCCCGGCGCCTCTTCCTGCATGTGAAACAGATCGAGCTGCGTGCCGAGCTTCCTGTGGTCGCGCTTCTCCGCCTCCTCCAGCATGTGCAAATGGGCGTCCTGGTCCTCCTTTTTCGCCCAGGCCGTGCCGTAAATGCGCTGTAGCATTTCGTTCCTCGAATCGCCGCGCCAGTAGGCGCCCGCGACTTTCATCAGCTTGAACACCTTCAGCTTGCCGGTGGAGGGCACGTGCGGCCCGCGGCAC
This sequence comes from Betaproteobacteria bacterium RIFCSPLOWO2_12_FULL_64_23, assembly GCA_001770575.1. Classification (GTDB taxonomy): domain Bacteria; phylum Pseudomonadota; class Gammaproteobacteria; order Burkholderiales; family SG8-39; genus 2-12-FULL-64-23. Next base: position 9,121 of record MERK01000024.1, read on the forward strand.
AGGTCGACGAAATCGCCCTCGCGATATAAGCCTATGGCCTGATCTTCCGCAATCGAGGCGATGATCTCGGCCTTGTAATGCTCGCCCATGCCCTTGAACAGCGCCACCGCCTGGTCGCGCGGCAACTCCTCGCGCGTCACCGGGTAGTCCTTTTTCGCCAGCTCGGACATTTTCTTCTCGATCGCGACGAGGTCTTCCGGCGTAAACGGCCGCTTGTAGGCAAAGTCGTAGTAGAAGCCGTTTTCGATCACCGGACCGATGGTCACCTGGGCGTCGGGAAACAGCGTCTTCACTGCATACGCCAACAGGTGCGCGGTGGAGTGGCGGATGACCTCGAGGCCATCCTTGTCGCGCTCGGTGACGATGGCGAGCTCGGCATCGGCCTCGATGCGAAACGACGTATCCACCAGCGTGCCGTTGACGCGGCCGGCCAGCGCCGCCTTGGCCAGGCCGGGGCCGATGCTGGCGGCCACCTCGGCCACCGTCACCGGCTGCGGGAACTGGCGGACCGAGCCGTCAGGCAGTGTAATATTGGGCATAAGTTCGCAATTCTAGAATAAAAAAAGCGCGGGCTAGCCGCACTTCTGCCTGAAATTCGTCATCCGCGCGGCCCGGGCTATAGCTTTCTCCGGCATGCAGTTCGGGCTGGCACGCCAACGCCCGCTGCTCCGTGCGTACGGCGCGCCCGCCCCGCGCGTTCGCGCCTAGGGCCTGTTGACATTCAGCACATGAGCGCGACGGGGGTAATTTGGGA
>MERK01000025.1:0-3967 GCA_001770575.1 Betaproteobacteria bacterium RIFCSPLOWO2_12_FULL_64_23
AGCCTACACCAGCAACCCCATCGCACTTCAACTTCGGGGGATGAACATCCTGTTGGAAGGAATGCGGCAGAATTCCACCATCGTTATTGTCCCTTCAAGCGCCGTGGAAACGATGGGCCTGGGCGCAATGGCCGGCATGACTTCAATGGCGATGCAGTTGGCGGACGCACAAGGCGCCAAGCCCGTTTCAACCCAGTCGCGGGATGGCGCGATGCCGGAAGCTCCCCAGGCTTAGAGTTCATCTTGCCGGGAGCAGATGAAAGGCGTTGCTGCGGCTGTTTTTCGTCAATGCGGCGGCGCGGTGGCCACGCGCCGTCGGCGTGCATGCGGTAGCAGCCAATGTCGCCGTCCGCGCCGTTGGAGATGTGGACGCAGCTTGCCGCCGGCCTTGGTCTTTGGTGCGGACACGATGATGCTTCTATTCCGAAGGTGCAAGCTGCAGTTCGCGTGATACTCGCGGCGACTCAGGCGCCCCACTCCCGCCACCCGGCCAGCAGCGGAAAATAAAGCCCGAGCATCGAGGCATCGCCTTGCGCGAGCGCCTGCGCGTAGCGCTCGAGTTGCGCCCGGTAACGTTCCTGCTCCTGGTCGAGAAACCCCTCCACATTGGTGCCTTCGTGGCCGCTCGCCTTGTAGTCCACGATCCAGCGCTTTGCGTTCTCGTCGGTGAAACTGCGATCCATGACCAGGTTGCGCCGCTCGCCGTCTATCACCGCGGTGATGCGGTATTCGTTGCGCGCGCCCTGCTGCGGCCCGAGCAGCCAGCGCCCGCGCGGGTCGGCGAGCGCGTTGGCGAGCGCTTTTGCGACGCGCTCCGCAGCAGCGGCAAGCTGCGTCCGCTCGACACCGCGCGCAGCGAGTTCGTTGCGGAAGACATCTTGCATGGCCTCGATGCGCGCCGCGCTCCAGCCTTGCAACTCATCCTCGGCGATTCTCTGCAACCAACGGTGAACCACGCTGCCGACGTGGCGTGCGGTCTCGCCCACCCAGGAGTATTCGATCTCGTCCTGCGCGCGCGCGGTTTCGCCGGCGGCGGTCCAGGCGAGCGCGGGCGGCGGCTTCGGCATGGACCAGGCGGAGGCCAGTCGGCGCAGCGACTGGTCGGGGACCGTGTCGCCAACCCCGCCCTCGTTCGTCGATGCAGCCGTGGCCGTCGCGGCAGCGCGTTGAAACTCGTCCGCCACTACCGGCCAGAGCTTTGCCAAGAGGCTGCGCGCGTCGGGTTTGCGCGCCGCTTGCGCGCCGTCCCTGGCCTCGATCCGCGTCTCGCCCAGCAGATGCAGGCGCTGTTTCGCGCGCGTCGCCGCGACGTAGAGCAGGCGTGCGTCCTCAAAGGCCGCTTGTTCAGCGGCGAGCTTTTTGATCCAAGCGTAGACGGGATCGCGCTCGGCCCCGGTTTCTTCGATCGGGGCGAGGAGCAGATTCGTGCCCGATTCCCCTGTTCGCGAACTTGACGCATCCGGTTTTGCCGGGCGTTCCATCCACAGGAACAGCTTTTTTCCGTCGGCAGGCGGGGTCTTGCCCAGGCCGGGCACGATGACATGATCGAACTCCAGGCCCTTGGCCTTGTGAATAGTCATGATCTGCACGGCGTCCTCGCCTGCCGCCATGTCGGGCAGGGCGTAGAGCTGGTCCAGGCTTTGCTCGAACGCCTCGAAGTCGGCGATGGCGCCGGCTTCCTCCTTCGATTCCAGATGGTCGAGGTAGCTTTCGGCGTCTTCCAGGTCGGTCTCGGATGCGGCGCAAGCAGGGCCGCCGAGCGCGAGCCAGGTGCCTTCGACCGCATCCCTCAGGGACGAGCGCTGGCGCTGCGAAAGCGCGGCGGCGAGCACGGGGCGAACGCGCGCCAGGCGCAACCGGGCGTCGGCGCCGAGCGCCGCAAGCCGCACCGGGTCGTGCATCAGTTCCCACAGGGTCGATTGGCTGGAGATTGGCTCTGGTAGCGCGTCTGCGGCATGTTGCCCCTCCCTTGCAGGGCGCGCGTCCCGCTGCATCGGGACGCCGCTCGGCGAGCGGGCAGCATGCTGCCCGAAACCCTCGCCTCGCCCCCGGCCCTCTCCCCGTCCCACGGGGACTTTCCCCTCAAGGGGGATCGAGACCTTCGGTCGCGAGCGGGGAGAGGGGGCGTCCGTGCCGGCAAGCGCATGCAGCTCGGCCAGCGTGAGGCCGCACCAGGGCGCGCGCAGGATCGCGATCCAGGCGAGGCGGTCGCCGCGATGGGCGAGCGCGCGGGTAAGCGCGAGCAGGTCCTGCACCACGGGCCGGTCATCGAGGCGATCGATTTCGATCGCGCGAAACGCGAGGCCCGCCTGTTTCAGTTGCGGCACGATCTCGCGCAGGTGGTTGCGCCCGCGCACCAGGATGGCAACGCTCTCGCGTTTTTCAGACTTCACGCCCGCGGCCGCGACGCCGGCCGCGATGTTCGCCACCTCCGCAGCTTCGCTCGCCTCGCCGCCGGCAAACAGAGGATGGATTTCGACTGCGTCGGCCTCCAGGCGCGGGTGCACCGCCCTGGATTCGGTGAAGGCCACCGCGCCGGAGGCTATATCCTCGTGCTCCGGCATCACTTGCGCGAAAGCATGGTTCACCCAATCGACCATGCCTGCCTGCGAACGCAAATTCGCCGACAGTTCCAGCGGCTCGAGCACGACGCTGCCGATGCCCTCGGCACGCGCCTTGAGGAACAACCCGACCTCGGCTTCGCGAAAGCGGTAGATCGACTGCATCGGATCGCCGACCGCAAACAGCGTGCGGCCGTCATCGGGCGTCCAGCCCGCCGTGAGCTGGGCTACAAGCTCGAATTGGCTGATCGAGGTGTCCTGGAATTCATCGATCAACAGGTGCCGGATCTGGTAATCGAGCCTGAGCGCAAGATCCGTCGGGCCCCCGGCGTCGCCGAGCGCGAGCAGGGCGCGCTGCGACACTTCGGTGAAATCGACCTGCCCGCGCGACTGGAACACGAGCTTCAACTGCGCTACCGCGCACTTCAGCAGTTCGGTGATCGCTTCGAGCACCTGCCATTGCGCGTCGCTGTAGGCCGGGGGCGGAAGCCTGCGGATGTCGGCAAGCGCATTGCCGAGCCGCTCGCCGGCGAGCGTCGCGATAAGCCTTGCCAGGCGCTCCTTCCACGCCTTGGCCGCCGCCTTGCCCGCCGCGCCTTCTCCTGCGGGATAACCTTGGGTTACGTTGACTCTCGCGCGCCACGCGTCGTCCTTGGTGAGCAGCACGTCGGCGAAACTCTTCCAGCCGTCGGCATCATCTTCGCCGGGCATCGCCGCGGGCGCTGGCTTGCCCAGATTGCCCAGTGAATACCCGGCAAGTTCGAACAATTCGCTGCGTGCCGATGGGGGCACCCGTTCCCTCACGCGAGCCAGGGCCGCGCGCCGCTCCGTCGCGAGCGCGCCTTCGAGATCGGCGCGCTGTTTCACCATCACATGGCGCAACCAGTGGTCGCGCCGGCGCAGCATTTCAACCAGCAGTTCTTCGACGCGCTCGACGTTGTTGTCCAGGTGCGCGAGCAGCCGCTCGACATGGCCCGCCGCAGGGTCTTTCGAGTCGATCAGCTCGATTGTTGCGCGCGCCGCCGCGGCATAGAGCGCGCCGGCGTCCTCGATGCTCTCCGGCTGCGAACCGAACTTCGACAGCATCGGCATCTGGCGCGTCAGCGCCGCGCACAGCGAATCGATGGTCTGGATGCGCAACCGCGCCGGGCTGTCGCTGATGCGCCAGCCGCGCGCGCTGTCGCGCGCCAGCGCCGCGCGCGCGAGTTCGTGCGTGCGCCGCTCGTGCTCGGACCCGCGCTCCCTGCCCGCGACCACCCGCGCAAACGCCTCGAGCACGCGCTCGCGCATTTCGGCTGCGGCTTTCCTGGTGAAGGTGATGGCGACGATCTCCTCGGGCTCGTTCACCGTCGCCAAAAGGCCGAGATAGCGCTGGATCAGGAGTTCGGTCTTGCCCGAGCCGGCCG
>MERK01000025.1:4109-12301 GCA_001770575.1 Betaproteobacteria bacterium RIFCSPLOWO2_12_FULL_64_23
TGCGCAATCGGCGATCCGCGCGGACGGGGCGCCGTCCGCGCAAGTTCGCAAGATGGCCTTATTCGTCAAAAAGCGACGTTGTTGCCGCCCTTGAGCTTCAGCATGGTTCTCGCCTCGTCGGGTGTGGCGATCTGCAGGCCGAGTTCCTCGAGTATGCGGCGTATCTTGGAAACCTGGTCCGCGTTGGTCTTGGCCAGCGTGCCGCGGCCCAGCCACAGGCTGTCTTCCAGGCCGACGCGCACGTTTCCGCCCATCACCGCGGACTGCGCGGCGATGAACATCTGGTTGCTCCCCGCGCCCAGCACCGACCAGAGATAGGCGTCGCCGAACAGGCGATCGGCGGTGCGCTTCATGTGCAGCACGTCCTCCGGGTGCGGGCCGATGCCGCCGCGGATGCCGAATACCGACTGGATGAACAGCGGCGGCTTCACCAGCCCGCGGTCGAGAAAATGCGCCGCCGTGTACAGGTGTCCGATGTCGTAGCATTCGATCTCGAAGCGAGTGCCGTTGTCACTGCAGGATTGAAGGATGTAGGCGATGTCCTTGAAGGTGTTCTTGAATATGCGCTCGTCCGATCCGGCGAGATAGGGCCGCTCCCAGTCGTGCTTGAATTCCTTGTAGCGGCCCAGCATCTCGTACAGGCCGAAGTTCATCGAACCCATGTTGAGCGAGGCGACTTCCGGCTTGAGCTGCAGCGCGGGTTGCAGGCGTTCTTCCACGCCCATGGTCGGCGCGCCGCCGGTGGTGAGGTTGATCACCACGTTCGACGCGGCTTTGATCTTGGGCAGGAACTGCAGGAACATCTTCGGATCCTGCGTCGGCCTGCCCTCGGCTGGCTCGCGCGCGTGCAGGTGCACGATGGAGGCGCCCGCCTGCGCCGCGCCGATCGCGCCCTCCGCGATTTCGTCCGGCGTGATCGGCAGGTAAGGCGACATCGACGGGGTGTGGATGGAGCCGGTTACCGCGCAGGTAATGATGACTTTTCCTTGTGCTGCTGCCATGGCTACTCCGTTGTGGTGAATTCGATTGAACGGGCTCAGGATGATTCAACGGGACTGAGGACTGGCACGATTTTAACTTGATCGGGCCAAATGTTCTGGTTTTTTATCCGGGCTATCTTCATAATCGCCTTGCCTTTTCCACGGGTGACTCGTCCTGCGGCGAGTCGCCGTTTCGATCCTGAGGGAGAAATCGATGGACGCGATTGAAGAGTACGAAGTCTATGCCATGCGCTACGCCACGCTGGCGCGCAAAGCGGCGGACAATTTCATCGGTGCCGACCCGCACGAGGAGGGCAGCCCGCTGGATTACTTCGTCTGGCTCGCGCGCAGCCCGTCGCGTACTTTCGTCATCGACACCGGGTTCGACGCGCAGGTGGCCGAGCGCCGCGGTCGCAAGATGCTGCTTGCGCCGGACATCGGATTGAGGCGCCTCGGGGTGGACGCCGCCGAGGTGCGCGAGGTCATCATCACCCATCTGCATTATGACCACGTCGGCAATTTCGCCCTGTTTCCCAAGGCGCGATTCCATCTGCAGGACAGGGAAATGCAATTTGCCACCGGCCGGCACATGACACAGGCGATATTTTCGCACGCCTACGAAGTGGAGGAGGTGGTGGGCATGGTGCGCCAGGTCTATAAAGGCCGGGTGCTGTTCCACGATGGCGATGCCGCGCTTGCGCCCGGGCTGTCGCTGCATCACATCGGCGGTCATACCATGGGCATGCAGTCGGTGCGCGTGCATACCCGCGTCGGCTGGATCGTGCTTGCCTCGGACGCCACCCATCTGTACGCCAACATGGGCGAAGTGCGGCCCTTCCCCATCGTGCATGACGTCGGCGCCATGGTAGAGGGCTACCGCAGACTGCGCGAACTCGCCGATGATCCGCGCCACGTCGTGCCCGGACACGATCCGCTGGTGATGCAGCGTTATCCCGCGGCCGGCCCGGGTCTCGAGGGGGTGGCGGTGCGGCTGGACGCAGAGCCGAAAGCATAAGCTCAGGGACCGTTTCGCAATTGGCGTTTCGGCGCATCTTGGACGCACGGCTGAATGACCTCAGGGACATGCGGCTGCCTGCGCCGGATGCGCTAGAATGCGCCATCACTTTGCACCGCCTGTCGTGAACCTCGTCGCGCTAGAAACCTCCACCGAATACTGTTCGCTTGCCGTGTCGCGCGGCACGCAGGTGTTCGAGCGCAGCTTCCATGCCGGACAGCGGCACTCGGAACTCGCGCTGCCCGCGCTGCGCGACCTGCTGCGGCAAGCGGCGCTCGACATGCAGTCCATCGACGGCATTGCCTACGGCGCGGGGCCGGGGTCGTTTACCGGGCTGCGCATCGCCTGCGGCATGGCGCAAGGATTGGCGCTGGCGCGCGATCTGCCGGTGGCCGGCATCGGTACGCTGCTCGCGCTGGCCGAGGATTGCGGCGCTGACAAGGTGATCGCCTGCCTCGATGCGCGCATGGGCGAGGTGTATCATGCCGCCTATCGCAAGAGCGGCGGCAACTGGATCGAAATGCACGCGCCCGCGCTGCATAAACCCGACGGCGTGCCGCAGGTCGAAGGCGGGGATTGGGTCGGTTGCGGCAGCGCGTTTCGCGTGCATGGAGCGGCGCTGGCGCGGTGTTATGGCGGCGCAATCTCGCGCACCGATGCCGATGCCGTGCCGAATGCGGCTGCGGTGCTGCGTCTGGCGACGCAGGTGTTTGCACTCGGGCTGGGCGTCGATGCGGCTGCCGCCGTACCGCTCTATGTGCGTGACAAAGTGGCACTGAAGTCGAGCGAACGATGAGCGCCGTACTCAAACCCGTGATCGAGCTGTGCCCGATGGTCGAGGCCGATCTGCCGGAGGTGATGGCGATCGAGAACGCGGTCTACGCTTTTCCCTGGACGCCGGGCAATTTCCGCGATTCCCTCGCCGCCGGCTACGGCTGCTGGATCTATGTGCGCGCCGGCGAGCTGATTGGCTATGCCGTGCTGATGCCGGTGGCGGACGAGGCGCATTTGCTCAACCTCAGCATTGCCGCGAACTGCCAAAGGCAGGGCTACGGCAGCCTGTTGCTGCAGCGGCTGTGCGAAGTCGCGCGCGGGCACGGCACGCGGCTGATTGTTCTCGAGGTACGGCCCTCCAACGCGGCGGGGCTGCGGCTGTATGAGCGCCATGGTTTCCAGCGGATAGGTCTGCGGCGCGACTACTATCCTGCGCCGGCCGGGCGCGAGGACGCGCTGATATTCAGCCTGCCGTTATGACTGCGCGCCGCGCATTGTTCCTCGAGGAAATGGGATTGACACCGCTGTGGCGGCTGAAGGCCGGGCGCGGGGGCGCAAGCAACGCGCAGGGGCTGGATCGGCCGGCGCCCGTCGCGGCGCCGGTGTCAGCGCAAGCCACGATCGACGCGGACGAGCGCGCCGCGCGCATCGCGCGCATGGACTGGGCCGAGCTCAAGGCGAGCGTGGCCGCGTGCACCGCCTGCGGCCTGCGCAAGACCTGCACCCAGACCGTGGTCGGCATCGGCGACGAGCGCGCCGACTGGCTGCTGGTGGGGGAGGCGCCGGGCGCCGAAGAGGACGCGCGCGGCGAGCCGTTCGTAGGCCAGGCGGGGAAGCTGCTCGACGCCATGCTTGCCGGCATCGGCTTGAAGCGGGGCGAGGATGTCTATATTGCCAACGTGCTCAAATGCCGGCCGCCGGGAAACCGCAACCCCGAGGCGGCGGAAGTGGCGCGGTGCTCGCCATTTCTCGCGCGCCAGGTCGAATTGATCCAGCCCAGGCTGATCCTCGCCATGGGGCGCTTCGCCTGCCAGACACTGCTCGCGAGCGACGCCAGCATCGCCTCGCTGCGCGGCCGAGAGCACCGCTATCAGGGCGTGCCGCTGATCGTCACCTATCATCCGGCCTACCTGCTGCGCAGCCTGCCGGAGAAGGCGAAGGCCTGGGAAGACCTGTGCTTCGCCCGCCGCACCATGACGAATTTGCGCCAACGCGTCTGACGCCGCAGGGCAGCGGCGTGAGCGGCCGTTTGTGCCGATGCAAGTCCGACCAGCGACCGTCCATGGAACGGAATAATTGTGACGATAAACCGCTGATTTGCTTGAAGCCCTTTTCGAGCGGGCGCAAAATGTCCACCTTGGAAACGGTGCTTTGGCCGTATACTCGGAACTTCAACAACCAAGCCTGTCGGCTGGAAGGGTGGTAACTTGGCTAAACCTAATTATCAGTATGAAAAGCGTCAGAAGGATCTGGCGAAGAAGAAGAAGCAGGAGGAAAAACGGCTGCGCAAGCTGGAGAAAAACGCTGTTGTCGACGTGGTCAATCCGGAGCCGCCGCCAGCCCCTGGTTTTGCGCCGGACAAGGGAGAAACGCCCTAGTTTGACCGGCAGTTTTCGCCCAAGGCCGGTGATTCCGCCAGATTCGGGTTCAACTCCGGCCAATCCGCGCTGCGCCGGCGCAGGAGATCAGTCCGGAGCCGGCTCCTGCGGCCGCATCGCGCCGCCGCCCGATCGCGCGCTACCAGGGAGACTTTTGATGCAGCGCAAGTTCGGGCCGTTTGCGTACAGATAAACTCGCGTTCGCGCCCGGGAACTTTCCAGGCGAGAACCTTTGAAAGGGCGTTGCGACCATGCTTGAAGCGCGTCAACTCGAGTGCACGCGAGGTGATCGGCGGCTGTTCAGCCAGCTGAGCTTCAGGCTAAGTCGCGGCCAGTTGCTGCGCGTGGCCGGAGCCAACGGCAGCGGCAAGACCAGCTTGCTGCGCATCATGTGCGGTCTGCTTGCGCCGAGCGCGGGCGAACTGCGCTGGCAAGGACGGCCGATCCGTGCCGAGCGGGAGGAGTATTCCAGGAATCTCGCGTTTGTCGGCCATCTCAATGCGCTGAAGGACGATCTCACTGCGCTGGAAAACCTGCAATTCGCGGCGGCTCTGGGCGGCATGCCCGCCGATGCCGGGCGCATGCTCGCCGGCCTCGATCGCTTTGGCGTTGCACATTGCGCGGAACTGCCGGTGAAGGTGCTCTCCCAGGGACAGCGCCGCCGCGCGGCCTTGGCCCGGCTGGCGCTTTCGCCGGCGGTGCCCTTGTGGATTCTGGATGAACCATTTTCTGCACTCGATGTCGGAGCAGTGGTGGAACTGGAGCGCCTGCTTGCCGCGCACCTCGCCTCGGGCGGCATGGTGGTGTTGACCACGCACCAGGAAGTGCAGGTGGTGGCGCATGCGGTGCTGCGCATCGATCTTGACCTGCACACCGCGGCGTTGCTGGCCGCATGATCAGGGCGCTCGGCTGGGTACTGCGGCGCGACCTGCTGCTCGCATTCCGGCGCAGGGGCGACGTGGTCAATGCGCTGGTTTTTTTCGTCATCGTGGTGAGCCTGTTTCCGCTCGGCGTCGGTCCCGAAGCGAGCCAGTTGCGCAACATGGCGCCGGGCGTGCTGTGGGTGGCGGCGCTGCTCGCCTGCATGCTGTCGCTGGCGCGGCTGTTCGCGCCGGACCATCAGGACGGGACGCTGGAGCAGATGCTGCTCGCGGGCGAGCCGCTGGTCGTTCTGGTGATGGGCAAGGTGATAGCGCACTGGCTGATGTCGGGATTGCCACTGGTGCTGATAGCACCGCTACTGGGACTGCAATTCGACCTTCCCGGCGATGCGCTGGTGGTGCTGTGCGTGTCGCTGTTGATCGGCACGCCGGTGCTGAGCCTGATCGGCGCGGTCGGCGCGGCGCTCACCCTGGGACTGCGCGGCAGCGGCGTGCTGGTGGCGCTGCTGGTGCTGCCGCTGTTCGTGCCGGTGCTTATTTTCGGCGCCGGTTCGGTCGGCGCGACTGCTGCGGGCACGGGGGCGGAAGCGCATCTGCTGCTGCTCGGCGGATTTCTGGCGCTGGCGCTGGTGCTCGCGCCCTGGGCGAGCGCCGCGGCGCTGCGCATCGCGATGGAATGAGAGAGCAATGAGCAAATCGGACACATTCAGCTGGTTTCACTTTTCTTCGCCGCAGACTTTTTATCCGCTGGCGGGCACGCTGCAGCCGTGGTTTGCCGCTCTGGCCTTCTTGCTTTGCGCGGTGGGCCTGTACATCGGCTTTTTCGTTGCGCCCACCGACGCGCAGCAAGGCGAGTCCTATCGCATTATTTTCATCCATGTTCCGGCGGCGTGGATGTCGATGTTTCTCTACCTGGTGATGGGATTCTGGTCCGGGATCGGACTGGTGCTCAATACGCGGCTGTCGTCGATGATGGCGACCGCACTCGCTCCGACCGGCGCGTTATTCACCTTCATCGCGCTGTGGACCGGCGCGCTGTGGGGCAAGCCGACCTGGGGCACCTGGTGGGTCTGGGATGCGCGCCTGACCTCCGAATTGATCCTGCTGTTCCTGTACATCGGTTTCATGGCGCTGCAGGCGGCGATCGATGATCAGCGCCGCGCCGACAAGGCGGGCGCAGTGCTGGCGCTGGTCGGCGTGATCAACATTCCGATTATCTATTTCTCGGTGCAGTGGTGGAGCACCCTGCACCAGGGCGCCTCGGTGAACATGAAGAGTGCGCCGACGATGGCGACGACCATGTTAGTGGGGATGCTTATAATGGCGCTCGGTTTTTGGATGTACGGCATCGCCGCCACGCTGGCGCGGGTGCGCTGCGTGATTCTCGAGCGAGAACGCCATACCGATTGGGTGGCGGCTGAAATAGGCAGACAAACATGAACTGGGGAAGCTGGCAGAATTTTCTCGCCATGGGCGGCTATGGGCTGTATGTATGGGGCTCTTATGTCGTCACCTTGGTGGTGCTCGTTGCCGAGATCGTGGCGCTGGTCACGCGCCGACGCGGTGTGGTCGAGCGTCTCGCCAAGTATTACGCAGCACGCAGGAGGAATGATGAAACCTAGGCATAAACGTTTTGTTCTGGTCGGGGTCGGTGTCGCCGGGCTGGCGATCTCAGCCGGGCTGGTGCTTTCCGCTTTTCAGAAAAACCTGGTGTTCTTTTACACGCCGACCCAGGTCGCCGCCAATGAAGCGCCGGTGGGAAAAAGCTTTCGCATCGGTGGGTTGGTGGAAAAAGGCAGCGTCAAACGCGAGGCCGACGGCGTCAGCGTGCAGTTCGTGGTGACCGATACCGCCAAGCGCATTCCGGTGACCTACCGCGGCATACTGCCCGACCTGTTCCGCGAGGGCAAAGGCGTGGTGACTCAGGGCAAGCTCGGACCCGACGGCCTGTTCCGCGCCGAGGAGGTGCTGGCCAAGCACGACGAGAATTACATGCCGCCGGAGGCGCAGCACGCGCTCGACCAGGCGACCGCCAAGACCGCCGCCCAATCGGTGGTGGCGTCGCCGAAAGGACAATAATGGCTCCCGAACTCGGTAACTTCGCTTTAATCCTGACGCTGTGCATCGCCCTCGCGCAAGGCATCCTGCCGCTGATAGGCGCGGCGCGCGGCAATGCCGCCTGGATGGCAGTCGCGCGGCCGGCCGCGCAGGGACAACTCCTGTTCGTTGCGTTCGCCTTCGGCTGCCTGACTTATGCATTTGTGACCAACGACTTCTCGGTGACTTACGTGGCGCAGCATTCCAACTCGCGGCTGCCGCTGGAATATCGGGTCGCCGCGGTGTGGGGCGGGCACGAGGGCTCGCTCTTGCTGTGGACCTTGATACTGGCCATGTGGATGTTCGCTGTGAGCATTTTCAGCCGCACCCTGCCCGAGGCGATGGTAGCGCGCGTGCTCGGCATCATGGGGCTGATAAGCGTCGGATTCTTCGTGTTCATGCTGTTTGCCTCCAATCCGTTCGATCGCCTGCTGCCGGCCGCCGCGGACGGACGCGATCTCAACCCGCTGCTGCAGGATCCGGGCATGGTGTTTCATCCGCCCATGCTGTACATGGGCTATGTCGGTTTTTCCGTGGCGTTCGCGTTTGCGATGGCGGCGCTGCTCGATGGCCGGCTGGATGCCACCTGGGCGCGCTGGTCGCGTCCGTGGACCACCGTGGCCTGGATGTTCCTCACGCTCGGCATCGCGCTTGGCAGCTACTGGGCCTACTATGAATTGGGCTGGGGCGGCTGGTGGTTCTGGGACCCGGTGGAGAACGCGTCGTTCATGCCCTGGCTGGTGGGCACGGCGCTGATCCATTCGCTGGCGGTGACGGAAAAGCGCGGTGCGTTCAGGATCTGGACCGTATTCCTGGCCATCCTCGCTTTCTCGCTCAGCCTGCTGGG
>MERK01000026.1:0-2587 GCA_001770575.1 Betaproteobacteria bacterium RIFCSPLOWO2_12_FULL_64_23
GCGGCAAAACGCCTGGTATGGAAGCCGCAATGCCGGTCGCGATCGACGAAGACGGCAATCTCCTCCAAATGGAGTTTGAGCATGGCGAGCCTGCTTTCGGCGGCTTGCTTGCTCGCGACGACAAGGTTATGGGCTTCGGTTTCCTTCGCCAGGCGCGTGCGGTCCTGCTGGTGCAACGCAAGCTCACGCTCCAGCTGCTCGCGCGTAGCGCGGTGCTGCTGGATTTCGACACTGAGGCGCTGCTTGAAATGCGCCGCCTCGGCGGTGCGCCGCGCCATGCGCCAGCCGCTCTTCCAGGTGGCGCTGACCAGCGACAGCACCGAGGCGAACAGGATGCCGGCGAGGAACGTGACCCACTGCCAGTCGAACTCGGTGAAGAACATCGTGAACACCAGCAGCACGATCAGGATCAGCGTGAACAGCGACGGCAACAGCACGCGCATCAGCGGTCCTAAGCGCAGGCGTTGACGTTGGCGTGCGGCCGGTTCAGCCATGTCGTTCCTTTCTCACGCAGGTGCGCGCGTCTTCCGGCGTGCCAAAAAAAAGCGTTCGCCGTAGAGCATCGATCGGGCTTTGGTTGATTCGATCCCGCTATTGTAGCCCGCGCCGCGCTGCGCGCGCGTTCAGGCGGGTTCCAGGCCCAGGCGCAGCGCCAATGCGGCAGCTTCGGGCGCAGCGGCGCCGCGCTCCGCGTCGATTGTCATAGTGTACCCGGTCTCGTCCGGCGCGAGCGGCTCCCCGGTCGCGAACTGCAGTTCGAGCACCGCGAGCCCGGCCTCGGAGGCGTCGCGCGCTTCGCGTTCGCGCTCGGCCACGCGCGCGCGCAGCGTCGCCGCCGGGGTGGTGCAGGCGGCGATGAGGAAGCGCGCGCCCGCGTCGCGCGCAAGCCCGGCAAAGCGGTCGCGCTCGGCGCGTTTGAGAAAGGCCGCATCGACGATGACCGGATAGCGCGCGGCGAGCACTGCACGCGCGAGTTCGGCCAGGCGCGCGTAGGTGCGCTCACTCGCCTCGGGTGTGTACAGGCCCGCATCCAGCCCCGAGCCCGTGCGCGCCTCGGCCGCGATGCCGTGCAGGCGCTTGCGCTCCACGTCCGAGCGCAGCCGCACCGCGCCCAGCGCTTCGAGCAAACCCTGGGCGATGCGGGTTTTTCCGGACCCCGACAGCCCGTGCATGATCAAGAGCGCGGCGTGCGCCGGGGCGGCCAGCCGTTCGGCCAGATGCAGATGCCGCCGGTACTCCCGCTCGAGCTCGCTTTTCTCGCGCGCCGCCAAGCCCGTCTGGTGCGCGCGCAGGCAGGACACCTTGGCGCGCACCAGGGCGCGATAGACGAGGTAGAAGCGCAGCACGCGCAGGCCGGCGTAGTCGCCGGTGGATTCCAGATAGGCATCGAGGAAGCGAAAAGCGAGGCGCGGCAGGCGATGGTCGAGCAGATCCATTACGAGAAACGCGACTTCATTCATGACGTCGATCCAGCGAAAGTCCGGGTTGAACTCGATGCCGTCGAAAGGCGTGGGCACGCCTTCGAGCAGCGCGATGTTTCCCAGATGCAGGTCCCCGTGGCACTCGCGCACCCAGCCCTCGCGCTTGCGCGCAGCGAACACCGCGGCGAGCGCGGCGTGCTCGCGCGCGCTCCAGTCGCGCAGCCGCGCGAGCAACGCCATATCCGCTTTCGCGCTTGCCAGGGGCAGCATTTGCTCGAAGTTCTGCAGGGCGGGTGCCAGTACGCACTGCGGGCTTCCAAACGCCTGCTCCGCGCCGGCGCGCTCGATCTCGGCATGGAACGCGGCCAGGCCGCGCGCGAGCGCGTCGATGTGCTGCGGCGCGAGCGCGCCGCGCCGCGCCATCCGGTCGAGCAGGTCATCCTGCGCGAAGCGCCGCATCCTGAGCGCGTACTCGATCGCCGCTCCGCCGCCGCCGAGCACCGGCGCCGACTCGCTGCCGCCGATGGCGACCACATCCAGATACAATGCGGGCGCGGTGCGGCGGTTCAGGCGCAGTTCTTCTTCGCAATAATGCCGGCGCGCGGCGAGCGTGCTGAAATCGAGAAAGCCGAGGTTCACCGGTTTCTTGATCTTGTAGGCAAAGTCGCCGGCGAGCAGGATGCAGGAGATGTGGGTCTGCAGCAGTTCGACCTGCTCAACCGCATGCACATAGCGCGCCGGTTCGCGCAAAGCCGCGATCAGCCGGTCCAGGCCAGCGGCGCCGGTGCCGGCTGCGTGCGTCGGATGCTGGTCGCGAGCTGGGTCCAAGGCGATTCCCCGAAGTCGGCTTCCCGAGGACCAAGTTACTCCGACGCTGCGAAGTCCGATTGAGCAATATCAAGCCTTCGCCACCCTGCCGCCGCCGAATGTGGCATATTGCGGCCTGGGGCGAGGCTCGTGGCAGCGCCGACGACGAGAAGGACTGCATGAGCTACGAAGGCGAACACAAGACATTTGATCTGCCGCGGCCGCAGGCCATTCCCAGCTATCTGCAAGAAACTTACTGGTGGGCGTACATCCATCCGAATGCCGTGAGTTTCTTCGAGCGGCAGTGGCTGGTCAATCTGATTCTGTGGGGCAACTTCGCCCGGCTGCGCGATGCCGCC
>MERK01000026.1:2621-17446 GCA_001770575.1 Betaproteobacteria bacterium RIFCSPLOWO2_12_FULL_64_23
ATGCCGCCCTGGCCGAGCTCGGACGCGATGTTCCCGGGCGCACACTGCAGGTCGCCTGCGTCTATGGAAACTTTTCCGAGCGCCTTGCCGCGCGCGTGGCGCCGGGGGGCTCGCTCGACATCGTCGACGTGCTGCCGATCCAGTTGCGCAATCTGCGCAAGAAACTCCCGGCCTCGGCGCCGGTGACGCTGCATCAGCACGACTCGACCGCGCTCGGTTTCGAAGACGCGAGCTATGACCAGGCAATCCTTTTTTTCCTGTTGCACGAGCAACCGGCTGCGGCGCGCAGGCAGACCCTGCGCGAAGCGTTGCGGGTGGTCAAGCCCGGCGGCAAGCTGGTGCTGGTCGATTATCACCTGCCGTGCCGCCTGCACCCGTTGCGCTACCTGTTGCGTCCGGCGCTGCGTGCACTCGAGCCCTTCGCCCTCGACCTGTGGCAGCATGAAATCGCGCAATGGCTGCCCGATAGCGTCGCCCCGGGGCAGATGCGCAAGCAGACCTATTATGGCGGCCTGTACCAGAAGCTGGTGATTTCGGTGTAGGTTTGGCCGGCCGACCGGATTGTGGGAGCGAGCTTGTGCACCGAAGGAAATCCCCTTAGGGGACTCGCGAATTCTGCTGTTCGCGAGCTCCGCAAGGGGACTTGGTTCGCGGCGCAAGCTCGCTCCCACGGCGGCAGGCGGACTGATCGCACCAAGCTTGACCCTGATCAAACGCGGCGGCGCGAGCCCGGAGGCGGTTTATAGTATGATTCGGCGCTGGGGGCCGCCGACGGAGCGTGGTCGGGCCCTCAGTCAGCCCCGCGGCTGGCGCCGGCGAGCCAAGGCGAGCGCCTTGGACGAAGTTCCGCAGCGCCACGGCACCGCACAGGGCGCGGCGCAGGCCGCGCGCCGCAAGCAGGCACCGGGTGCCACCGCAGCGTTAGCGTTCCCAAGGGAAAATACGGAGAGCTATTGGCATGAGCACACGAGGGGCAAGTGACGAAGTGACCGACGGCATCGCCGCCATCGAGATGCATCGGCAGGGCACCGAAAAGGAGTCGGGCCTGGCGGCGGCGTGCAGCGAGGCGCTGCGCAAATTGCAGACGCTGCTCGAGCAGGAAAAGGAAGCCCTGCAGCTGCACGGCCCGGACACGGTGCATGCGTTCAATGTCGAAGCGGTGGCGAACGAAATCCAGCGGGTGCAGTCGATGGTCGGCAACAAGGGTCAAGGCGCGATGCCGAGGAACCTGCGGCCACGGGGGCAGCAGCTGCCGCGGCCGGAAAAGGCCCATAGTCCCCCGAGGAACCGCGGCCGCAGGACCATGGGCCGCACCGGGGGTCGCGGCGGCGGCCGCAGCGGCGGCGGTGGCGCTGGCGGCGGCGCTGGTTCCGGCGCGCGCTAGGCAAGCCGCATGCGCGCGCTGATATCCGGTGGGAAAGCGCATGTCTGATTCGATCGCGCTGTGGCACGCCGAGCACCGGCATTTCACGCGGCTGCTCGATCTGCTCGAGCGGCAGGTCGCCGCGTTTCACGCCGACGACCAGCCGAACTTCGAGCTGATGCTCGATGTGGTGAGCTATCTGCGCTATTTCCCCGATCGTTATCACCATCCGCGCGAGGACGTCGCGTTCGCCCGCCTGGTCGAACGCGACCCGCAGATGAAATCCGCGATCGACCGGCTGCTGCAGGAGCATCGGGTGATCGCCGCTGCCGGCGCCGAACTGCTCACCTACCTCGAGCAGGTGCTCGACGATGTCGTGGTCGAGCGCGCAAGAGTGGAAGCCGCGGCCGCGACCTACCTCGTCTACTACCGCCGCCACCTGGCGCTGGAAGACCGGGACATCGTGCCGCGCGCGGAGCAGCTGTTGACCCCGCAGGACTGGGAGGCGGTCATGGCGGCGGTCCCGCACGGCCCGGATCCGCTGTTCGGCGAAGACTTCGATGCGCGCTACCGCGAATTGCGCCGGCAGATCGCGCTCGAATCGAAAGAAATCTGATACGCTGATGGCGTGAAGGTTACGCATTACTTCGCGGCAATCCGTCAACGGCCGGATCGGGCTATCATCCGAGACGAATGGATCGAAAAGGCTGTCCTGGCGCCTATTCGGGAATCAGTCCAAGCCGATGGCCGCATCCGGCGCTGGGTGCAGGTGCCGGAAATGGAGGACCGGTTTCTTCGCGTGGTTATCTTGCCCGATGGTGAGACCGTGCATAATGCTTTCTTTGACAGAAGGTTTACACCATGAAAGTTCGTTACTTCGCTGACACCGATACCCTGCTCATCGAGTTTCGGGATTCTCCGGTTATCGAGACCCGAGACCTTGATGAAAACACGGTTCTTGATGTGGATGGCCAAGGTAACATCTGCTCCATTACAGTCGAGCATGCCTCTCAGCGCGCCGGTGCACCACAGTTTTCCTACGAGCAAGTTGCCGCATAACTACAGACGCTTGACCGGCTCGACGCCAGGCTGGACGACAATTCCACCGCCTAGCACAGCGTGAACTGGACGCGCCTAGCGCGGAGCAGCTGTTGACCCCGCAGGACTGGGAGGCGGTCATGGCGGCGGTGCCGCACGGTCCGGATCCGCTGTTCGGCGAAGACTTCGATGCGCGCTACCGCGAATTGCGCCGGCAGATCGCGCTCGAATCGAAGACCCCCTGACAAGGTGGGCTGCGCGCAGGACGCCTTCGCCCGCCCTGCAGTCGCATCCTCGAGGCGCGCCCCCCTGCTAGTATCCATAGGACTGATCCGAACGGGCGGCGTGCATGAATTCGCCTGATATTGCGATCAGAAAAGCGGCGATTGGTTCCCTCCGGAAATGCAGGCGATTTGATATATATCAAAACCGGACCGGGATGTCGCAGGTAGCATGTCCACGGGAGTCGTCCGCCCAGTATTTTTCAGCTAAGAACAGTGTTGACGCGGCGGCAAGGCAGAGTGAACGGCAGTGCCAGAGTGATTCTTCGGTAAGTTGTCGGGCTTGGGGTCAATTTCGAAGTCGAGTTGATGGTTCTTAGATCTTGGGGGAAAAAATGATGTCAACGAAATCCACGATTGTTCGATGGGGCGCTGCGGCCCTGATGATCGGCATGCTGGCCGGTTGCGGTGGTGGTGGCGGTGGTGAAACGACAGCGGCTGCACCGCCGCCTGCTGTTGTCCCGCCTGCTGCGGCTCCGGGTGTTGCCGTTCCGACCGGCACCGCGCCGGTGACCTTTACTGCCCTGACAGCCGCACAGATTGCCGCGCTGACTCCCGCGGTCACTGTCGGCGGCGTGAGCATCTCCAGCCCGCCCGTCGTGACTTTCGCGATTTCCGATGGCGCCACGACCAACAACGCGATCCTCGGGATCACGACGAGTCAGGTGCGCTTCATGCTGGCGAAGCTGGTACCGGGCACGAACGGCTCCCCGAGCAAATGGGTCAGCTACGGCGTGATTAACTCCGCTGGCACTGGGGGACAACGGCCCAACGCGGAAACTAACGGTACGCTGGTCGATAACAAGAACGGAACCTACACCTATACCTTCGCCAACGACGTCGCCAAGCTCAAGGACAAAATCGCGGGCCTGACCTTTACCGCCCCCGAGAGCGCCGCAGACCTGGGCGATCTCACCTATGATCCGAACCTGACCCACCGCCTGGTGATTCAGATGTCCGGCGGCGGCCTCGAGAACCCCGTGAACGCCGTCTATGATTTCATTCCCGCAACAGGGAAAGCTGTCACTTCGACGGACACGCAGCGGCAGGTCGTCGCCATAGCCAGCTGCAACCAGTGCCACGAGAAACTGGCTTTGCACGGCTCCGCCCGCATCGACACGCAATACTGTGTCACCTGCCATACCGACCAGCGTAAGTTCGGCCGCACGAGCGTGGCCTCCACCGCGCTGGCATTCCCGGCACTCGTCGAATTAGCCAAGGTCGATCCGATCACAGGCATTACCAGCTATTATTATTCGAAAAATACGACCACGACCTCGAGTTCATACCACCCGACCGGAACCGATCCGACCTATGTCGGCGATGGCGAGACCATGGGCGACTTCCCGAGGATGGTCCACAAGATCCACCAGGGCCACAGTCTGGTCAAGCAGAACTACAACTACGCCAACGTGGTGTTCAACAACAAAGCCTTTTCGATACTGGGCGATGGCCAGAAGATGTGCGCCAAGTGCCACGACAACACCAAGGCGGCGCAGGCCGACAACTGGAACGCAGTGCCGAGCCGGCTCGCCTGCGGCGCCTGCCACGACGGCATCAAGTTTTCAGACGGAACGGGCACGACGCTGGCCGGCGCGACCACCGGCCACGTGGGCAAAGCGCAATCGAGCGACGCCACCTGCGCCCTGTGCCACGGCGCGGCCGACATCAAGACCTATCACCAGACCGAGAACCTCACTGCGCACAATCCGACGACTGCAACCGGGCTGGTGAACTTCACCTATGAAGTCAAGTCCGCGGCCGTGGACGCCACGAGCAACGATCTGACCGTAGTATTCAAGATCAGCGCCGACGGTACCGCGCTTACCGCTCTCCCGCCGACTGGTTTCACCGGTAGCCCGAGCTTCCTGCTTGCCTGGGCGGAATCCCAGGACGGGATTACCACGCCGATCGACTATAACAACAAAGGTGTTAAGCTAGCCCAAGCAAAAAATCCTGCGATCGCGACCGGCCTGAGCGGCCCTGATTCCAGCGGCTATTTCACCTCGGTCATTCCCAGCGCCTCGGCGTTCCCGGTCGGTGCCAAGATGCGCTCAGTCGCCCTGCAGGGTTACTACACGCAGGCCGCCGGAACCGGTGGAATTGCAGCGAACACCGCCCGCCACACGGTCTCGGCGGTCAAGGCGGTCACCGGCGACACCGAGCGCCGCAAAGTCGTCGATGCGGCCAAGTGTTCCAACTGCCACGAGTTCTTTGAAGGACATGGCGGCAACCGCGTCTTTTCGAAAGATTCGCCCTCGCTTGTGTGCGTGCTGTGCCACGTGCCGGGCATGACCAGCAGCGGCCGTTCGATGCCGGATTCGGAACTCAATGCCTTGGTATTTACTGGCGAAAAGGCCAAGATCCTCGCGGATTGGGGCTTCGACAACACCTTGCCCAATGCCGCGCTGAAACTCCCGGTAACGACCAACAACTTCAAGGATATGATCCACGGTATCCATAGGGGTCGGGAGCGGGTCACGCCGTTCATGGATGCGCGCTATTTCCGCGCTAACCTTACCCTGCTCGACTTCAGGAGAATGGATTTCCCGGGCAAAATCAACAACTGCGAGACCTGCCACATTGCCGGTACCTATACCAATGTGTCGGCGAACGCGTTGGCGTCCACCTACGAGTCCATCGATGGGACGTATGGGCCGGCAATTGCCGCAGGAACTGCGACACCGGCCATGGCCAACGTGGCGCTGGGTAAAGCTAATCCCGAGGACAAGGTGGTCTCGCCATTTGCCGCGGCCTGCGTCAGCTGCCATGATTCAGTAGCGGCCGCGAGCCACATGGCCACCCAGGGCGGCATGATCCAGATCGAGCGCGGTGATGCGTCGTTGGGCGCTCCCGCCGCCGGTACGTGGGCTTACAACGTAGCCACGCCAGGCAAAGGCGAGGCATGCGCAACTTGCCACGGCACCGGCAGGGCGGAGGACATCGCAGTCAAGCACAAGTAGTAGATGTCCGACGGGGCACGGTGCGCCGTGTCCCGTGAATAGAAACAAAAAAATAACCCGGATGCGGAAGCGCATCCGGGTTATTTTTTTGCTAACTCAAGCGGTGCTCTCGATATCGGCGACAGCGGCAATCAACGCTACAAATTCGCGCCGATCGCCGCAGCTTGCCAAAGCGACTAATGAAACGCCAGTGCAGGAACTCTCGAGCTACTTCTGGTCAGAAGAAAATTTCACCGGGTCATTAGCTAACTGAATGTGCCGGTTCATCCGAGCCCTGGGCATGGCCGGGAGTGCCCAGCGCTAACAACGCCGAGTTTGATCTAGGTCAAAACTGGCGCGCGCCACCTACCGGAAAATCGTACTTTGAAAACTGGCAAAAATGGTATTGGTGTATTCAATATTAACGCGTGAAGGGGGGCTGCCGTGAAGACTTCTGACCTGTCGAGCAAGAACCGAACCTCGTATCGTTTGCTCACCTATATAGCGGCTAGCTTGCTGGCAGTAGGCTTGACTGCGTGCGGTGGTGGAGGTGGGGGTGACACGACGGCTGCGGCGCCGCCGTCTACGCCTCCCGTCGTTGCCCCGCCTACGGTTAATGCCGCTGCGAGCATAGCAACGGCCACGGCGGTTGCCGCCAACGACACGGCGACCGCTCCGACCGCCGCTTTTACCGTCGTGCAGAGTGCCGGCGTTCCGGTGGTGAGCATCGCCAGCCCGCCCAAGGTCAATTTCACGGTGATCTCGGACGGCGCGGTGGTAAAGGGTCTGACCGCAAGCAATGTGAGCGTCATCATTGCCAAGCTGGTCCCCGGCACCAATGGGACACCGGACCAGTGGATGAGCTACACCTACCGCACCGAGACAGCCACTGCGACCGTCGGCCCGGGCGGCAAGCCCGTTCTGGCAAGCGCGACGCAGGCCACGACCGATCCCAAGCAGACGGACGCCGCACTCCTCGCCGCGCAACTGGTCTATAACGATGCCGGTTACTATACCTACACGTTCAGCACCGATATCAAGGACCCCGCCAAGACCAATGGCGTGACGTTCGAACCCACGCTCACCCATCGCATCGCGATCCAGTTAAGCTACACTAACAAGGCCGCCGCGACGGTGCGGGTCAATCCCTATTTTGACTTTACCATCGATGCCAGCGGCAATGCCGTGGCCGTCACCGACAGCAGCAAAACGCGCAAGGTAGTCGACATCACCACCTGCAACGAGTGCCACAGCAAGCTGGCGCTGCACGGTGGCGGGCGTGTCGATACGCAGTTCTGCGTGATGTGCCACAACGCCGGCACCACCGATGCCAACAGCGGCAACGTGCTCGACTTGAGGACCATGGCCCACAAGATCCACGCCGGGAAGAAACTGAAAACAATGTTTGGCCAGGATTACGCCATCTGGGGCTACCGCGACACCGGGTACGACTACACGAAAGTCGTCTTCCCGCAGGAACTTCTCAACTGCACCAAGTGCCACGACGGCAGCAAGAAGGACGCCGCGGGTAATCCGTTGGCCGCGCAGGGCGACAACTGGAAGAAAGTGCCCAGCCGGGCAGCCTGCGGTTCCTGCCACGCCGGCATCAACTTTGCGAATAATACCGGTGTCACCCTGGGCGATGCAGCAAAAGGTCTGACGATCTCCAGCTTTGCGCACATCGGTGGCGCAAAGCAGGATGACTCGCAATGCGTCCTGTGTCATGACGCATCGAACATCCCCGTCTATCACAGCGACACCATGCCAACAACCGCTGATGCCGCCAAGCGCACCATGAGCGCCGAGATCACCAATGTCGCCATTGATGTCGTTCCCACGGCGGTTACGGCGACGACTACGGCCGGGTCGACGGGGACGGGCAACGTTACCGTCACCTTCACGCTGACGGATAATGGCGTTGCGGTCACTGACCCCGCGGCTTTCTCGGGTCTGGCGCTTACCCTGTCCAAGCTGAACCCCGCCGCATCGGGTTCTTCGACCTACTGGCAGAGCTACACCGGCAGAGGCCGCACCAAAGACGCAACGAAGCCGCCCGTAATCCAGGGCTATTCCGAAAATGCATTGGCGGCGAATCTGACGCACACCGGTAGCGGGGTCTGGACCTACAAGTTTCAGCTATTGAACGGCAGCACCCCCGGGGACATCAGAACCATCGTTAAAGTTGCCAATGCAACGGCGAGTTCGATTACGGGTGCTTACTCGGCTGCGAGCATGCCCGTGCTGCCGAACACAACGCTCACCGATACCAGCATGACCACGGTCAGCTACGATTGGTGGAAGACGCACCGCGTGGGAATGGAGTTCAACAAAGTTTCCGGCACAACCACCATCAACAATAAATTCAATGCAATCTATGATTTCGTGCCGCTGGCGGACTCGGCGAGACAAGCCGAAACCCGCAATATCGTGTCCATGAACACCTGCGCCACCTGCCATGCCGGCACGAAGCTGCACAAGGGTTATACGGTCGAGTATTGCGTCACCTGTCACAACCAGAATACCTATGAACCCTATTCCGGAAGCACCACTACCGGACTCGGTACGGTATCCGTGGACCTGCAGCAGTTCGTCCACAAGCTGCATCGGGGCAAAGATCTGCCCAGCGTTGTGGCCGGTGGTTCATATGTAATCAACAACGAGAACTACTCGTATGGCGCCTTCCCCGGCAACATCAAGGACTGCGCGATCTGCCATAGCGCAACGGCCACCAAGGCCGATGGCACGACGGTGCTCGAGAATGCCGCCAACTGGTATACGACACCCACCAAACGCGCTTGCGGGGCCTGCCATGACAGCACAGCAGCTACGGAGCATATTGATGCGCAGATCACTAGTACAGGTACTAGTCCGGGTGAGCAGTGCGTGTACTGTCACGGCCCGACCAGCGCATATGGACTCAGTGTCAAGGCCGTGCATGCGAAGTAGCGTGACCGGGGTTTGGTCACAGTAACAAAGCCGGGCACGGTTCGCCGTGCCCCGGTAAAGCGGCAAAAATCTAACCCGGGGGTGGCAACGCTTCCGGGTTGTTTTTTTGTTCACCCCGGATGCGCCAGGAACCTTGACAGCCCCGGCGATGTTCGCTAAACAACGATTACCAAAGCAAACCCCCAAGGAGATAGTTCATGCAACGCAGCCTCATCCCATCCGCACTCATCGCCGCAGCACTGCTGCTGTCAGCGAGCCTGTCCTTTGCCGTCGAAAACAAGCCGGGGACTGCCGGAGAAACCAAAGCGGTCAGCGCTCCCAAATCGGCGGAAAAAAGCGCCAAGCCTGCGAAAACGACGGCCAAGGTCAAGCTCGTGGATATCAACAGCGCCGGCAAGGCTGAGTTGAAGACGCTTCCAGGCATCCGCGACGCGGACGCCGACAAGATCATTGCCGGGCGGCCTTACCTCAGCAAGGCCAATCTCGTTACCCATAACATCCTGTCGCGCGAAGTCTACGAGAACCTCAAGAGACTGGTGATCGCCAAGCAGAAGGGAGATCCCCCGGCCAAGCCCGGCCAGAAGTAAACGGTTGCTGAACCCAATAACCACGATGGCGTAGTGGCGGATTGCATTTGCAGGCGGAGGTAATCTGATTTAGGATTCGGAACGGTTTTCATAGCTGCGCAGCGGCTGGTCCTCAAACAAAAGGGTAGTCATGATCACGCATCGATCATCGTTTCAATGGATCAACCTTGCACTCCGCGATGCGGACTTCCGGGCGGTAGCGGCGGGCTTGCTGGTATTGGCCCTGGCCGGATGTGGTGGCGGCTCGGGTGGTGGCGCTGCCGCCGTGGGGACGCCCGCAGCGCCGGGTGGAGCGGCGTCGGACACTGCGGCGCTGACTGCTTCGAGCGCGCTGACGATGAATATCACCGGAGTGAGCATCGACAGCCCGCCAGTGATGGATTTCACCGTCACCAACGAGACCGGCCTCGGCATGGCGGGGCTCACGGCCGCAGACCTGCGCTTCAATATCGCCAAGCTGATACGGGATTCGAGCGGCGGTCCGAGTGTCTGGCAGAACTATATCAACCGGGCCAACGGCGGGGCGGTGCAGGGCAGCCAGGAGCGGTCGGCCGCCGGCTACGCTTTCGGAACCTTGGCTAACAAGGGAAACGGCAGCTACACCTATACCTTTGCCACCGATATAAGGAGCGCCACCTGCCCGGCGCCGTGCACCGATGCGGATGGCAAAGCGCTCGATCTCAGCTTTCAGCCGGGCCTCACGCACCGCGTCACGATTCAGCAGGCCAACAGCGCCTATCCCAAGTCTGCGGGCACCTACGATTTCGTGCCCAATGGCGGCGCGATCGTCGCCAAGCGCGATATCGTGGCGACGGCCAAGTGCAACGAGTGCCATAACCAGCTAACGGCGCACGGCACCCGCGTCGACACCAAGTTGTGCGTTACCTGCCACAACCCGGGTTCCTGGGTTGCCGGAGCGCCCAACACCCCTGTTGATTTCAAGGTGATGATCCACAAGATTCATAACGGCGCCAGCCTGCCCAGCGTCATCACCGGGACGCCGTACGTGGTCAACGCTACTGATTTTTCCAAGGCCGCATTCCCGCAGGACGTGCGCAATTGCACCAAGTGCCATGACGGTACTGCCGGCGCGGCAAACGCCACCGCGCAGGGCGACAACTGGAAAACCCAGCCGAACATGGAAGCCTGCGGCGCCTGCCACGACGATGTCAATTTCGGCGCCAAGCCCGATCCGGCCAAACCGTATCAGACAAAGGCGCATTCAGGTGGCGTCATGAGTGACAACAGCAGCTGCGCTCTGTGCCACGCGGCAGGAAAGTTCACCGACAACAAGGACATCGTCGTCGCGCACAACTTCCCGGCCAGACTAAAGGCGGCGACAGCCAAGTTCAAGTACAACATCCTCAGCGTCACGCCGACCACGGCGGGCAGCTTGCCGGTCGTCACCTTCTCGGTCACCGACCCGACCAATGCCGATGCGCCCTACGATATCAAGACCGCCGCGGCATTCACGGCCGGCGGCGCCAGCACGCTGAACGTCAAGCTGGGCTGGAGCACATCGGACTTCGGCAACGACGGCAGCGGCCAAAACTTCGGCCAGCCGGTCACCGTCAATGCCCTGACCGCAGCCGTGGCGGGAACGGTCGCGGGCACCTATACCGTCACTTCGACCGTCGCCGTACCGGCGGCGCAAACGGGCACGCTGCGGGTGATGATGGACGGGCATCCAGCCGGCGATGTCAGCACATCCGGGACGTTTACCGATAGGCTGCCAGCAAAGAGCGCGTTCAAGGATTACGCGATTACCGGCACGGTAACGGCGCGACGGGTCGTGGTTGACATCGCCAAGTGCAACGTCTGCCATGACGTGCTGAGCCTGCACGGCAACAACCGCAACGACGAGCCCGGTGTGTGCGCGATTTGCCACAACCCGAACGCGACCGACGCGAGCCGGCGTCCGGCCACTGCGGGCGTGCTTACCGGCGGCGTGGATGGCAAGCTGGAAGAGTCGATCGACTTCAAGACCATGATCCACGCCATCCATGCGGGCGAATCCGGCAAGGGCGGGATACGCGCCAAGGGGATCACCGTCTATGGCTTCGGCGGCAGCGTGAACGATTTCAGCGGCGTGGTCTTTCCCGGGAAACTGAACGACTGCACCACCTGCCACGCGGGCGCCTCATACCGGCTCACAGGCATCTGGGGCGCGCCTACGGCCAACGGCATCCTCGGGAACACGATCAGCACCGGCGCTTCCACGACCGATCCTGCGGACAACCTGAGAATCACGCCGATCGCGGCGGTATGCTCGTCCTGCCACGACAGCGCATCGGCGAAACTCCACATGCAGGATACGTTCAATGGGGCGAACTTCTCGGCTACGCAGGCGGCAATTGGCGCGGCCGGCCCGGAAAATTGTTCTTTCTGCCACGGACCCGGCAGGTCTTATGACGTCCAAACGGTCCACGGCGTGAAGTAATGGCGAACATCAACAAGAACCATGGCTAACGGACAGACAACGATGACTATCACGAAACGAGTATTTGCCGCGCTGCTGTCCGGCTTTGCGTTCGGCGCTGTCGCGGCGGACAAAGCCGCCGAGCCGCCCGCGCCGCCGCCCAGCCTAGGCACGGAATACACCGAAACCGGCGCCGACACCTGCCTCATGTGCCACGTCGAGGGCGGCGGGTATCCGGTGTTCGAGATCTTCAAGACCAAGCACGCCAACCGCGCCGACAAGCGCGCACCGTTCGGCCCCGGGGGCCTGCAGTGCGAGGCCTGTCACGGCCCGGGCAAGAAGCACTTCGAGGGCGGTGGCGGCCCGGACGGCATCAACAGTTTCAAGTCCACCTCCTTCCTAACGCCTCGCGAGCGCAACAAGTTTTGCCTGGAGTGCCATCAGGGCAACGCGCGCAGCGGCTGGCACGCCAGCACGCACGAGAGCAACAACCTCGCCTGCGCCAGTTGCCACAAGATACACGCCGAGCGCGACCCGGTGCTGGCGATGGCCACCCAGCCCGATGTCTGCTACCAATGCCACCGCCAGGCGCGCGCCGACTTCAACATGCTATCCGCGCATCCGGTGCGCTTCGGCAAAATGGCGTGCAGCGACTGCCACAGCCCGCACGGCTCGACCAGCACCGGCATGCTGATCAAGCCAACCGTGAATCAGACCTGTTACACCTGTCACGCGGAAAAGCGCGGGCCGTTTCTGTGGGAACACGCGCCGGCGGCCGAGGACTGCACCCTGTGTCATCACCCGCATGGCTCGGTCAACCAGGTAAGGTTGAAGAAGAACCCGCCGCTGCTGTGCCAGCAATGCCATTCGGTCGCGGGCCATCCCTCGGTGGCGCGCACGCCCGCCGGGCTGCCCGGGGGCGGGGGCGGCGGGCAGGCGTTCCTGCTTGCCTGGAGCTGCCTCAACTGTCATTCGCAGATCCACGGCTCGAACCACCCGTCGGGCGTCAAGCTGATGCGCTAGCCGGACGGTGCGAGTACCGGTAACGAGATAAACCGAAACAGGACTGGAAAATGAAGATCTCGAATCAACTGCTTGTGCTCGGCGTGCTGTCGGCGCTGTCCGCGGCGGCGGCAGCAGACAGCGGCGGCCCGGCCGCCGTCGATACCTCGAATTGGAAATGCGAGTCCTGCAAGTTCGAGCAGGGGGTCAGCGGCACGCTCGACGTGGGTGCCGGTTCGGTCTCGGACAAGTCCGCCGAATTCGGCCATTACGCCGGCCTCCACAAGAAAGGTGGATATTTCATCGGCGACACTGCCGTGCGCTCGCGCGGAGAGCACGGGGCGTACTGGAATCTAAATGCATCGAACCTCGGGTTGGATACGCGCTCCGTGGAGGCTGAAGGCGGAAGGCAGGGCAGCTACAAGCTGCGCTTCAAGTACGACGAGACGCCGCACCGCATTTCCGACGGGGCGCTGACGCCCTACGCCGGCAGCGGCGGTGCGTCGCTGACCTTGCCGGCCGGTTTCGCCGCGGCGACGACCGCGGCAATGCCGCTCGCGAGCGCGCTGCAGTCAGTCGACCTGTACACGCAAAGAAATCAGCTGGGGTTGGGCGCGTCCTGGAATCGCACCCGGGAATGGGAATACGCAGTCAGCTTCCGCCATGAAACTCGCGACGGAAACATACTACGCACCGGCGGCGCGTTTTTCGTCAATACCGTCCAGCTGATCGAGCCGGTGGATTACGTCACCGACCAGGTGGACGCATCGGCTTCGTACACCGGCAAGAAATTCCAGATGAAGCTCGCCTATTACGGCTCGAAGTTCGGCAACGGCAACAAGTCGCTGACCTGGGACAACCCCTACGCGACCCCGGGTTTTCTTGCGACTTTTCCAGGCGCGGGCAGCGGGCAGCTCGCGCTGCCGCCGGACAACCAGTTCCACCAGGTCTCGGCATCGGCCGGCTACCAGTTCAGCGAGCGCACCCGCGCCAGCGCCGACATCGCCGTTGGCCGCATGACACAGAACGACAATTTCCTTCCGTATGCCACTGCCGTTGCCGGCCCGGGCGGTTCCCTGAACGGGCGCGCGGCGACGCTGAACGCCGGGTTGAAACTCAATTCCGCCGTCACTGACCGCTTGCGCCTGAATGCGGCCTACACGCATAACGATCGCGACAACCAGACGCCGCAAGCGCTTTATGCTGTGGTGTCGACCGACATGTTTGCGGGGACGCCAAGAACGAACCTGCCTTACAGTTTCAAGCAGGACAAATTGAAGCTGAGCGCGGATTACAGGGCCTCGGCGCGCCTTAGAGGGTCCGTAGGCGCGGATTTCGACGTGCACAAGCGCACTTTCCAGGAGGTGGACACGACGCGCGAGAACACGGCCTGGGGCAAGCTCAGCTCGCGCGTAACGGACAAACTCGATCTGACCCTAAAGCTGGCGCATGCCGAGCGCCGGAATTCGGGGTCCTTCCAGGCCGTTCCCGGGATTACCCCGCCGGAGAATCCGTTGCTCAGAAGATTCAATCTGGCCAATCGCACGCGGGAAACCGCCGGGTTGCGCGCCGATATAGCCGTGAACGAAAGTATCAATATCGGTCTCGGCGTCGAATCGTCCGAGGACAAATTTGCGGATTCGGCCGTCGGCTTGACCAACGCCAAGGATTTCAATGTGAACGGCGATGTCTCGGCGACACTCACGGAGCGAACCAGCCTGCACCTATTCGCGAACCGCCAGGAAATCAAGTCCAAGCAGGCCGGCAGCCAGACATTCTCGTCTCCGGACTGGAACGCCGACAGCAAGGACAAGATCGATACCTTCGGCCTCGGCGTGAAGCACGCGGCGATCAAGGACAAGCTCGATATCGGTGCCGATTACAGCGTCACGCGCTCGCGCAGCGAAATCAACGTCAACACCGGCGCGGGGAATCCGGCATTCCCCCACGTCACCGCTTCGCTCGACAGTCTGAAACTCTATGCCGCGTATCGTCTGAAGGAGAACCTGTCGCTGCAGGCGGGTTACTGGTACGAGCGCTACGCCAGCAGGGACTGGATGCTGGACGGCGTGACCGCCAGCGCCATCCCGAACGTCCTGGCCCTGGGCCTGCAGGCGCCGCAGTATCACGTGAACGTGGTCAGGCTGTCGCTGAGATACAAGTTCTAGGGCCTGTTGACATTCATCGCATGAGACGCGTTGCCTCCAAATGCGGATGACTGCAAGGCGCGCGACGCCCCGAAGGTCT
>MERK01000027.1:0-6188 GCA_001770575.1 Betaproteobacteria bacterium RIFCSPLOWO2_12_FULL_64_23
GCGGCGCTCGCCGATTTGCAGGACTATCTGGAGCGGCGCCCGGATGCGCCGGACGCGGACGAGATCAGGGGCAAGGCCGCCGTGCTGCGGCTGGTGTGCGCGCGGTTGAATTAGAACCCTGGCCTTGAATCCATCCGGTGCGCAGAAATTTTGAATTGTTTTCGTTGGCACGGTTTTTGGGGCCTTTGCATTGAAATCATTCCCGTGCAGGAGGTAGAACATGAAACTTGAGAGCTCGAGCTTCGGCAACAATCAGCGCATTCCCGGTGCCTGCGCGTTCGCGGTGCCGCACGCGACCGACCACATCACACTGTCTTCCAACCGCAATCCGCAACTGAGTTGGAGCGGCGCACCCGCAGATACCCGATCCTTTGCCCTGATCTGCCACGATTGCGACGTGCCGAGCAAGGGCGATGACGTGAACCAGGAGGGTCGCAGCGTTCCGGCCGGCCTGCCGCGCGTGGATTTCTATCACTGGCTTCTAGTGGACATTCCCCCGGGCATGGGCTCGATCGCGGAGGCCGAATTTTCCGACGGCATCAGCGCGCGCGGCA
Source organism: Betaproteobacteria bacterium RIFCSPLOWO2_12_FULL_64_23 (assembly GCA_001770575.1). Classification (GTDB taxonomy): domain Bacteria; phylum Pseudomonadota; class Gammaproteobacteria; order Burkholderiales; family SG8-39; genus 2-12-FULL-64-23. Next base: position 555 of record MERK01000027.1, read on the forward strand.
AGCGCGGACCGGAGGCGAAGTATGGCGCGCGCCAGGGACTCAACGACTACACTGCGTGGTTTGCGGGTGACAAGGACATGAGCGGCAACTACTTCGGCTACGACGGGCCATGCCCGCCGTGGAACGACGAAATCCTGCACCACTACGTGTTTACGCTGTATGCGCTGGATTGCGAACATTGTCCGGTGAGCGGCGCGTTCAAGGGCGGCGAGGTGCTGAAGGCGATCGAGGGGCATGTGCTGGCCAAGGCCAGCCTCACGGGCACTTACACGCTCAATCCCAAGCTCGGCTAGCGCGAGACGGAAAAAATCGCATGATGAAATCCGCGTTGAGCCCGAGACGGGTGTTTGCAGGGTTCGCGTTGATTGCTCTTGCGCTGCTTGCAGAGGCGCTGATTTTGCAGCACTTCAAAGGGCAGGCTCCGTGCCCGCTGTGCGTGCTGCAGCGCGCAGGGTTTGTGTTGGTCTCCCTGATCGCGCTGCTGGCGGCCATACACGGACCGCGGCACCGCGGCGCCGCGGGCTACGCTGCTGCCCTGGCGCTGACCGCCCTGGCAGGCCTGGGCGTCGCGATACGCCACGTGTGGGTGCTGTATCACCCGAAATTCGGCTGCGGCATCGATGCGTTGGAGCAGTTCGTCAACGACCTGCCCACGGCCAGACTATTGCCCTGGCTGTTGCATGCGAGCGGCGAGTGCACCGCGCCGCATGAGCCGATCCTGGGATTGCAGGTGCCCGAGTGGTCGCTCATCTGGTTTTCCCTGCTGTTCCTCGCCGCAATTTTTTGCGTCTTCAAGTACTCGTCTGCCGCGCGCGCCGGCGCGGTGGATTGAGTTCCGCCGCCGCCGGCGCGGGCCGGATTCGTATTCCGGAGGTGGTGGAAAGCCGCTATAATTCAGGATTTTAGCTTTTCAAAGCGAATTCTGAACATGCGGGTTTGGCGCACCATTTCCGATCGCAGCCGGTCGCCGACGGCGCTGACCATCGGCAACTTCGACGGCGTGCACCGCGGCCACCAGGCGATGCTCGCGCGTCTCAAGGACCGGGCGCGCGCCCTCGGCCTGAGAGCCTGCGTGCTCACCTTCGAACCCCATCCACTCGAGTTGTTCGCGCCGCAAACGGCGCCGACACGGCTCACATCGCTGAGGGAGAAGCTGGAATTGCTCGCAGCGCACGGCGTCGAGTGCGTGCAGGTCAGCCGTTTCAATCGAGCCTACGCCAGCCGGTCGCCGCAGGACTTCATCGAGCAGGTGCTGCTCGCGGGGCTGGGCATGCGCTGGCTGCTGATCGGCGACGACTTCCGCTTCGGTGCCCGCCGCGCCGGCGATTTTGCGCTGCTGCGGGAGGCGTCCGGCAAACTGGGCTTCGACCTGGAGGCGATGCCCACGGTGGAGCAGGAAGGTGTGCGCGTGTCGAGCTCGGCGGTGCGTGTGGCGCTCGCCGCCGGCCGGCTGGCGGAGGCCGAGGCGCTGCTCGGTCGCCCTTACAGCATCAGCGGCCGGGTGGTGCATGGCGACAAGCTCGGGCGCAGAATCGGCTTTCCCACGGCCAACGTCCAGCTGCGGCACAACCGGCCGCCGTTGAGCGGAATCTTTGCGGTTCGCACCCTCGACGGGGAAGGGCACACGCGCTATGGCGCGGCCAGTCTGGGGTTGCGCCCGACGGTCGATGACAGCGGGTTGGCCAAGCTGGAAGTGCACCTGTTCGATTTCGCTGGCGAGCTCTACGGCCAGCATCTGCGCGTCGATTTCCTGCACAAGATACGCGATGAAGAAAGATTCGCCGACCTCGATGCCCTGAAAGCGCGCATCGCCCGGGATTGCGAGATCGCCAAGGAACTTCTGGCTGCGAAGGAGCGCGCATGAACGCGGCATCCAGGGCGCGCCTTTGTCCGGCGCCATGCGGCTGAAATCCACCCGACCAATCGAAACTTTCGAAATGCAAAATGGCTGATTACAAGAACACGCTGAACCTTCCCGACACGCCTTTCCCCATGCGCGGAGACCTCGCCCGGCGCGAGCCGCTGTGGGTGAAGCAGTGGCAAGAGGCAAAGCTTTACCAGAAAATCCGCGCCGCCTCCAAGGGCAGGCCGAAGTTCATCCTGCACGACGGCCCGCCGTATGCGAACGGCAATATCCATCTCGGCCATGCGATCAACAAGATTCTCAAGGACATCATCGTCAAATCGCGCAACATGGCCGGTTTCGACGCAGTCTATGTGCCGGGCTGGGACTGCCACGGCATGCCGATCGAGCGCGAGATCGAAAAACAGCACGGCAAGAACCTGCCGGTGGAGAAGACGCAAAGCCTGTGCCGCGCCTATGCCGCGGAGCAGATCGAGCGGCAGAAACAGGATTTTCAGCGCCTGGGCGTGCTCGGCGACTGGGATCATCCCTACCAGACCATGGCTTACGGCAACGAGGCCGATGAAATCCGCACGCTGGGCAAGATACTCGAACTGGGTTACGTCTACCGTGGCCTGAAGCCGGTGAACTGGTGCTTCGACTGCGCATCAGCCTTGGCGGAAGCCGAAGTCGAGTATGCGGACAGGAAGGACTTCGCCATCGATGTCGGCTTTGCGTTCGCCGAGCCGGAGAAAATCGCCACGGCGTTCGGCCTGGCCAAACTTCCGGCTGACAAGGGCTGGATCGTCATCTGGACCACCACGCCCTGGACCATACCCGGCAATCAGGCGCTGAACGCGCACCCGGAGCACGTCTATAACCTGGTTGCGACCGAGCGCGGGTTGCTGATCCTGGCCGCGGACCTGCAGGACGCCTGCCTCGCGCGCTACCGGCTTGCGGGCAAGGTGCTCGCCTCGTGCCAGGGCAAGGCGCTGGAACTGATCGGTTTCCGCCACCCGTTCTATGAGCGGCTGGCGCCCATCTATCTGGGCGAGTACGTGACGCTGGACACCGGCACCGGCATCGTCCACAGCGCCCCCGCCTACGGCGTGGAGGACTTCGATTCCTGCCGCCGCTACGGCATGAGGGATGAGCAGATGCTCACCCCGGTGACGGCGGACGGGAAATTCGTGTCTTCGCTGCCTTTTTTCGGCGGCATGACGATCTGGAAAGCCAATCCCGAGATCGTCAGGAAAATCGGGGAAGCCGGCGCGCTGTTCCATTCCGAAGACCACGTCCACAGCTACATGCACTGCTGGCGCCACAAGACGCCCATCATCTATCGCGCCAGCACGCAATGGTTCGCCGCCATGGACGAGCCGCCGGGCTTCAACGGCGTGAAGCCCGCCGAGCCCCTGCGCGCGACCGCCCTGCGCGGCATCAAGAACACGCGCTTCTACCCGGACTGGGGCCAGGCGCGCCTGCACGGCATGATCGCCAGCCGCCCCGACTGGACCTTGTCGCGCCAGCGCCAATGGGGCGTGCCCATGCCCTTTTTCATTCATAAGGAAACGGGCGAGTTGCATCCGCACACTCTGGATCTGCTGGAACAGGTTGCAAAGCGCGTGGAGCACGGCGGCGTCGAAGCCTGGCAGACCCTGGATGCGCAGGAACTGCTGGGCGCGGAAGCCGGGCAATACGTCAAGATCAAGGACACGCTCGACGTCTGGTTCGATTCGGGCTCGACGCATCAGACGGTGATGGGCGGGCCGGAGGGCGAGACCGCTGGCGCCGGCTCGCACGGGGCCGAGCTGCAATTCCCGGCCGACTTGTACCTGGAAGGCTCCGATCAGCATCGCGGCTGGTTTCACTCTTCCCTGCTCGTGTCGTGCATGTTGAACGGCGTTCCGCCCTACAAGGGTCTGCTGACGCACGGTTTTTTCGTCGACGGCCAGGGCCGCAAGATGTCGAAGTCGCTGGGCAACACGCTTGCGCCGCAGAAGGTCGCAGGAACCCTGGGCGCCGAAATCCTGCGCCTGTGGGTGGCCGCCACCGACTATTCGGGCGAGCTGTCGATCTCGGACGAAATCCTGAAGCGCGTGGTGGAGAGCTATCGGCGCATCCGCAACACGCTGCGCTTCCTGCTCGCCAATACCGCCGACTTCGACCCCGAAGCGCACGCGCTGCCGGTCGCGGACTGGCTCGAGATCGACCGCTATGCGCTCGCGCTCACGCAGTCGCTGCAGCATGAAATGATGCTCGACTACGAAAATTACGACTTTCATTTCGTGGCGCACAAACTGCAGGGGTTCTGCTCCGAGGATCTGGGCGGGTTCTACCTCGACATTCTCAAGGACCGGCTGTATACCGCCGGCAAGGACTCGAAGCCGCGGCGCTCGGCGCAGAACGCGCTGTACCAGATTCTGCAGCGCCTGGTGCGGCTGATGGCTCCGATCCTTTCCTTTACCGCGGAAGAGATCTGGGCGCTCGCCGGCGGCCGCAAGGACAAGGACGAGAACGCCACCGTGTTCACCCACACCTGGGACGAATTCCCGGCCGCGGGCTATTCGCAGGCGCTGCTCGATCGCTGGGGGAAAATCCGCGGCGTCCGCGCCGAAGTGCAAAAGCAGCTGGAGGAAGCGCGCGTCGCCGGAAAAATCGGCTCCTCGCTGCAGGCCGAAGTCGAGATTCGCGCCAGCGGCGACAAGCTGGCTTTGCTGCAATCGCTGGAGGACGATTTGCGCTTCGTGCTGATTACCTCGAGCGCAGTGGTAACGCCGGTCGCCGCGGCCGCCGATGAAGCAGTGACCGCGACCGCCAGCGCGCACGCCAAATGCGAGCGCTGCTGGCATTACAGGGCCGAGGTCAATGGAGACGGCGGCGCGGGCGCCGCTGCCGGGCACCCCGGGCTCTGCGGCCGCTGCGTGTCCAATCTGTATGGCGCCGGCGAAGCGAGGGCGCATGCGTAGGCTCGCGCCCTGGTACGCTTTGGCGCTGCTGCTGGCGGCGCTGGATCAACTGACCAAGTATTGGGTCAGCGCCGGTTTCGGCTATGGCGAGGCGCGCGCCTACACCGGCTTTTTCAACCTGGTGCTGACGCACAACCAGGGCGCGGCGTTCAGTTTTCTTGCCACTGCCGCGGGCTGGCAGCGCGGGTTTTTCATCGGCATTGCGCTAATCGCGATCGTCGTCATCGGCGTGCTGCTGGCGCGCCATGCGACGGAGAAGCTGTTCTGCCTTGCGCTCGCCCTGATCCTGGGCGGGGCGATAGGCAATGTCATCGATCGCATTGCGCTTGGCTACGTCGTCGATTTCCTCGATTTCCACTTCGCCGGCTGGCACTGGCCGGCGTTCAACCTGGCCGATTCGGCGATCACCGTGGGCGCAGTGCTGCTGGTCGCAGACAGCTTTCGCCCGGGTGCCAGGCGGGCGCGGGCGGCGCGATGAGCGCAGCCGGGGGTTCCCGCCAGTCGCCCGTCTGCTCATTCATCGTGGCCAATTGATGGAAGTCCTGCTAGCCAATCCGCGCGGTTTCTGCGCCGGCGTCGAACGCGCGATCAGCATCGTCGAGCGCGCGCTGGCGCTGCACGGCGCGCCGATCTACGTGCGCCACGAGGTGGTGCACAACAAGTTCGTGGTCGATGACCTGCGCCGCAAGGGTGCCGTGTTCATCGAGAAACTGGACCAGGTGCCCGCGGGCAGCACGCTGATATTCAGCGCCCACGGCGTGTCGCAGGCGATCCGGCGCGAGGCCGAGGCGCGCGGCCTCAAGGTGTTCGACGCCACCTGCC
>MERK01000027.1:6199-14921 GCA_001770575.1 Betaproteobacteria bacterium RIFCSPLOWO2_12_FULL_64_23
TGCCCGCTGGTGACCAAGGTGCACGTCGAGGTCGCCAAAATGCGCGAGCAGGGCCGCGGCATCGTCATGATCGGCCATCGCGGACACCCGGAGGTCGAGGGCACCATGGGCCAGGCGGCGCGCGGCATGTACCTGGTGGAGACGGCCGCGGAGGTCGAGCGGCTAGCGGTCGAGGACCCGAGCCAGCTTGCCTACGTCACCCAGACCACGCTGTCGGTGGATGACGCCGCGGCCATCGTCGAGGCCCTGAAACGGCGTTTTCCGCTGATCGTCGGGCCGAAGAAAGACGACATCTGCTACGCCACGCAGAACCGCCAGGACGCGGTGAAATTCATGGCGCCGCAATGCGATCTGGTGATCGTGGTCGGTTCGCCCAACAGCTCGAACTCCAACCGCCTGCGCGAAGTGGCGCAGACTCTGGGGGTGGAGGCACATATGATCGACCAGGCGTCCGAGCTGCGCCCGGAGTGGCTGCAAGGCCGCAAGCGCATCGGCGTCAGCGCCGGGGCCTCGGCGCCGGAAGTGCTGGTGCTGGAAGTCATCGCCAGGCTGCAGGCGCTGGGCGCGAAGCGGGTCAGTCAACTCAAGGGCAAAGAGGAGAGCGTGATTTTCCCCCTGCCCAAGGGTCTCGCCAACGGGGCTTCAGCGGAGCGTTGATCGCGCGAGTAGCCATTGAACCGCGCAGGACGCGCAGGACGCGCAGGGCGGGCGCGCAGAATTCCCGCCCCGCGCCTGCCCTTATTGATCCTGGATCAGCTCACGCCAGGAAATGCGGCGTGTCGCTGCGGCGCCTGCCCCGATGGGCACATTGGTGGTCATGGTCGTGCCATCGGACAGCCGGGTCAGCTGCACCACGGTGTTGTTCGGCAGGCGCACGAACACCCCGCGCGTCGACAGCGCGTTGCCGAGTTTGATCGCGCTTACCCCGGTGGTCGAGGTGGAAACCGGCGCGCCGGTGCAGTAATCGACCAGGTATCTGTAGCTGTACCCGCCGGCGGTGCAGGCGCTGGTGTTGGGAACATTGGTGATCCATCCCAGGGTGCCCAGCGCCAGTGTCGGGTCGGTGTTGTCGCGCTCGCCGGGGTCGGGCAGGTTCATAAACCAGCCGTTATCGGTGGCATAGTTCACCGGGTTCGAGGTGCTGGTACGCACCTGCTCCCCCAGGGTGCAGACGGTGGCCGGCGAACCGGCCGGGCAGGTGCCGTTGGTCAGGACCTGTTGAACGAAGCCCGAGCCCAATGGCTGGGGGTTGCTGAAGGGCGTCGTGTCGAGCTTGTCCTTGACCGCATAGAACGTCTGTTGCGTGAGGTCGGACAGGTCGCTGGCTCCGAGAAGACTGCCGGTGCCGACGAACACGAGCGGGGTATTGCCGCACAAGCCGAGTTCGGGCTTTGCCGTGATCGGCTGCGTCACCGTGCCGGCGGTGTTGGCATAGTAGGTCACCAAGCGTTGCGCGTCATAACCGGGCGCGCCGATGTTGTCGTTGATGTCGAAGCGCCACAGGTTGCCGAGCATGTCTCCGCCGTAGGCCCGTAATGCCGTGTTGTCGACGCTGGTATTGTCCACCCAGGCGCTGATGCGGGCCAGGCCGCTCGGCGTGGTATTGTTGCCCACGCCGGTGCCGATGGTGCGGATGAGCGCGCCGGTGCCTGCATTGATCACGTACAAGCGGCCGACGCCGTCACCGGGCGATACGTTGTTGTAGCCGGAGGTCACCAGCACCACCCAGGTGCCGTCGGCGAGCTTGGTAATCGTCGGATTGCCGTAGGTGTATCCCAGGTTGGTGTCGGTGAATTCCCACAGGGCCTTGGGCGCGGCGGGATCGGTGACATCGAGCGCGTAGTAGCCGCGACCACCCCCGTTCAGACCGGCGACCACGATGGTGTGCCAGTCGCTGCCGAAAAAGACGTCCCCGGCGATTGGCGTGCCGTCGGCGAAATAGCGGTGATTGGCCGAATAGTTCTTGTCGGCGAGCTTGTACAGATCCGGCAGCACCATCGACGGAACGTAGGTATACATCTCGGCGCCGGTGTCCGCGTTGAAGGCGTGCAGCATGCCGTCGTTGGCGGCGGCATAGACCACGCCCTGGCGCGAAGCCTGGGCGGTGACATAGGCGGAGTACCCGAGATCGGCGTAGCTGAACAAGGGCCGCTTCACGTACACCGCCTCCGCATTCACGATGTCGCCCAGGACATGGGTGCGCTGGCGGTAATACTTGGTGATGTCGGTCGAAATGCCCTCATTGCTGCGATCGCCTCCGAGGAACTTCACCAGGTTTTCTCCGGCCGCGTGACTGGCGTCCTGATCGGTGGCGCTGAGGCAGGTGGCGCCGCTGGGGCAGAACTGCGACAGCGTGGAAATGTTCGGCGTGGTGAAATAGGCCTGCTCGCCGGCGCTCAGCGACGCCCAGTCGAACGCCTTGAGCTTGTTCGCGGAACCGGCATCGAACATATAGAGGGCACGCGACGCATTGCTGTCGAGCTGAGCCTGCGCCGACCAGTCGACGGCGGAGGACACGACGCCGGTCACCAGGTCGAGTTGCTGGCGCACCAGTTCGCCATCCCATGCCACCGTGGTGAAAGTGGAACTGAAAACGAAGTTGTCGCCCGAGGTCACGTTCGGGTTGCTGGTGGTGGCCGCGGCCGAAGAGCCGGAGCGTGTGCTCACCCCGGCGAGCGCGCTGGCGAGCCCGGCGTTGAGCGAAGCCGGGTTGGTGGCGCTGAAGTAGGAGCCGCGCCCGTTCACCGCGGCGTGCCACAGGTCATCGATGGTCGTCTGGTTGTTGGCCACCGGCGTCGGCCAGTTGCAGACACCGCTCGCCTGCCAGCTGCAAATGCCGCCGGAGGGGTTGGCCGCCGTGCCGTTCTTGACATCGAAAAAGTCGCCGTCGGAGGCGGTGGCGTAATTCGGCGAGAACTGCATGTAGCCGGAGGCGCCCAGGCCGAGGGTAAAGGCGGTCATGTGCTGCCAGGAGGCGGCGTCGAGGCCGCTTTGCGGAACGTCGTTGGAGCATACGTCGAGTCCGGTGGCTGCCGGCGGAACCGGCGTCCCGGTGCAGTTGCCCAGCGCCGCGGTGCGCAGATCGTTTACGTAGTAATACTCGGTGACGTCGGCCAGGGTGTTGGAAGTCCCGCCGCTGGAGACGATCGTCTGCTGAAACGCGCTGGCGGTGATGGTCTTGGAACCCGATTTGGTGACCGCCGGCGTATAGTTGATCGCGCCGGCTGCCGCCGGGGCGGTGATGGTGACCGTGCTGCCGCTCGTCGTGGCGCTATAGCCGGCCACCTGGCAGTTGCCGCTGATGCCGCTGGTGCAGTCGTTGATCTTGTCACGGATCCGGCTGGCGACGGTGCTGGAACTGCTGGACGCGCTGGTGGTGCCGGAAAGTATCTCCTGGCCGTTCACCGTGACGCTGCTCACCGAGGTGCTCCCCGAGCCGCTGACGCTGATGGTGGCCGTGTAAGTACTGCTGGCGGAACCGCCGTCGAACATGGGGCGCGGTTCCCCTGCGTCCTGATTGCCCACGTTGGTGCTGCCATCGAGCTGGTAGAAGCCCGAGGAGTCGTTCCAGTAGCCGTCGGTGGACAGGATGGTGAAGTTCTGCTGGCAGGAATACTGCATCGGGTCGATCACGGTCACGCCGTCCCAGCTGCTGCCGTTCGATTTTCCCGCAAAGAGCCGCCCGATTTTCGACATAGTGGACCGCAGCGGGGTCGAGCTGCTGGGGATGGCTGCGAACAGCTTCTGGTACCAGGCCAATTTCTGCGTGTTGTCGTACGTGCCGAGGTTGACAAAACCCGCGCTCTGATTGCCGTTGATGGTGGAGTAGCCGACGCGGTAGTTCGAGCCTACCGTCTGGAAGGCCAGGCTGACGGAGGTTTTCATCATTTGCATGCGCGTGTGGTAGTAGGTCCACCAGTTGGCGTAATTGGTCATTTCCTCGGCATAGGTGCAAGTGGCGCCGGCGCAGTCGGTGCGTGAGGCCGCCTTCGCCGCCGTGCCGGGATAGGGGTAGCTGCCGGTGGCGGAGACGATGTCCGTGCGCAGGTTCGAACCGGGCATGCCGCCGCTGAATGCGGACGCGGTGATGGTCATGGTACCGGTGCCTTTGGTGACAGCCGGGGTGTAGGTGATGGCCCCCGACCCGATCGGTGCGGTGACCGTGACCGTGCTGCCGCTGCTTGTGGCGCTATAGCCGGCCACCTGGCAGTTGCCGCTGACGGCGCTGGTGCAGATGTTGATGTTGTCACGGATCCGGCTGGCGACGGTGCTGGAAGTCGTGGACGAACTGGTGGTGCCGGAAAGTATCTCCTGGCCGTTGACCGTGACGTTGGTTACCGTGGTGGCGTTGCTGCCGCTGACCGAAATGGTGGCAGTGGCCTGCAACGGATAGCGCGCGAAGGTCGTACTGCCCTCGATGCGCACCGCCTGGCAGGTGGTCATGCTGCTGTCGGTGCACCAGCGCAGCGTTGCCGGATAGGGGTATGCGGGGGTCGGCGCCGACTGCGCCACGCAGTTTCTGAGGTTCGGCTTGTCGCAGTACTCGCCCGCGATGAAGGTGTAGTAATAGGCATTGCCAACGAGGTTGCTGGACGAAGTGGATTGCACGCCGTAGCCGTCGTTCTTCACGCTCGTCCAGGCTGCGCTGTTGGCCGAAGTCTGGCTTTCATAGGTAGTGGTGTCGATGGCGCCGCCGGCGTCGTAGAAGATCGGCGGCGTGTAGGTGACCGACGGGTTGTAGGCGACGCCGTTATAGGCGTTGTTGCGGTCCAGGGTCTGGTTGCTGGTGTTGGCCCAGTCGGGCAGGTAATCCCAGCCCATGCTGCCCGAATCGTCCAGCACGAACATCAGGTTGGGTCTCACCGAGGAGGCGGACGAAGTCACCAGCGGCGCGCTGGCGAGATCCGTGGTGGCGGCATGCGCGCCGGCGCCGACGAAAAACAACAGCAACGCGCGGCCTATGTTCCCGAGGAATCTTCGTTTCATCATGCGCTCCCGATGCTTGTTGCGTTATAGCGCCACGATCGTCTGAACGTAGCTGATCGTATTGCGCGGCCCGGCAATGCGGGCGGTAATGCGGTAATAAATCTGGCTGCTGAAGAGCAGCGCGATGTTGCCGGCCGCCCTGCTGCTGGAGGCGGCGACGGCGCCGGACTGCGTAACCTCGCAACCGGTTGGGGGGGCGGCGCTGGTCGGATCACCCGCGGTATTGCATAGGCGCTGGATGGTATAGGCCACGGTATTGCCGGCGGCGTCCGGCGGCAGGGTCACCACCTGGCCGGTGGGGACCAGGCTCGTGCTCCAGAAATTGTCCCAGCTCTGGCCGAGCCCCGGATCCGAGCGCGAAGCGGCGTAGCCCTGGCCGAGCAGGTCGCCCCACAGCGCCGCGGTGTTGTTGGCCTCGAGCCAGCCCACGGCGGCTTCGGTGCCGGTGTCGCCTGCATGGGTCGCGGCCTGCTGAAAAGCGAGGTTGCCGGCGATGATGTTGCTGGTATTGACCGAGCGCACCAGGGCGATGCCGGCCAGCGTCATCGCCACCAGCACGATCAGCGCCATCATCAGCACCACGCCCCCTTGCCTCGCGCGGGGTGTGCCGCGGCTGGGCGGCATGGACAGTAAGTTCAGCATGCCGATTGCACTCCCTGCCACACGAGGTTGCGCAGAGGCACCACCGTCTGCAATACCCGGTAGCGATAGTTCTGCCAGGCCGCGTCCGCCGTCAGATCGATATTGTTGGCCGCAACCGCGGCCGGGTTGCTCGCCGTGTCGCCGTCCCAGGCGGGGGCGGCGGTGGTGACGGCGGTTTTTTCGAAATTGGCGTTGCGCGCCACCAAGGCCAGGCGCATCCCGGAAACCCTTCCCCAGTCGCAGGCGCTGACCGGCCTGGTGGAATCGAACACGTCGACAATTCCGTCCATGGGCGCGGGGGTCGTGTCGCGGCCGTACAGGGCCTTGATGCTGACGATGTTGTTCGAGATCGGCACCCAGACCGCCGCGTTGCCGTTGTTGAGCGGGTCGCCGCAATTGTTCATCATGTAGTCGCACCGCGTCAGGTTGCCGCCGCGGATGGCGTACGCCATCACGTTCGGCGCCCGGCCGAGATTGAACAGAGTGCCGTTGATCATGTTGATGAGTCCGGTTGTAGCGGTCACGACCACATTGGCAGCATTGCCCCAAGGGGGGTCACCCCTGCCCACGACGGTGGTCAAGGACAGATTGCATGGCGCGGTCCGGATCGCCGGCGTGGCGATGACCTGGTCCGCGGGAGTAAACGAAGTCGGGGCCGCTACCGCGTAGATGTCCGGAAAGACCGCCGTGAATCCGGTAAGCGGCTGCGTGAAAATGATGTCGCCTGTCGGCGAGCCGTTGGCGCTGCCGTAGACCAGCAGCAAGGTATCGGTGTTGGGGTCCTGACCGGTGATCAGGGGCGTCCCGACGGAATTGAGGGGGTTGATGGTCAAGGGCCCGAAGTTGTTAAGGATCACCCCGGCGCGCAGCGTCAGGTCGCAGCCGACCAGTTTCAGGTCGCTCGCGCCGAACCCGGCCTGGCCGATATCGCGCTGCAGCCCGAACAGCGCGATCGCCCCGCTGCTTTGCGCGTCGCCGCCGCCGGTGGTCGCGCGTTTCTGGCTCTCGGACAGGCTGAACACCTGCATCATGATGATCAGGCCGAGCACGCCGATGACCATGCCGACCATGATCTCCACCAGGGTGAAGCCGGTGGCGGCGCGGCGCGCAGGGTGGGTAAGCGCAGACGGGAACAAGTCGGTCTCCTATCTGACTTGCGCGATCAGGCTGAACCTGTGCGCCGGGTCTGCGGCCGGTTCGCTCGGCGCTTTCCACAGTACGGCGACGGTCACCAGGCTGGTGACCGGGTCGATCGTCACCGTCGGCGGATTCGCGGCGGCCCCCGGCAGGGTCGTCTGCACCGTGGCGTACCAAGCGGTGTAGGCGGCGCCGTCGGTGCCGCCGCCGCCCTGAAAATCGGTCTGCAGCGTGGCCGGCGTGCGATTGCTTACCCACATCCGGCCGATCAACTCGTTCGCGAGCAGGCTGGCCTCGGAGCGGTATCTGGCGTCGGTGGAGTTCTTGACGGCCGAGGCCTGCATGCCGACGATGGCGAGGATGCCCATGGAGAAAATCAGGATCGCAATAAACGATTCGAGCAGCATCGAACCGGTCTGGCTGCGATTCAGGATACGCAACTGCGGCTGTGAGCCTTGTTGCCGGGCAACCGCGATCATGCTGTGCGCGTGCGCTTTCATCCTAGCATCCTTGAGGATCGGGGCTAACGAACTTCGGGTTGCACATGCGCACCTGCCCGGCCGTGGACACGACCACCCGCAGGCAGCTCATCGTTTCTCCCGCGCCCGGGACGGCCGGAAGGGTGGGAACGCAGTTGCCGCCAATCGGGTTGGTGATGTTTATGTTGATGTCTCCCAAGGCTACGCCCGGAATCGAGCGGCGCCCCAGGCCGTTGAAGACGATGGTCGCTTGGTCCGCCGCCACCAGCGCGTTGCGGGAGCCTTCGGCACCGGCGCGCAGCTGGATCAGGCGCGGCGCCGCCGGGTTCAGATCCGAAGGATCCGGGATGGCGCTCGCGCATGCGCCGGTGGGATCGTCCTGGCTTATCACCCAGTTCGTTCCGGTGGTTGAAAGCACGCAACTGTTGTCCAATGTGTCGGTGAGCTGGAAGCGGACGAGGGCGTTGCGCCGCACCGCTTCCGCGCGCGCCAGCATCAGTCCGTTCTGGATGGCTTCGGCGGCGGTGCGAATATGGGTGTTCTGGATCCAGTTGCTGAAGCTCGGCGCGGCGAGCGAAAACAGCGCCGCGACGATCGCGAGGCCCACCATGAGCTCGATCAGGGTCATGCCCCGCGGGGCATGCGGTTTGCCTAGCACACGCCTCCCACATTGGTAACCCAGCAGTTGTTCGGCGTTGCGGCCACCCAGCCCGAAGGGGCGGGCGAGACGAAAGCGGAGGTTTTCACATTGCTCTGGTCTACGGTGTAGCTGAAACCCGCCATCGAACTCCTGCCTGCCGCCTGCAGGGTGAAGGTGGTCGCGGTCTGCACCGTGCAGGAAAAATCGAAGTTCTTGCCGGGCGGGGTGAGGTTATTGCACGCCGGCGCGCCTATGTAGGTGCGGTTGTCCTGAAACCACTGTTCCATCTGCACCTGCTTGGTGGCAAGATTCGCGGTCGCCTCGGGGACGTTGCCCCTGATGATGTAGCTGGTATAGGCAGGCAAGGCGATCGCGGTGAGAATGGCGACGACGACCAGGGCCATCATCAGCTCGATCAGCGTGAATCCGCGTTGTGTTTTCATGAACGGCCTCTCCCGATAAAGTGTGGGTCAAACGCGCAGAAGCGAAATTCAGCCGGGTAATGTGCCCTCGTTGCTGGAATAATAGTCCAATGGCGGTCCCGGTAAAGTTCTGGCGACATACGGTTGCTTATTCAGCATGAACGGTCAGTCCATGCCTGCGGTTGCGGCCGCGGGCTCACGCTTGCTGCGCCAGACGCCCTGGTCCGACGATGCGGATGCGGCGCCGCTGCGGCTGCTGGCCGCGCTTGCGCTCTCGAGCCTGCTGCATGCCGCATTGGTTTTCCTGCCGTATCTGGGCGAATCGACGAGAGAGACGCGATTCGCGCTTGCCGGGCGCCAGAGACCGCCGACGGTCATCAACGCAACGCTTGCGCCGGCGGGGGAACACAAATACT
>MERK01000028.1 GCA_001770575.1 Betaproteobacteria bacterium RIFCSPLOWO2_12_FULL_64_23
TCTTCCGCCAGCCAGCGCTGATCGTCCCAGCCGAGTTCCGCCTGGCAGATGGCGCGAATGCGCGGCAGCAGTTCCACGCCGCCCTGGCGCAGCAGCAGGCCGAGACGGGTGCGGCGCAGCAGCAGATCTTCCAGGTGCATCACCGCTTCGACGCGCGCCGCCCAGCGTAATTCGGCCCACAGGGTCTGGCTGCCGGCGATGGTCGCAAGTTCGCCGTCGTGTGCCGCCGCGAGCAAATCGGCCGCGTGCACGCCGTAACGGCCCTGCAGCCGCTGCGCTTGTGCTGCCGTCAGCGCTGGGTTTGCCGGCAGCGGCTCGGGTTGCAGGAAAGTTCGCGACGCGTGCGGGCGCGCGTGCCGGCGCGGCAACGGCGGCGCGCAATGCGCCAGCGCATCCCGCGCGATCAGGCGGAAGGTGGTCAGCTTGCCGCCGGTGACGGTCAGCACGCCCTGTTCCAGCCACACCGCGTGATCGCGCGACTCTTTCGAGGGATCGGGCGCGCCGCTATCGATCACCGGGCGCACGCCGGCGAAAGTGGCGATGATGTCATCCAAGCCAAGACCCAGTTCCGGAAACTGGAATTCGAGCGCCTGCATCAGGTAGGCGACTTCATCGGGCGTGATCGAGGCTTCCACATTCAGGCCGGCGGCGTGATCGACATCGGTCGTGCCGACCAGCGTCACGCCTTCCCAGGGAAACGCAAATACCGGACGGCCGTCGCGCGGATGCATCAGGCTCACCGCCTGCGCCACCGGCAGGCGCCAGGCCGGCAGCAGCAGATGGCTGCCGCGCAAAGGGCGCAGCTTGGGTCCGGCCGCAGCATTGGGCCGCAGGCCGTCGGCCCAGGCGCCGGTGGCGTTGATGACCACTTTGACGTTGATCCTATAGCCCGCCCCGCCGCACGCATCCAGCAATTCGACCCCGTCCACCTTGCCTTGCGTTCGCAGCACCTGCGTTGCCGCCAGGTAATTGACGGCGACGCCGCCGGCTGCGAGCGCTTCCTGCAACACGCGCAGCACCAGCCGCGCATCGTCGGTCTTGGCATCGGCGTAGCACATGCCGCCGTTCAGCCCGGCGCGCGCGATGTGCGGCGCCAGCAGCAAGAACTCGTCCGCCGCGTAGTAACGGCGCGAGCGCTGCCCGGCCATCAGATCGTATAGCGCCAGTCCGAGCGAGAACAGCCAGCGCCCCGGCTTGCGCCCGCGGTAATCGGCGAAGGCGAAACTCTGCGGCTCCACCAGGCCGGCGGCTTCGCGCAGCAGGTTTTTCCGCTCCCGCACCGATGCGCGCGTCAGCAGCAGCTTGCCTTCCTTCAGATAGCGCAGCCCGCCATGCACGAGTTTGGACGAACGGCTGGAAGTGCCCCAGGCGAAATCGCGCTGCTCCACCAGCAAGGCGCGCAGGCCCTGGCGCGCCGCTTCGAGCAGTATGCCCGCGCCGGTGATGCCGCCGCCGATAATGACGACATCCCAATCGCCGGCGAGGGTAGCCGGCAGTCGCTCGCGCCAGTTGCTCGGCCACATGGCGTTCAGTTTTCGGGCGGCAACAGCTTGCCCGGATTCATCATGCCCTGCGGATCGAAATGGCGGAACAGCGCGCGCATCGCGCCGATGCCGAGTTCGCCTTTTTCCGCCGCCAGATAAGGCGCGTGATCGGTGCCCACGCCATGCTGATGGCTGATGCTGCCGCCGTTGGCCACTACGGCTTCGCACACGGCGGCTTTCAGCGCGCGCCAGCGCGCAAGGTCCGCGTCATAGTCACCCGCCAGCCGCCAGACGAAGGTGCTGTAGACGCTCGCCCCCTGCGCATACAGGTGCGACAGATGGGTATAGCTGTGCAGCCGCTCTCCGAGCGCGGCCAATGCGCCGGCCGCCGCCCGCTCGATCGCCTGCATCATGCCGCCTACGCGGGGCCAGTCGACGGCGGTCTCGGCGGTATCCACCGCGTAGCCGTTCTGCCACAGCGCGTTGCGCAAATAGACGCTGCGAAAGCGGTTTTGTTTCCATTTCTCGCCCAGCGCGCGCCCGATATGGACGCCCTGCCCGCTGCGCGCGATGGCACGCGCCTGTCCGAGTGCTGCGGCGACGCTGGCACGCTGGCCGGTTGCGCCCAGCAGCAGCAGGCATTTGCCATCCTGGCAACCGCGCCAGGCGAGGTAGCGTTGCAGCAGGCCGACCAGCGTCTTGTGGCCGGCCAGGGTCAGCGTGGTCAGCGTTTCTGTCGCATTGGACAGGCGCAGCATCGACAAGGGCAGACGGGCCTGGGCAATGGCGCGCACCGCGTTCTCCGCCCGCTCCCAGTCCGGGAAAAACAGCGCGTGAAACGCCTCGCTCTCGGGCAGCGGCGTGACGCGCACGCTGGCTTCGGTCAGGATACCGAGACGGCCTTCCGAGCCAAGCACCATTTCGCGCAAGTCGATTCCGGCCGCCGACGCCGGAAAAGTCGGAATCAGCAGCGTGCCGCTGGGCGCCTCGATCTTGCCTCCGGCGAACAGTTGCTCCATGCGGCCGTAACGCAGCGATTGCTGGCCGGAGGAGCGCGTCGCGATCCAGCCGCCCAGCGTCGAATATTCGAACGACTGTGGAAAATGACCGAGGGTGTAGCCCTGCGCGCGCAACTGCGCTTCCACATCCGGGCCGGCGATGCCGGCGCCGAAGCGCGCGAGCTGCGCCGTGCGGTCCAGCTCGATGAACTGCGTCAGCCGCGACAGATTGATGGAGAGCACGGGCTGCTCGCCGGCGAGCACGGTCAGTTGGCCGGCCACGCTGGTGCCGCCGCCGTAGGCAATCACCGCCGCAGCGCAGCCCCGGGCGTAATCGAGCAGCTCGCGCACCTCCCCACCGCTTTCCGGAAAGGCAACGCCGTCGGGAACGACGTCTATCCTGCCGTAGCGCAGCTTCAGCCAGTCGGGCAGGCTTTGGCCGAGCGCGCAGCGCAGCCGCGTCTCCGGCGCGGTGTCGATCAGGCGGTGCGGCGGCAGCCGGCTGGGCGCAATGTTGCGGCAGGCCTCGGCCAACGTCGCATCCTGGAACGGCCGGGACCGGCCGACGCGCTGCTGCAGAAACGCCAGCGCGTCCGCGTCGAGCGCGGGCCTGATGCTGTCGTCGCCCCATCCGTTCCAGCGTCGCATCGGCTGTCCTGTCCTGCCATCGGGATTGATATACTGCGGCGGTGGTTCCCGGCCCCCGGACCGCCCTCCGACTTGTGCTGGTAGCTTACCCGAAAGGCCGCAAGAAACCATGTCCATGACACAGTCGCGCGAACGCTCGCTCCACGCCCCCGACGGCACTCAGCTGTTTGTTGCGGATTGGCTGATTGATGCTCCCGCTGCCACCGGTGAGGGCATCGTGCTGATGCATGGACTCGGCGAGCATTGCGGCCGCTACGCGCATGTGGCGCAGTTCTTCAACGATTGCGGCTACTCGGTGCGCGCCTACGATCACCGCGGCCACGGGCGCTCGGGCGGGGCGCGCGGCGATGTGCCCGATGCCGAGACGCTGATACAAGACGCAAAGCGCGTGATCGACGACTTCGCGCGGAACCTTGCCGCGCCGCCGCTGCTGCTCGGTCACAGCATGGGCGGCACGTTCGCGGCCTACTACGCTACGCGCGCGCTGTCGCCGCTCGGCGGCCTGATCCTGTCCTCGCCCGCGCTGCGGATCAAGCTGTCGGGCGCGCAAAAACTGCTGCTGCAGGTTCTGGGCGTAATTGCGCCCGGATTCGGCATACCGAACGGACTCGAATCGCGCTACCTGTCGCACCGTCAGGAAGTGGTCGACGCTTACGACAACGACCCGCTGGTCCATCCCAAAATCAGCGCGCGCCTGCTGCGCGCCATGCTGAAGGCGATCGAGTTTGCGCAAGCCCATGCGTCCGCGCTCAACATCCAGACCCTGCTGGTCGTGGCCGGTGACGATCACCTGGTCGATGCCGGCGGCAGCGAGGCCTTTTTCAGGCAATTGGCGCCTGGCGTAGGTGCAATACACACCTACCCGGGCTACTACCACGAGGTATTCAACGAGGTCGAAGCCGGGCGCGTATTCGACGATATCCGCGCCTGGCTGGGCGAACTGCGGGCCTCCGGGCGCGGCGGGATTCAGCCTTAGGCAGCAAAACCTAGGCTTTGACCGGCCTGTTTTCGGCGTAATGCTCCGTGGCTGGATCCCTATGCATCCAGGGCCGCGCGCTGTTGGTCCAGATATTCATCACCAGTTTCATGTCGTTCGGCGCATCCAGCGTGCCGACCTTGAGCACCAGCATCTCCGGAACTTTCGCCCGCTGGCTGTAGATGGGCGAGCCGCAGTCTGGGCAGAAATAGCGGTTCAGGATGTTTCCGCTCTGGGCGGTGTCGGCGAACAGCCTGGGTTTGCCGGCGGTAAAGGTCACCGCGCTGGTCGGAACCACGGCGTTATGGCTGGCGCCGGCGCCGGACGCTTTCTGGCAATGAGTGCAGTGACAGGCAATGATTTTTTCGACTGGCGCGCTGACGCTGTAGCGGATATTGCCGCACAGACAGCCGCCGGTGATCGTGTTCGGCATGGCATTTTCCTCGATCGTTTCGGACAGGGCATGAATGATACCTTGATCGACGCGCCCCGCGCCTGGCGCGATGCGCGCTAATATGCAGGCACACGCCTACCCCGGACCATTACCATATTAATACCGCCAACGATACCCACTCCAAGACCATCGGCTACATCCTCTGGATCTTCGGCTTCACCGGCGCCCACCGCTTCTACTACGGCAGGCCGGTTACCGGCACCCTCTGGTTCTTCACCCTGGGCCTGCTCGGCATCGGCTGGCTGATCGACCTGTTCCTGATTCCCGGCATGGACCGCGAAGCCGACCTGCGCTTCCGCGCCGGCAGCGTCAACTACACCGTCGCGTGGGTGCTGCTTACCTTTCTCGGGTTTTTCGGCGTGCACCGCTTCTACATGGGCAAGTGGGTGACGGGGATCGTTTACCTGTGCACCGCGGGCCTGCTGGGGATCGGCTACCTGTACGATTTCTGGACGCTGAACGATCAGATTACCGTGGTGAATGCATCGGGGTAGCGCGGACCTTTCGCTCCATGCTTCGCGCAATCGCTTACTCGTCAGCGGAGAACGTTTCCTCATTATCTTGACTGAAGATCGTCCAGAAATTCCGACGCCGGCTCGACGCTGGTAACCAATAGATGTTCCCGCGCGCGTACAGGCGACGTAGAGCAAGTGTCGCTCGGAGTTGTACACCTCTTCCAAGGCAGCCGGTCCGCCTGCGTCCGGATCTGGTGCGAGGTGCGGTAGTTGATATGCAGCGTGCGCGCGCGACCGCGGAAGTCCATACCGGCGGTGACGGCAGACGCTGCGGATGCGAATCGCCGCGTCTTACCGCCGCCAATCGTCGCCTGGCATGATTCGACGCATGAATTCGTCGAATAGCGGCACCGTGAACGCCGTGTCGCCATGGCTCGGGCTCCAGACCATGCCTTTGGCAATCAATTGATTCCGCGTGGGCCCGAGTGAGGTCACCTTGCGATCGAGTCTTTCCGCGACGTCTCCCGAACGATGCGGCCCTGGACCGAGCTCGGCCATCGCCCGCAGATATTTCTTCTCGACGGGGGTAAGCCGGTCAAACCTTACGCGGAAAAAACTTTCGTCAAGTGCTGCAACAGCTGCCTTCGACGCTAGACCAACATCGCGGAGCGAGATGGGTGACGCGACAGCCGCATCCCAGGCATGTTTCCCCCACTCCTGCAGAAAATAGGGGTATCCATGCGTCTCCTTCACGATTCGTGCCAAGGCGTCTTCATTAATTTTGACGCCTTGCGCCTCGGCCGGTTTGCGGATTGCGATTTTCGCGGCTGGCTCGGCCAAGGCACCGATTTCTGGAAAATCGAATAGCCGCTCGGCATATGACTTGGCGTGGCCCATGCGGCCTCTGAGCTGAGGCAGACCCGCACCCACCAACACGACCGGGAGACGGCGCTGCGCGGTGCGATGCAAGGCGGTAATCAGCGCCGCCAACTGGTCCTCTTGAACGTATTGTAGTTCATCGATGAACAGAACCAGTGCGGTGCCGGCTTTTTGCGCGGCCGCGCCAACGACCTCAAGCAAAGCCTGCAAATCGTGCTCCAGATCGCCGTTATCTGCGAGCCCGGGCTCAGGGTCGAAATCAACGCCGACCTCGATGTCCTGATATTTGATTTTGAGAGCTTTCGCGAAACCGGAAAGAGCTCTCAGTGCGCGTTGGGCCAGAGCTTTAGCCTGCTCATTGCGCGACAGGCGCAACAAGGCTTGGCGCAACTGCGGTGCCAGAAGCGCAGGCAAGGAACGACCCTCGGGCGCTTCGATGCGCACTGTATGTATTTTCGCCGCTTCGGCGTCGTCGCGCATTCGATCAAGCAACACCGTCTTACCCACGCCCCGCAGCCCAACCATCAAAATGCTCTTCGTGGGCAATCCACGGCGGACTCTTTCAATCGCCACACGAACCATCTCGCGCAGATCATCCCGGCCCGCCAATTCTGGTGGAGGTGTGCCTGCGCCAGGCGCGAACGGATTGGATACCGGGTCCATGGGGAGCAATTTATAGGGATATTATCGAAATTACAATTATTTTATAATTTGACTAATTTTAGTCAAACTTCACAGCTTCGCGCAATTGAGCCCTTGCTTACTCATACCCTGAACACCTTAAGTTTGGAAATACGCTTTAGGACGGTTTTTTAACTGATTGATATTTTGACATTTTCCTGTCACTTTTAACACTGATAAGACATCCGAGGTCTTTAAATGCCGCCATTTCCCCCAGCGACATGCAAGCTTGGCGGCACCGAGTCCTTGGCCAGATGTTGGGACTAATTCTTAAGTATGGTGATACCAATACCAGCAAGATATTCGAAAGTGGAATCGTAGTATGCGGGCGTTCGAGTCTGATCTGAGCTATCCCCAGTTGGTACGAAGATAACCATGCCTTGGCGCGCGCGCGTGAGCAAAACACGATAGGCATTACGCAGGAATTGTTGACGGTCTGCTTTATGAACGGACGTCCACCTACTTCCTACATACGAATGGTAATTCCAATCTGACTGCACAAACCGAAGGTCGGCATCCCAAGTCATGCAGACCCAATCAAGCTCGAGGCCCTGCACTTGGAATTCGGTCGCTGCGTCTTCCATGTAAAAACTCGATCTGGTGTCTTCGGAATCGTTGAGAAACCAATGAATCGGGTCGATTTCGACGCGGACATCGATCGCATGGGGCTTTAGGCGCTGAGCGCCAGATGAAGCCACTAAACCGAAGCGTTCGGACCCACGAGCATGTGCGCGTATCCACTTCTTTGCTTTATCCAAATCGCGGGTCAGTGCAATGGGGTAGCGAGAGGACATCGGCCCAAGGATTTCACGGGCCTTTTGGCTGTCGCAGTCCAGAACCGCCTTCACAAATGAGGACACATGCTCGGCGCGGAAAGATCGCATGGAGACGGCGAGATGAAGGCTGTCATCTTTCACCACATTGGCTCGTCCCGCGAGCGTGTCAAGCGCATGGCCAGCCGCGTATTCGCTATCGGTAAGTTCCGGGGAGACGTAAACATGCCACAAGGAAAAAATTGTATTAATGGCATCAAGCCAAGCAGAAATGCCAGCTTCGCCTCGGTTGATTTCCTGGCCTCCTCCCACAAGACAAATCACCACAGCCCAGTCTTCGTGTCGGTCGAGGTAAGAGATGAGAAATTCGGGTTCAGACTGGGTAAATCCTACGCGTTTCTTTTTCCTAAGCATGAAACTCGCGGTCATTTCGCGGTTCCATGCCCGCTGGGCTTCATCGAAAATCACCACATGGTCACTAGGTGCACCGCTGTCGCGCAGTCCAGCATCGCGAAAGTGATGAACATTCTGGATGAATGCCTGAACTTTTTGTTTCACCACCCCCTTTCGCGTTTTATCAAATCTCCTGCGGAGCCGGGCGACTTCGTCCCGCGTAAGGGCTTCCCGAAGCACGTCAACCAAGGGGCCGTTGCCCGACAAAAATACGGCATGTGTGGGTTGCGTGTGATCTCGCTTTTTTGTGGCGACGTTTAGGCCGACTAAAGTCTTGCCGGCGCCGGGGACTCCCGTGACAAAAATAATTATCTTGTGCTTTTTTTGGCGCGCTTCCTCGACGAGTTCTTCGATGCGTTGTGAGGTAAGCCTAAGATTGCGTGCTCCTGCATCGCTACGGGCAATTGCCTCGACCGAATGTTGCGCATACAGGGTCTGTGCTGCCTCAATAATTGTGGGAGTGGGCTGATAAGGCGAGGTGCCCCATTTTCTTGCATCGAGACTATTACCCGCGGTGCGGTCAAGTCCTGTCCGGATCATGTACTGCAATCCTTCCGCATTGCACCGAATCGGCGGAAAAACCTTGTCGTCGTGCGGCGCGGGCAATACTGTTTCTGACTGAGGTGCATGCGTTGCGACCAATATAGGGATAATTGGCGCGTAGTGGCTTTCTTTGTGGAAATTCTTTAAATCCAACGCGTAATCCCACACCTGATTTAGGTCATCGCGTTTGAATTTCGTTTCGCCAACCTTAAACTCAATCGCGAATATTGCCGGCCCGGAGATCAGCACCGTATCAATGCGGCTTCCAATTCGAGGGACATTGAACTCGAAGAAGATAGTCCCCTCCACACCCGCGAGCGCAGGCTTCAACACAGCAATCTGCATGACCCACGCATCACGCTGCGAAGGGTCAACCGAAAAAGCGCTATTTGCTGTTATGACTCCAAGAATTTCATCCGACGTAGTACCAATGAATGCCGCTACGTCTGCGACGTAATAAGCATTCGAAGAGGAGAGCACGGGAGCTGATGCAATTTTGGGTGATAAACCGCTCAAGGCTTAGCACTGAAATCCAAATTCTCCCCAGGCGCCGCAGGTCTCGGTGCAGGGGCAGCCGCAGTCGGTACAGCCCCCGGCACCCGCGCGGCTGCCCGAATAGCCGCCGGCGAAAGATTCGCCCCAGGCTCCGCGGACGCGCCGGGTGGAGCACCATGCGAAGCAAACGCCGCCTCCAGATCCTGCTGGATCTGCGCCACGTCGAACGCAGCGCGCCCCTGCATGCGCAGCAGGATGCGCGCGGGCAGGTCCTGGATGCGCGGCACGGCGGCACGCACGTTGGCAGCGGTGGTGAGCATCGGCACGACGTGGTTGTTCCTGAAGCCGGGCTGGGCGCGCTCGATCGCGTCGATGACGGCGGCCTGGGCTTTGGCGATGCCCATGAGGAGTTCTGCGAGTTGGGTGTTGTCCATGGTACCTCCCGAATAGGTGCGGTAAATCGTGCGCTCTGCGTACACTGCGTGTTTTCGTAAGGATACAGCAGCAGCCGTCGCGAGGGCAGTAGGTCAAATGGTTGGTAGTGTCTCGGTTTGATTTGTAACGATTGGTCGCCCGCGCGTTTTATGTGGGCATAACATGCGCGGAAATGAAAAACTCAGCACTGAGTCAAATTGGCTCACGAGTTGCGCGAACGAAAAACCCGCCGAACCAGAGCCCGAATAGCTCGGCCGGTTTCTTCCTGGCTAGGCGGCAATACGCGTGATCGAGGGCAGCCCGTTGCCTTCCACCAGCAGGGACAGGATTGGGGCGCGGTCTTTGAGGCTCAGGCGGTTTATCTTTTGTGCCTTTATACCTTTGTACTTGTCAAAAGTAATGACTCATACTATATTATAGTATATTAGTGTACCTATACAAAGGACAAAAAATGCTATTCTTAACTAAAAATCTATCAACAGAATATCTCCAAGTTATTGAACAAATTAATATTTTAAGGGACAAGCTGAAGTACGTTACTAGTGATGCGCTGCATCGCTGGACCGCCCTTTTAGCCAGGACTTCTGCCGCCCGCGCTATGGTGGGATCAAACAGCATTGAAGGGATAAATGTCACTCTGGAAGAAGCCGTGGCAGTTGTGGACGGCGAACCTCCAACAAGCGCCGAACATGAGGACACCATGGCGCTGAATGGCTATTGGAACGCCATGACTTATATCGTCCAGCTTTCCAAGGATCAAAACTATATACACAACGAAGGAACGATCAAGAGCCTTCACTACATGATGGTAAGCCACGACTTAACCAAGCATCCTGGGCGCTGGCGTCCGGGTGCTATTCATATTTCAAACACAGTCACCAATCAAATTGTTTATGACGGGCCGCCCGTAGAGTTGGTTGCGCCACTAATGGAGGAGTTAATTCAATTCTTGAACACCAAAAGTCCTCAACCTCTTATCAAGGCGGCACTGGCACACCTAAATTTCACGATGATCCATCCATTTTCAGATGGAAATGGGCGCATGGCGCGGGCTATTCAAACCATGGTTCTCTCCAGAGAGGGCATACTTGATCCTCATTTCTCCAGTATTGAGGAATACATCGGCGATCACCCGGCCGAATATTACGCAGTGCTGGCAGAGGTCGGACAAGGGGCCTGGCATCCAGAGAGAGACCCATTGCCTTGGATTCGGTTTTGCCTCAATGCACACTATCACCAAGCGGTTTCAT
Organism: Betaproteobacteria bacterium RIFCSPLOWO2_12_FULL_64_23; assembly: GCA_001770575.1. Lineage (GTDB taxonomy): Bacteria > Pseudomonadota > Gammaproteobacteria > Burkholderiales > SG8-39 > 2-12-FULL-64-23. Next base: position 10,525 of record MERK01000028.1, read on the forward strand.
TGTTGCGAAGAGTGGTGGATATTGGAAAACTTTGGGAGGCGCTGGAGAAAGAAGCCAAACAACGGAAATTTAATGAACGAGTTGTATATGCCCTTGCGGATGCGGCTATGGGATATAAAGTGCGAAATCCAACTTACCGCAAACAGACAGCCGTTTCTAACCAGGTCGCTAAATACGATCTAAAAAATCTTGCCGATTCTGGATTGCTAATACCAAGAGGCGAAAAACGAGGACGGTACTATCTCGCAGGGGAGATCTTGCAGGAAATCAGAAAGCAAACCAAGACGCAAAAAACCAACGTTGATCCGTTTGCGGAGATAGAAAAACAAAGCAACGCTGCGCAGGCTGAGCTACCCGGCTTTTCGTCCAACAAATGAAAAAGGCAACCGGAGCCGCCTCTTATTGTTCGCGCGATGCGCGCTACTTGCGCTGGCGCAGCTTGCGGATGGCGGCGATCTGGGCCGTGGCCTCGGCGAGCTCGGCTACCGCCTTGGCGTATTCCATTTTACCGGTCCGGTCCGCGAGGTGTTCCTGCGCGCGCTTGTGCGCTTCGAGCGCCTTGGCTTCGTCCAGGTCGTGACCGCGGATGGCGGTGTCGGCAAGCACGGTGATCAGGTTCGGCTGCACCTCGAGGATGCCGCCGGCGACAAAAATCAGCTCTTCCTCGCCGCCGTCCGCGGGCTTGATGCGCACGGTGCCCGGCTTGATGCGGGTGATCAGCGGAGTGTGCCGAGGATAGATGCCGAGCTCGCCCTCTTCGCCCGGCAGCACCACGAACTCCGCTTCGCCGGAGTAGATGGCTTCTTCGGCGCTCACCACGTCAACATGAATCGTATGTGCCATATGACTTAGAACCTCTTTTCCCCGACCGCCCGGCAAGCCGGGGGTCGAATTTGGGATTTACTGCAGCGTCTTCGCCTTCTCGACAGCTTCCTCGATCGCGCCCACCATATAGAACGCCTGCTCCGGTAAATGGTCGTAGTCGCCGTTGACGATGCCCTTGAAGCCTTTGATGGTTTCTTTCAGCGGCACGTACTTGCCTTCCTGACCGGTAAAGTTCCTGGCCACGTCGAAGGGCTGCGACAGGAAGCGCTGGATCTTGCGCGCGCGCGCGACGGCCAGCTTGTCTTCGGGCGAGAGCTCGTCCATGCCCAGAATGGCAATGATGTCGCGCAGTTCCTTGTAGCGCTGCAGCGTCTGCTGCACCGCGCGCGCGGTGGTGTAGTGCTCTTCGCCCACCACATGCGGGTCCATTTGGCGGCTGGTGGAATCGAGCGGGTCCACCGCGGGGTAGATACCGAGCGAGGCGATGTCGCGCGACAGCACCACGGTCGAATCGAGGTGGCCGAAGGTGGTCGCGGGGGAGGGGTCGGTCAGGTCGTCGGCGGGCACGTACACCGCCTGGATCGAAGTGATCGAGCCGGTCTTGGTGGAAGTGATGCGCTCCTGCAGGCGGCCCATCTCTTCGGCCAGGGTCGGCTGGTAGCCCACCGCCGAAGGCATGCGCCCGAGCAACGCCGACACTTCGGTGCCGGCGAGGGTGAAGCGATAGATGTTGTCGACGAAGAACAGCACGTCGCGACCTTCGTCGCGGAAATATTCGGCCATGGTGAGGCCGGTGAGCGCCACGCGCAGGCGGTTCCCGGGCGGCTCGTTCATCTGGCCGTAGACCAGGGCCACTTTGTCCAACACGCCGCCGTCTTTCATCTCGTGGTAGAAGTCGTTGCCCTCGCGCGTGCGCTCGCCCACGCCGGCGAACACCGACAGGCCCGAGTGTTTCTTCGCGATGTTATTGATCAGCTCCATCATGTTCACGGTCTTGCCCACGCCGGCGCCGCCGAACAGGCCGACCTTGCCGCCCTTGGCGAAGGGACATACCAGGTCGATTACCTTGATGCCGGTCTCGAGCAGCTCCTGGCTGGGCGAGAGCTCTTCGTACTTGGGCGCCATGCGATGGATCGAGGCGGTCTTTTCGGCACCGATCGGGCCGGCTTCGTCGATCGGCCGGCCCAGGACGTCCATGATGCGGCCGAGGGTCTTCGGCCCCACCGGCACCGAGATCGGCGCATTGGTGTTGACCACCTTCATGCCGCGGCGCAGGCCGTCGGAGGAACCCAGCGCAATGGTGCGCACGATGCCGTCGCCGAGTTGCTGCTCGACTTCGAGGGTGAGCCCGATTTCGTCCATTTTCAGCGCATCGTAGATATGCGGCATCTGGTCGCGCGGGAATTCCACGTCCACCACGGCGCCGATGCACTGTACGATTGTTCCTTCTTGGCTCATCGCTTTGTCCTAGAAAATCAAATTCAGATTCGGTTCACTGTAACGGCGGCATCGGAATGCCGCCCTACGTCTCAAAAAGCTTTTACCCAAAATCGTGTTTTTTGTGCGGATGGGGTCATCATCCGTACAAAAAACACGATTTAATACAATCTTAAGCCAACCACTGCCGTACTTGGAACCGCTTCCTTAGCCCGGCGACCGCTTGGATCCCCGATTCAGTACGGATGATGAACCCATCCGTACTAAATCGGGGATCTCGGGTAAAAGCAAACCTATACTGCCGCCGCGCCGGCCACGATTTCCGACAATTCCTTGGTGATCGCCGCCTGGCGGGACTTGTTGTAGATCAGGGTCAGC
>MERK01000029.1 GCA_001770575.1 Betaproteobacteria bacterium RIFCSPLOWO2_12_FULL_64_23
CATGCCCAAGACGAGCACTTCGACATCGTCCGCTTCCAGATCGAAGGCAACACCCTCCTGCCTGAAGCCGAAGTGCAAAGCGCGGTGGCGCCGCTGGTGGGTCCGAAGCGCGTCTACGGCGACATCCAGAAAGCGCTCGAAGCACTCGAAGGCGCCTATCGCCGGGCCGGCTACAGCACGGTGCAGGTGTATGTGCCGGAACAGGAACTCACCACGGGTGTGGTGCGCCTGCAGGTCAGCGAAGGCGTGATCGGCAAGGTCCTCATCAGCGGCAACAAATACTTCAGCGACGCCAACGTCCGCGCCAGCCTGCGGGCGCTCAAGGAAGGCCGGGCGCCCAATCTGCGCCAGTTGTCCGAGGATATCCAGCTCTCGAACGAAAATCCGGCCAAGCAGCTCGAGGTGACCCTCGGCGTGAGCGAAGAGGAGGGCAAGGTCGATGCCAAAGTGGCCGTCACCGAAGAAAACCCGCAGCGCGTCTTCGTCACCGCCGACTCGACCGGCACCGACGCCACCGGCAGATCGCGCGTGGGTGTGGCCTACCAGAACGCGAACCTGTTCAAGCTCGACCACACGCTGACCCTGGCCTACACCGGGTCGCCGGACGCCCCGGCGGGGGTGAAGGTCGATATCTTCAGCGTCGGCTATCGCGTGCCCTTCTATGCGCTAGGCGACAGCCTTGATGTCATCTACGGCAAGTCGGGGGTGAATACCCCCAGCACTTCGCCCACCCTGGGCGGGGCCCTTGGCATCGTGGGCAAGGGCGATGTGTTCGGCCTGCGCTGGAACCACTACTTTGCCCGCCGCGGCGAATACAGCTCGAAGCTGATTTTCGGTTTCGACTACAAGTACATCAACTCGACCTGCACCACGGCGGGCACGCCGGCCGGCATCGATCCGCCGACGCCGCTGATCGCGGCCTGCGTGCCCTACACCACGCGCCCCCTGAGCCTCACCTACAGCGGCCAGAAACAGAGTGCCGGTAAGGTGTTCGATTACAACATCGGCATTGCGCACAACCTGGCGCTGGGCACCCACTACACCAACCTCGATGGCGCCACCGACCGCTACTCCTATCTCACCTCCGGCAACCGTGCGACGCGCGACGACTTCAGCATCGTGCGCCTGGGCGGCAGTTACCTCACGGCGTTCCAGACCGACTGGCAGCTGCGCGTGGCGCTCGCCAGCCAGTACGCCGGCAACCCGCTGGTCGCGGCCGAACAGTTGGGGCTTGCCGGTTCCACCGCCGTGCGCGGCTTCAACGAGCGCGCGACCTCGGCCGACAGCGGCTATGTGGTCAACACCGAGATCTACACGCCCGAACTAGCGAAGACGGCCGGGGTGCGGGGCAGCCTGCGCGCGCTGGCGTTCTATGACTTTTCCCGCGGCTACAACCACAACGTGCCTGCGGGTTCGCTCACCCCGGAAAACGTCAGCGTCGCCAGCGTCGGTGCCGGGGTGCGCTATGCGCTGGGGAAGGACTTCAGCCTGCGCTTTGACCTGGCGCAGGTGGTCGATGCCGGTCCGCCCAACACCAAGGAGCGCGGCGACTGGCGCGGCCACCTCAATGTGATGCTGGCGTTCTAGACCATGCGCATTTGCAGCCATCCCGAATTTGTCATTCCGAGCAGCGCGAGGAATCTGCTGTTCCTGAATATCTGTCTGGCAGCGATCCTTCGCTGCTAGACGAAGGGGGGTACACCATGCCCAATAAACCGACGACCGTTTTCTCCACCCGCAAGCGCCTGATCGTTGTTGCGATCGCCGCCTGTTTCGTCTCCTCCCCGTCCTGGTCCAATCCCACCGCACCCCAGGTGGTCAACGGCAGCGCGAGCTTCAATCAGGCGGGCAACCTGCTGACGGTGAATAACACCAACGGCGCCATCATCAACTGGAACAGCTTCTCCATTGGCGCGAACGAAACCACGCGTTTCAACCAAACTTCCGCCGCGAGCAGCGTGTTGAACCGCGTCATCGCCAACGACCCCTCGATATTGTTGGGCACACTCAGCTCGAACGGTCGGGTATGGCTGGTCAACCCCGCGGGCATCATGGTGGGGCAGGGCGTGAAGATCGACGTGGCCGGATTTGTCGCGAGCACGTTGAACGTCAGAAACGAAGACTTCCTCGCTGGGCGGCTGAACTTCGGCGCGACGCCGAACGCGGGCGGCATCCAGAACTACGGGCAGATCACCACCCCGAGCGGCGGCAGCGTCTACCTCGTCGCGCCGGCGGTGGAGAACCACGGCATCATCAATGCGCCCGATGGCGAGGTGATCCTCGCGGCCGGGCAGATGGCGCAACTCATCGACACCGGCACGCCAGGCGTCAAGGTGGACATCACCGGCGCCGAAGGCAACGTCACCAACCTGGGCGAGATCGTGGCCGAGGCCGGGCGCATCGGCATGGCGGGCGTGCTGGTGAAGAACAGCGGGACGCTGAACGCTTCCAGCGTGGTGAAGGAAGGCGGACGTATTTTCCTCAAGGCCAGCCAGGACGCCTATGTCGATGGCGCGGGGCGAATTATCACGACCGGCACCAAGGGCGGCAGCATCGAGGTGCTAGGCAATCGCGTCGCCGTGATGGACCAGGCGCAACTTGACGCATCGGGCACCACAGGGGGCGGGACGGTGCTCGTCGGTGGCGACCTCCAGGGCAAGAACCCGGAGGTGCAGAACGCGCATATTACCTACTTCGGACCCGAGGCGTCGATCAAAGCCGACGCCACGCAGAACGGCGACGGCGGCAAGGTGATCGTCTGGGCGGACGACACCACGCGCGCCTACGGCGCGATCTCGACCAAAGGCGGCGCTCAGTCGGGTAACGGCGGGTTCGTCGAGACTTCGGGGCAACATCTGTTGACTGCCGGTATTCGGGTCGATGCGAGCGCACCCCACGGTCAGGCGGGTTCCTGGCTGCTTGACCCAAATGACATTCAGATCGTCAACGGCGTTGGCACCGACACCAATGTCACCTATGGGAGTGGCATCTGGAACACCAACAACGATAGCGCCGTTGTCTATGGCGGGAATATCGCGAGCGTGCTCACTACCGGAACAAGCGTAGTTCTCCAGACCGGCGAGTTGGGGTCGAACTCCCAGTACGGCGATATCGCCGTGAGCGGAGTAACGCTGGCCGTTACGCCCTCCCGCGACACCTCTCTGACCCTGAAGGCGCACCGCAACATCGTCATTGGCGACAGTTCGATCTCGTCCACGGGTTACAAGCTTGGCGTTACGCTGAATGCTCACTACGCGAATGACGCTGCGGTAGGCAATGTACAAATCACCAACTCCAGCATCACCACCTATGGTGGCAACATCGTCATGGGCGGTGGCACCGATCCGCTCAACATTTCCGCCATCGGCACGGGATCTAGCAGCTACGGTATTTACGCTTATTCCGCGACTCTCGACACCAGCTATGGTGGTGGTATCGGCGGTGCCGTGACGCTGAACGGAATCGGTGGCAATGGTACGAGCGAAAACAAGGGCGTCTATCTGGACTCCACGAACATTACGACCGGCGGCGGAACGCTTAACGTCACCGGCACGGGTGGTGGCAATGGCTTGGGATACAGCAACTACGGTATTTTCACTTCCTACACGACGCTCAACACCAGCTATATCGGTGGTAGGGGCGGTGATGTGACTTTGTACGGAACGGGTGGCAATGGTACGAACGAAAACAAGGGCGTCTATCTGGACTACACGTGGATCACGACCGGCGGCGGGGCGCTTAACGTCACCGGCACGGGTGGTGGTAATGGCTTGGGATACAGCAACTACGGTATTTTCACTTCCTACACGACGCTCAACACCAGCTATATCGGTGGTAGGGGCGGTGATGTGACTTTGTACGGAGCGGGTGGCAATGGGACGTATTCGAATGTCGGCGTCTATTTAGACGGGGCCGATGGCGCCATCCGCACGGGTGGCGGGGCGCTTTCCGTTACTGGCTATGGCGGCGGCGCGGGATATGACAGCTACGGTATTTACGCTGAAAGCGCGATTCTCAACACCAGCTATGGCAGTGGTATCGGCGGGGCTGTGACGCTGAACGGCACCGCGGGCGCTGCCGGCAACGACGCTGGTGTTTTCATAAACTTAAACTCGTCTGTCAACAGCTACGGCGGCGCGATTTCGATCACCGGCTATGGCGGCAGTGGGAGCGACAGCCGGGGTGTCTCGATAGGCCAAAACTCGACCGTGGATGCCTATGGCGGCCCGCTGTCCATCATGGGTACTGGCGGCCCGCTGGGCAGCGCCAGTCACGGCGTCGCCCTCGGAAACGACTACGGCGGGGGCATCGCCACCATTACCAGCGCCGGCGGCAGCGTTCAAATTACCGGTATCGGCGGAGGCGACAACACCACAGGCGACACAAGCAAGGGCGTCATAACGTTCTATGACACTGTTTCGATCAGTGGCGGCACGGTCACTATCAACGGCACCGCGGGTTTCGGCGACGACGCCGTCCAGCTGGGAGATACACCCTATGGAAGTACAGTCATCGCGGCCACCAGCGCAGCGACGATTGTGTCCGGCGGCGCTTTCAAGAACTATGGCGGTTCTGGCGCCGTGTCGGTCAGCGGCGGACGCTGGCTGATTTATGCTGCCAGCCCGAGCAATGTGATCAAGGGTGGACTGGTCCCGACGCTCTATCAATACAACACGGCTTATGAAGGCACGGTAGCTCCAACAGGCAGCGGCTTCATTTATGTCTCTCCCCTCCGTGTCGACGCCAACTTTACCGGGACGTTGTCGAGCGCCTTTGGCTCGACTCCATCGGCGACACCGGGATACCTTTTGGCCGGGTTGGATTCCAGCGATACCACTACTGCTGTGGCAGTCACGGGGGCTGCCTCGTATTCGAACTGGCCGATCGGCGTGTCTACGGCGGCAGGTTCCTATGCGCTGCAATATACTGGCGGCTTGTCCGCGCCGACGTTGCCCTACACCTTGACACTCACGGCGGGGACGTCGCAGACCTACACTGTCAATCCGGCGGTAATAACCTACATCGTCACGGGTTCGCTCACCGGCACGACGAGCAAGACCTACGACAGCACCACCGCCGCCACCCTGGCGCCGGACAACTTCCTGCTCAGCGGGTTCGTCAGCACCGATTCGGCCAGCGTCACCAAGACCACCGGCACTTACGCGAGCAAGAACGTCGGCAGCGGCATCCTGGTCAGCACCACCTTAGCGCCCGGCGACTTCAGCCCGGCCGGTTCCACGATCTTGTCCAACTACACCCTGCCGACCAGCGCGAGCGGCAACATCGGCGTCATCACGCCGGCGAGCCTGACGCTGAGCGGACTGACGGCGCAGAACAAGGTCTATGACGCGACGACAGTTGCCACGCTCAGCGGCACGGCGGCATTCTCCGGTGTTCTCGGCAGCGACGTGGTCGCGCTGGACGGCAGCGCCAGCGGCAATTTTGTCGACACCTTGGTCCCGCATGACGGGAAGAACGTGGGCGTGGCCAAGCCGGTGAGCGTGACCGGCCTCACCCTCAGTGGTGCGGATGCCGGCAACTACACGCTGACCAGCGCCAGCACCAGCGCCGACATCACGCCTGCGAGCCTGACGCTGAGCGGACTGACGGCGCAGAACAAAGTCTATGACGCGACGACGCTGGCCACGCTCAGCGGCACGGCGGCATTCTCAGGTGTTCTCGGCACCGACGTGGTCACGCCGGGCGGCGACGCCAGCGCCAGTTTTGCCGACACCTTGGTCCCGCATGACGGGAAGAACGTGGGCGTCGCCAAGCCGGTGAGCGTGACCGGCCTCACCCTCAGTGGTGCGGATGCCGGCAACTACACGCTGACCAGCGCCAGCACCAGCGCCGACATCACGCCTGCGAGCCTGACGCTGAGCGGACTGACGGCGCAGAACAAAGTCTATGACGCGACGACGCTGGCTACGCTCAGCGGCACGGCGGCATTCTCAGGTGTTCTCGGCACCGACGTGGTCACGCCGGGCGGCGGCGCCAGCGCCAGCTTTGCCGACACCTTGGTCCCGCATGACGGGAAGAACGTGGGCGTAGCCAAGCCGGTCGCGGTCGATGTCAGCGGCATCACGCTGACGGGCGTTGACGCCGGCAACTACACGCTAAGCGGCACCACGGCGGCGGCGACTGCTGACATCACGGTACGCCCACTCTCGACCTGGATCGGCGGGGCGAGCGGCAACTGGTCGGTCGCATCGAACTGGGATGCGCTGC
>MERK01000030.1 GCA_001770575.1 Betaproteobacteria bacterium RIFCSPLOWO2_12_FULL_64_23
TAAAACCAGGACGGCTTGGGTTTTTACACAAGATCGCCGATTGCGCACGGATGGGTTCATCATCCGTGCGCAATCGGCGATCCGCGCGGACGGTTTTTCGTCCGCGCAAAAACGCAACCTTGCAGCAAGGGGAGGCTCGATTCAAATCGCCACGTCGTGTTGGCATAGGTTTCTCCTTCACCTGCCGCTCGCCTGGGCGACCATCCGGCGCAGGTCCTCTTTGCGGACTTTGCCCAGGGCTGTTTTCGGCAACTCGCCGACGAACACCACTTCCTTCGGATGTTTGTAGCGCGCGATGCGGCCCTCGAGCAGCTGCAGCACCGCCGCCGGCGTGAGGCTGTGTCCGGTCTTCGGCGCGACGACCGCAACCACGACCTCGCCCCAGCGCTCGTCGGGACGGCCGATGACCGACGCCTCGGCGATGTCCTGGCATTCCGCAAGCACGTTCTCGATCTCGGCCGGGTAGATGTTCTCGCCGCCGGAGATGATCATTTCCTTCCTGCGGCCGTCCACGTAGAGATAGCCTTCGGCGTCCTGGTGGCCCATGTCGCCCGAGTGGAACCAGCCGTCCACCAGCGCCGCCGCGGTCTCCTGCGGCGCATTCCAGTAGCCGTTCATCACGTTGGGGCCGCGCACCAGGATTTCGCCGGTGGCGCCTTGCGCCACCTCCTTGCCGGAATCGTCGACGATGCGCAGCTCGCAATGCGCCGCAGCCTTGCCGGTGGAACCGGCTTTGCGCATCGCATCCTCCGCCTTCAAGCAGACGGCGATGGGGCAGGTTTCGGTGGCACCGTAGATCTGCACCAGCGGCACGCCTCTGGCATGTACCGCGTCGATGATTCTCGCCGGCACAATCGTGGAGCCGGTGGTGATCATGCGCAGGCTGGAGAAGTCCGCGCTGTGCCAGCGCGGACTCGCCATCATCATGCCCAGCTGCGCCGGGACCAGCACTGTCAGCGTGATGCGCTCGCGCTCGATCGCATCGAAGCACGCATCGGTGTCGAACTTCGGATGCAGCACCACGGTACAGCCGGCCTGCAGGGCAGGGGTGGTCAGATTGTTGAGTCCGCCGACGTGGAACAGCGGCAGCGTGGTGAGTATCCTGTCCTCCGGCCTGAGGCCGTGCATGTTGGTGCAGTTGGCGGCGTTCCAGGCGAGGGCGTCCCGGCTGAGCAACACGCCTTTGGGTTTGCCGGTCGAGCCCGAGGTGTAGCAGATCAGCAGCGGCGTCGCCGCATCGAGTCCCGGATCGTATGCCGCCGGGCCTGCGGCGCGCGCGAGGAAATCATCGTAGGCCATCCAGCCCGGCTGCGCTTGACCGAAAACAACGGTGATCAGAGGTGCCAGGGTCGCTTTGAAGGCGTCGGTCTGCCCGATGAATTGCGGCTCGACCAATAGCAGCGATGGCGGGCAGTGCTCCAGCATCTGCCGGTGCTCGGGGCCGGCCAAGCGCCAGTTGAGCGGCATGAACAGGACCCCAAGCCGCGCGCAGGCGAACAGCAGGGCGAGCATTTCCGGGCTGTTGACGCCGAGATACGCCGCGCAAGCGCCGCGCTTCAGGCCGGATGCCGCCATGGCCGAGGCAAGACGGTGTACCAGCCCGGCCAGCGCGCCATAGGAAACATCGCGTCCCGGAAAGCGGATCGCCGTCCGCTCGGGCGTCAGCCGGGCATGGCGGTCGATCCACTCGGACAGGTCCATCCGTCTCCTCCTAATCCATCGACGGGCGCTTGCCGCGCCTCTTTTGGACGTGGCGACTTGATTCGCGCTCCGCGTTATCGCAGAGTTGCAATTTTGCGCGGACGAAAACCCGTCCGCGCGGATCGTCGATTGCGCACGGATGCAAAACACATCCGTGCGCAATCAACGATCTTGTATAAAACCCACCCCAAACCGCACTTGCTTTCATCCATAACCGTGTTTTTGGCACGGATGGTTTCTATCCGTACCAAAAACACGGTTGGCGCGCGCGCGCGCAATGGCCGCTCTTGGCACACGACGGAGAAAGAACTATGCGTCGCACACCTGCAGCACTACGGCCATCGCGGTATCTCCGGCAGCGCAGCCGGTAAACAAGCCGTAGCCGCCGCCGCGCTGCGCCAGTTCCTCGATCAATTCGATGATCGCGCGCGTACCCATGGGCGCCTGCGGGTGGCCCCAGACCAGCGAGCAACCATAATTGTTCATGGCCATCAGATCGGCGCCGGTCTGGCGCGCGAAGTAAATGTCGTTCGCCGCGAAGGGGTTGTGGGTCTTGATCGCGGCCAGGTCGCCAAAGCCGCGACCCGCTTGGTCCAGGGCGCGCTGCGCCGCAGGTACCGTGGCCTCCGGCATATACGCCAGCGCTGCGCGGGCCATGCCAAAACCGTGCAGGCGTACCGCGATTTTCGGATTTGTCGACAGCGCCCGCGCTTTCTCGCGCGTAGTGAGGACGATGGCGGCGTTGCCGTCGGCCGGATGGGTCTGGCCGCCGTAGGTGACCGTGCCGCCCTCGGCGACGGGCTTCAATTTCGCGAGGCCCTCCGGCGTCGATGTGGACACGCCTTCGTCGCCTTCGAGCGTGCCGACGGTTTTCTTGAAATTCGCTGCCGGCACTTCGAACGGCAGCGTCATGAAACGCTTGAGAAAGGCGGACCCGTCCGCGAGCGCCTGGCGGTATTGCTGCTCGCGGCGCAGCACGACCTCATGCTGTTCGGCCGTGGTGATTGCGTGCTTGGCCGCGACGTTCTCGGCCGTTTTCAGCATGGAATGGCCGCCGAGCGGGTCGCAACCGAAGTTGTCCATCACCCAGTCCTCGGCCGCGCCGGTGCCGCCGGGGCCGCGCGGATTGGGGTAGTAGAGGTGCGGCCCGTTGGACGTGCGGTCGCAGTTGAGCACAAGCGCGGCGCTTGCCATTCCCACTTCGATTTCCTGCGCCGCCGAAAGCAGGGTGCGCACGCCGGTGGCGCAAGCCTGCATCAGCGTCGGGCCGCTGGCCTGTCCTGCGCCCATCATGCCCATCAGCCAGGGCAGGCCGTAGAAGGAATGCTTCTGCGGCACGGAGAATCCGAGGACGCCGTAGTCGAAACACTTCGGATCGATCTTGCGCTTGTTCAACTCCTGGCGCGCCACGTGCGCGGCAAATTCGACGCTGTGCAGATTGGCGAAGCTACCCTGCCAGCGGGCGAAGGGCGTGCTCCAGTAGGCCCCGTAGGGGATTTCAGCCTTGTAAGTCATTTCTGCATGCTCCTAAGAGCGCATTTCAAAATCAGCATTGAGCCAGCTACTGTGCGAGCGGGTGTGCTAACCCGAAGAACCATGTTTCTTGTACGGATGGGTTATATCCGTACAAGAAACATGGTTGGCGCGCGCAGCGCGCAGGTGTTGCCAAAACCTGCACGGACGGTAATTCCGTCCGTGCGGATCGTTGCTTGCGCGCGGATGATGAACCCATCCGCACGCAAGCAACGATCTTTGAAAAATCCGTTTTCCTCATTTTGAAATAGCCTCTAAGTCAGGGCCACCGTGGCCTTGCCCAATTGAAGGTTTTCGCCTTTTTGATTCTGTGCGGCGATTTCCACATCGACCAGTTTGTCGCCGGCCTCTTCGCGCTTGCCGGCGATCTTGCCGCTGCAGGTGATGACATCGCCCGGGAAAGCCATGCCGACGAAGCGCGCCGACAGACTGCGCACCTGCCGTTGCGGCACCCATAGAGTCAGCAGCTGGCCGAGGAAGCCCAGCGGCAACATGCCGTGGGCGATGATGCCGGGCAGGCCCCCGGCCTTCGCCGCTTCCTCATCGAGGTGGATCGGATTGTGGTCGGCGCCCGCTCCGGCGTAGAGCGCGAGCTGCAAATGACTGATCGCGGGCTTGGTAATCGACGGTATCGCGTCGCCGACTTTGATGTCTTCAAAAAGAATCATGTCCGTTTCTCAATTGCGGACCACGACCGTGGTGCGCAGGTCGCAGACGTGCTCGCCGCGCTGGTTTTCCAGCCGCGTCTCGGTCACCAGAAATTCCAGCGCACCGTTTTTCTTGTCGTAGACGTCGACGACCCTCTGCCGTCCGGTGACCACATCGCCCGCACACAGATCGGCGTGATAGACGAAGGACTGTTCCCCATGCATGGCGCGGCGCTTGTCGATGCCGAGTTGATCCAGGATCATGAAAGACTGGTTGGCGTCCATGATCATGGCGAAGGGGAAGGTCGGGGGTGCCGGCAGCGAACGGTAGCCCGCGGCTCGGGCGATCGACTCATCGAAGTAGATGGGGCTCGCGTCGCCGATGGCCTCGGCGAAACTGCGCACCCAGCGCTTTTCGACTTCCACGGTGAACGGCGCGTACTCCTTGCCGATGATGCTCTTGTCTATCATTCCAGTTCTGGCCTTCGTTTCACCTGCTGTCGGATGGTTTGCCGCGGCCGAGGCCCACCGCGGCAATGAAGGCACGCTTGGCTTCGGTCAGGTGCTCGCGCATGGCCAGGGCGGCTGCATCGCCGTTGCCCGCCGCGAGCGCCGCGGCGATGCGCTTCAATCCCCGCAGCACGACAGTGCGCACCCTGGCGTTGCCCAGGGTGAGCGCGCGCAGGTGTTGCACGTGGTCGGCATAGAGTTCGACCGCGTGCACCAGGCGCCGATTCGGGACCAGCGCCAGCCAGGCCGAGCGAAACAGCGCGTTGGCGTCGATAAAGGCCTCGTTGTTGCCCGCCTTGTGCGCGGCGACGCTGGCCTCGAGCGCTTGCATGATCGGCGACAGGGCAGCGGGGTCGTTGGACTGCTCGGCGACGTGGCGCAGCGCTTCGGGCTCGACCAGAAAGCGGACTTCGTAGATGTCATCGACGATCTGCAGGGTCAGCGCCGGCACGGAAAAGCTGCGCCCATCGGAGGAAACCAGCCCTTCGCTCGCAAGCCGCGTCAGCGCTTCGCGCACCGGCGTGCGCGAAACGCCGAGCCGGTCCGCGAGCTGCACCTCCTGCAACGGGTATCCCGGCAGGATCTTGCCGTTGCGCAGGTGCGCGCGCAGCGTCCGGTAGACCTGGTCGCCCAGGGCGAGCGGGCGCTCAACCGGATTCAGTGACGTGACCAGGGACGTATCTCCGCTGCAGAAAACGAGGGGGACGTTGGCCGAACTCTGGATACTGTATACACAAGAAACGGGTTTGTAAAGAACACGCCGGCCGCCGTCGCCGGCTGGGGTCGCGGGGGGAAACCGGCTCCTGGATCAAAAAAAAGAATTCGGCCGCAGCGATTGTTGGACAATGGCGGTCGGGCGGCCCCTGGATCGGGGCGAGCATGAGGAGCATGTCTCCTCGTCTTGTAACAGGTTCTGCGTGTGAAGGAGACCCAACGTGAGTCGCAGCATTCTTGATGAAGCGCATATTCACCCGGCAATACGCGAGACCATCGCGAACAACCACGCCGATATCGTGCGGGAAGTGCAGGCCGCCATCGCCGCCAACGATATCGTCGTCGTCGGCATGGCGCACAATCCGTTTCCAAAAAAAGTGAGGAAGATTCTCAACCAGTGGGGGTTTTCCTTCAACTACCTGGAATACGGGAATTACTTGAGGGGTTGGCGCCGCCGCAACGCGCTGAAGATGTGGACCGGGTGGCCGACCTTTCCGATGGTCTTCGTCAAAGGCGTGCTCGTCGGTGGCGCGAGCGATTTGCGGAAATTGATCGACAACGGAGAGCTGGCGCGGCTATTGAGTGGAAAGGCTTAGCCGGCGCTGGAGAGGAGACAACATGCCCCACGTCACCGCCGGCGACGGCGTCAAGCTGTATTACGAAGAAGCCGGCCGGGGTACGCCCATCCTGTTCGTGCACGAATTCATGGGGGAGTGCCGCAGCTGGGAAGCGCAGCTGCGCTATTTCTCGCGGCGCTATCGCTGCATCGCCTATAACGCGCGCGGCTATCCGCCGTCGGACGTGCCGCAGCAGGCCGAAGACTATGGCTTCGAGCATCAGCGCGCCGGCATCCTCGCCATGCTCGACGGCCTCAACATCGACAGGGCGCACATCGTCGGGCTTTCGATGGGCGCATTCGCGACGTTCTACTTCGGCATGCAGTGGCCCGAGCGCGCGCTGTCGCTCACGCTCGCCGGCATCGGCTCCGGATCCATGCCCGAGTCGCGCGCCAGGTTCAGGCAGGAATCGGAAGCGGCGGCCGACCAGCTCCTGGCCGAAGGATGGGAGAAAAGCGCGGCTGTTCGGGTCCAGTCGCCGACGCGGGTACAGTTGCAGAACAAGAATCCGCGCGCTTACGCCGAATTCCTCGACCTGGTGGAACGGCACTCGGCCAAGGGCTCCGCGCTGACGCTCAAGGGCTATCAGGCGCTGCGCCCCTCGCTCGGTGACTTCACCGAGCAGATGGCAAAGTGCACGGTGCCTGCGCTGATCATCAGCGGGGACGAAGACGAGCCCTGCCTCGATGCTTCGCTCATGCTCAAGCGCCACATGCCGTCCGCCGGCCTAGTGTTCATGCCGCAGACCGGGCACGCGTGCAACCTCGAGGAGCCGGAGCTGTTCAATATGGTGTGCGAGAAATTCTTCCACCAGGTCGAGTCGGGCGAGTACCGGATGCGCGACCCGCGCGCGACGCCCGGGCGCATACTCTGAGCCGGCGTTTGCGCCATGGATAAAGTGCCGGGCAAGCCCGAGTCGACGGATGGCGCGATGCCGTCCCTGAGGGACGTCATTGCCGCCCGCCCCCATGTTTACCGCCACCTCAGGCCCACCCCCCTGTACCGCTATTCCGGCTTGAGCGAACTGCTCGGGGCCAACGTGTGGGTGAAGCACGAGAACCACCAGCCCATAGGCGCGTTCAAGGTGAGAGGCGGACTGAACCTGGTGGCGCAGTTGAGCGACAAAGAGCGCGCTTCCGGGCTGTTTACCGCCTCGACCGGGAACCACGGCCAGAGCATTGCTTACGCAGCGCGCGCGCATGGCGTGAGCGCGACCATCGCCGTGCCGGAGGGGGCGAATCCGGGCAAGGTGGCGGCGATGCGCGGGCTCGGGGCCGAGGTGGCATTTCACGGCCGCGACTTCGACAGCGCGCGCGAGTGGGTGATGGGCGTCGCCCTCGCGCGGGGCGGCCGCTTCGTCGGCCCCACCGAGGATCTGCTGATTCATGGCGTGGGAACCTACGCCCTGGAGATCGTCGAAGATCTGCCCGAGGTCGATGCGATCATCGTTCCCGTCGGCGCGGGCAGCGGCGCCTGCGCGACCTGCATCGTCGCCAAGACCATCGATCCCCGGATACAGGTGATCGGAGCGCAGTCGGCGCAGGCACCGGCGATGCAGATGAGCTGGGCCTCGGGCAAAGCGGTCAGCGCGGACATGAACACCGTCGCCGAGGGGCTGGCCACGCGCGTTCCGTTCGAGAACACGCAGCGGATCATGCGCAAGTACCTGGACGATTTCGTGCTGGTCGAAGACGCCGCGATCGAAGACGCGATCCTGCTGCTGCTCGAGCACACGCACAATCTCGCGGAAGGCGCGGGCGCGGCCGCGCTCGCCGCCGCGATCAAGCTCAAGCACCGGCTGGCTGGAAAAAATGTGGTGCTGGTGATGAGCGGAGGCAATCTTTCGGTGGATCAACTGCGCCGGCTGCTCGGGCGCTCCGGCTCCTCCGCCCGCGCGAGATGAGCGCCGGGCGCGGCGCCGGCGACGGCGTAGCCTTGCGTGCGCGGGTTCCGCGGGCTGTCAAAAAAATTCGCAGACGGCGCCGACCTCGTTCATAATGGCGTTGGCGGGCCGCCCCGCATTGCAGCGTAGTGAATCTGGTCAGGTCCGGAAGGAAGCAGCCACAGCTATTTACTGTAAGTGCCGGGGGTCCGGCTCGCCATACGCGCAGATTAGTCACCTGGCGCAGCACGGGCGACTCACGAAATTCCCCTCACCCTCGATGGGAGAGAGGCCAGGGGTGAGGGTGGAGGCGCGCAGTGTTTCGCGCCTGCAGAATCCTTTCTCCGCAACCCCGGCGACGCTGGTAAAATTTCGGAATGAGTTACCAGGTCCTCGCGCGCAAGTGGCGCCCGCGCAATTTCGCCAGCTTGGTGGGGCAGGAGCACGTGGTGCGCGCGCTCACCCATGCGCTGGAGCAGCAACGCCTGCACCACGCCTATCTGTTCACCGGTACGCGCGGCGTCGGCAAGACGACGATTGCGCGCATTCTTGCCAAAGCGCTCAATTGCGAGACCGGCATCAGCTCCACTCCCTGCGGCGTTTGCTCCGCCTGCACCGAGATCGACAGCGGCCGCTTCGTCGACCTGATCGAGATCGACGCCGCCACCAACACCGGCATCGACGACATGCGCGAACTGCAGGACAATGCCTTGTACGCGCCGACGCGCGGGCGCTTCAAGGTATTTGTGATCGACGAAGTGCATATGCTGTCCAAGCAGGCATTCAACTCGATGCTGAAGACCTTCGAGGAGCCGCCGGAGCACATCAAATTCATTCTCGCCACCACCGATCCGCAGAAAATCCCGGTTACGGTGCTGTCGCGCTGCCTGCAATTCAACCTGAAGCAGATGGCGCGCGAGGCGATCTATGACCATCTGGGCTACATTCTGCAGCAGGAGGGCAGCTCCGCCGAACCGCTGGCGCTGCGCTTGATCGCCCGGGCCGCGCAGGGCAGCATGCGCGACGCGCTGTCGCTGCTGGATCAGGCCATCGCCTACGCCGGCGGCAAGGTGAGCGAGGACGCGGTGCGCGCCATGCTCGGTACGATCGATCAGGATTATCTGTTCAAGCTGCTCGACGGGTTGGCGCAGCAGGACATCAAGGCGATGCTTGACGTTGCCGGCGAGATGGAGTCGCGCAGCCTTTCCTTCGACAGTGCGCTGCAGGACCTGGCCACGCTGCTGCATCAGATCGCCCTGGCGCAGAGCGCACCCGAGGCGCTGGGCCAGGACCGGCCCGAGCGCGAGCGCATCCTGGCTCTGGCGCAACAGTTCGACGCGGAGGAGCTGCAGCTGCATTACCAGATCGCTTTGCACGGGCGGCGCGACCTGGCGCTGGCGCCGGACGAATACGCCGGCTTCAGCATGAGCCTGATGCGCATGCTGGCTTTCCGCCCGGCGGAGGCGAGCGGCGCTGCCGCGCCTGCGCCGGCAATGCCTGGAGCCCCGATCGCGCGCGACGCAGCTACCGCCGTGCCTGCTCCGGCCCCGCCCGGCGCGCGCAGCGGCGCAGCGGCGGCAGCCGCGAGCGGAGCGGCATTCGATGGGGACTGGCCGATGCTCGCCAATCGGCTCAAGGTCAGCGGCGTCGCCAGGCAGCTCGCGCAGCAAAGCGAGTTGCGCGGTTTCGACGGCGAGCGCATGGAGCTCGGTCTGGCATTCTCCGCCAAGCATCTGGCTGACCGGACCTACCAGGACAAGCTGCGCGCGGCGCTGCAGGAACATTTCGGCAAGCCGGTCGCGCTCAAGATCGTGATCGGCGAGATCAGCGGCAATACCGCGGCGGTCCAGGCGCAGGGCGAGCGCCAGGCGCGTCAGGGCAAGGCGCTGGAAGCGATACAAGGCGACGCGTTCGTGCGCGATCTGATGGACATCTTCGACGCCACCATCGTCGGCGATTCGGTCAAACCCACGTAGCTGCGGCAGCAGGCATCTTGTTGCCGCAGTTGATTCAGGCGAGCGCGAGAGAATGTATTCCGTCGTGTCGTGACGCATAATTTGCAGGAGAGGGATTCATGATGAAAGGTCAGTTAGCCGGCCTGATGAAACAGGCGCAGCAGATGCAGGACAACATGCGCAAGATGCAGGAGCAGCTTGCCAGCGTGGAAGTGGAAGGGCAATCGGGTGCGGGCATGGTGAAGGTGGTGATGACCTGCAAACACGACGTTAAGCGCATCAGCATCGATCCTTCGCTCGTCGGCGACGACAAGGAGATGCTCGAAGACCTGGTCGCAGCCGCCGTAAACGACGCCGTGCGGCGGGTTGAGGCGACGGTGCAGGAGAAAATGAGCGGCTTCACCGCAGGCATGGGGCTGCCGCCGGGAATGAAACTGCCGTTTTGAAGCGCGCAGTTGCCAGCGATGAACGCCATGGCCGCGAGCACCCCTCCTGCACTTGGTAGCGTGGGTTGCACGCCCGGATGAAATCGCCTTCGTCGCTCGAAGCGCTGATCGAAGCCCTGCGCTGCCTGCCCGGGGTCGGTCCGAAATCGGCGCAGCGCATGGCCTATCACCTGTTGCAGTACGACCGCGACGGGGCGCAACAGCTGGGCGAGAGCATAGGCAAGGCGCTGCAGAGCATACGCCGCTGCGCCAAGTGCAACAGTTTCGCGGAGGAAGAAATCTGCGCGTTGTGCAGCTCGCCGCGGCGCGACGCGTCGCTCCTCGCCGTCGTGGAGACGCCGGCCGACCTGCTGATGATGGAACAGACGCTGGCTTTTCGGGGAATGTATTTCGTGCTCATGGGGCGGCTGTCGCCGCTCGACGGCATCGGTCCCAAGGAGATCGGCCTGGAGCGGCTGCTCGCGCGCGCCACTGACGGGGTCGTGCGCGAAGTGATCCTGGCGACGAATTTCACGAACGAGGGCGAGGCCACCGCGCATTACATCGGCGAAATGCTGCGTAGCCGCGACATCAAGGTGAGCCGCATCGCCCGCGGCGTGCCGGTGGGCGGCGAACTCGAGTACGTGGATAGCGGCACGCTCGCCCAGGCAGTGGTGGAGCGCAGGCCCCTGTGAGCGCGAAGAAACCGCTCGAAGGCATCAAAGTCATCGAGCTTGGCCAGCTCATCGCCGGCCCGTTTGCGGGGAAGCTGTTCGCCGAATTCGGCGCCGAGGTGATCAAGATCGAAGCGCCGGCGGCCGATGGCCAGCCCGGCGGAGACCCGCTGCGCCAATGGCGCAAGCTGCACAACGGCACTTCGTTGTGGTGGTACGTTCAGGCGCGCAACAAGAAGTCGGTCACGATCAATCTGCGCCTGGCCGAAGGGCAGGAAATCGTGCGCAGGCTGGCGCGGGACGCGGACATCCTGATCGAGAATTTCCGCCCCGGCACGATGGAGAAGTGGGGCCTGGGTTACGATCGCCTGGCCGCGGAAAATCCCGGGCTGATCATGCTGCGCCTGTCTGGATTCGGCCAGACCGGACCTTATCGGGACCAGGCCGGTTTCGGCGCGATCGGCGAGTCCATGGGCGGGCTGCGCTATCTCACCGGCTATCCGGACCGGGCGCCGGTGCGGCCCAACCTGTCCATCGGCGATTCGCTTGCCTCCCTGCACGGCGTTATCGGCGCGATGATGGCGCTGCACCATCGCAATATGAACGGCGGCCGCATCTCCGGCAAAGGCCAGGTGGTGGATGTGGCGCTGTACGAGGCCGTGTTCTCCATGCTGGAGAGCACGCTGCCGGAGTTCGACATGTACGGCATCGTGCGCGAGCGCAGCGGCAGCAATCTGTCGGGAATTGTGCCGTCCAACACCTACCTCACCAAGGATGGCGAGCACGTGCTGATTGCGGCCAACGGCGACAGCATTTTCAAACGGCTGTGCGCAGCCATGGGGCGGGGCGACCTCGGCGGCGATCCTGCGCTCGCCGACAATGCAGGACGTGCCAAACGCGCCGGGGAACTCGATGCCGCTATTGGCGACTGGGCCGCCGGGTACGATGCGGCAGCGCTGCTCGCCCTGCTGGACCAGGCACAGGTGCCGAACGGAAAAATCTACAGCATCGCCGACATCGCGCGCGACCCGCAGTATCTGGCGCGCGAAATGATCCGGCAGTTCACGCTCGAGGACGGCACGCCGCTGAAGCTGCCCGGAATCGTGCCCAAGCTCTCCGACACGCCCGGCGACGTCAACTGGGTCGGGCCCGAACTGGGCGCGCACACCGAGGAAGTGCTGCGCGCGCATGGCTACGATGCAGCCGCTATCGCAGAGTTGCGCCACAACAAAGCAATATAAAGCGACGCAAGCGCGTTGACACCCAGGCGTGGCTATGTGAGCATGCAATCGGATCTTCAGAGGGCATTACCGGCGAAACCCCAAGTCAAATCAACGTGAAAAAAGGAGGATGAACATGTCGAAATGGATCAGATTCGCGCTGAGCGCGGCGGTGATAGCGCTCAGCGCGCAGGCGCACGC
>MERK01000031.1 GCA_001770575.1 Betaproteobacteria bacterium RIFCSPLOWO2_12_FULL_64_23
CATGGCGAACATGCGCAGCAGCGGCGCGAGCTGTTGCAGCTGCTGCGGCGGCACGCGCGCGTTGCCCTGGAAGACGGGGTTGCGCCCGCCCGCCCAGGCGCCCTGACCTTCGAGTTGAAGCGGCCCCTGCAGCGTGCGCAGCGTCGCCTTCACCGCGGCGCCGTCGCCTTCGAGGCGCAGCTCATAGTCGCCCAGAGGCGAGATGCGCGTGAACGCCGATCCGGCGCCACGCCATTGCAGCGTCGCGTTGCCCTGGACCGAGCCGCTCCGGAAAGTAAGCCGCGCAATGTGCAGCAGCATGTCGCCGGTGAGCCCGAGCGCGGCCAGCTTGGGCACGCCCAGGCCCAGTGCCGCGGCCGGCAGATTGATGTCGGCGTCCGCCACTTCGATCTGCGACAGGGAAATGGTCACCGGAAAATGCTGGAGCGCATGGTCCAGCGCGACTTCGTACACGAGTTTCCCGCGCAGCAAATAGGCGGGCCGGAAGCGCCAGGCGATGCGCTTGGCGATGCCGCTGTCGCGGTTCGCATCGCGGATCTCGATCTGTCCCGTTCCCGACCACAGCGTGCCGCTCGCCTCGACCAGGCGCAGCCCGCCAGCACTGCCTTGCTCCAGGCGGGCGTCGATCAAAGTCGCCGGCGCCGTGGCAATCAGTCCGAAGGCGTAGGCGGCGAGCCCGAGGCCGATCAGCCGCCAACGACTCACTGTGAACGGGCGCGGGTCAAGGTGGCCGTTATGCTCACCAGTCCCGGCGTGGTCAGGGCTTCGATGCGGCTCGTGTCAAGGCGGATATGCTGCGCCTGCAGCGTCGCGACCCAGGCAAGCCAGTCCGCGAACGCGACGGAGCCGAATACCACCTGCACCTGATTTGCGTCCCGGGCATCGATGCGCAGCAAGGCGCGCGCGAGTCCGGCAGCGCCGGCTTGGGCTTGCACCTGCGTGCGCAGATCGGATTGCGGCGCGGGAGCTGCAGGCGCGGCGCGCGCGCGCGCGAGCTCGTTTGCATCCGCATCCAGACGCAGCGCCTGCGTACGCAGGACGGACACGGACGAACCCAGTTGCGCCCGCGCCCGGTACGCCGACTGCACCAGCGACAGGTACAAGGCAAGGCCCACGACCGCGGCCAGCACGGCGATGATCACCCGATCCCGCGGCGAGCGCGATTCCCACAGCTTGCGCAGCCGCGCCTTCATGACGAACGCACCGTGATGACCACAGTTCCGCCGCCGGAGCGGGTAGAGGCGGGCGCTGCCGCCCCCTGGTCGACGCGCAACCCGGATTGGAGCAGGCGCGCCACGATGCGGCGAATGCCCGCGTCATCAACGCTGGCGAGTTCGAGCGTCATGCGCCCGCTCTCGTAGGAGGCGACGCGCAGTCCGCCCGGTGGCACCTGCTTCAGTGCGGCCGCCACGCTCATTATCATCGGCAGGAAGTCGCCGCTATCGGGTTGGCCCGCGGCATGGCGCGCCTCGGCGAGTTTGCGCCGCATCTGCAGCGCCGGGTCGGCCACCGCGACTGCTTCGGGAAAGGCCGCGCGAAAACGCGATTCCATGCGCGCGCGCAAGCCGCGCTGCTCGCCGGCGAGTCGCGTCCAGTCGACCACCAGCGCCAGGGCATGCACGGCCAGGGCTGCGCCCACGATCCAGGCCGCCGGCCGCAGGCGTGCCAGGGTACCGGAGGGCAGGCGCCAGCGTGCGCGCTCCTGCGCCAGGCTGATACCGGCCTCGGGCGGCGCCGTGCGCCAGTCCCAGGGTTCGGCAAGGCGCAGCGCCACGCCCAGTGCGCGTTGCCAGGCCTCGATTTCGGGTGAGGAGTCCGGCGCAGTCGCGTACACGGCGATCGACGCCGGCGCCTCGCCGCGCGTTTTCGCCTCGTCGAGCATCAGGCGCAGCGACAGCGGCGGGGAACCGCGGTCGCCGCAATCGGTCGCCGTGCCTTCGAGTTCGGAGATGCGCACGAAGCCCTCGCGGCCGTCCCAGGCGAGGCTCCACTCGCCCGCCATCCACGGCAACATCAGGGTTTCGCAATGCACCTCGTAGCCGTGGATGCCGGCGGCGTCGAGCGCATCGTGCCATGCTTTGAGTCCCTGCCGGTCCGCGACGGCGAGCACATCGGCGTCTGCGGCGGAGCCGAGCCAACTCACCTGGTTGGCATCGGGATCGCCCAGGGTCTCGTCTTCCACGGCATAAGCGAGCACCGATCCGGCGCGGCGCCTGGCCGATTGCGGCAGGCGCGCGCGCGTGATCAGGACTTCGGCGGCGGGGAGCACCAGCTGCACGCGCTCGGCGCGCTGCGGCAACTGCGCCAGCGGGCCGTCTCCGAGGACCGCTTGGCGGGCGTCGCCGAGCAGCGCCCATTGACAGCGTTGTTGCGTGTCGCGCAAAGAACAGTAGATTCGAAGCAAGCTCATAGCGTAGCCCTGATTAAAGTGTTGATTGAATTGGGGTGCCCTCTGACGTGGAGGAAATGCGAGCTGACGTCGTCCCCTGGTTCCTCGTTCGGACCGTTCATAGATACTTGCGCCATACGATATCGGGCCAGCCCGGGCCCCGGCGCGCGAGCAGGGCCGTGCCGCGCGCCTGCGCGCCGCCGATGGTCACGCGCAGCGTCGCCAGGAAGTAATCGCTGCTCACGCCGATGTCGCCCGCGGCCGCCTCGACTCCCCGCGGAAGCCGCCTGAGGAAGTCGTCGCTGTCGCGAAAATAGGCCCGGTCCCGCTGCGCCACCAGCAGCTGGGCGCCGCCCAGGTCCAGGCCATCGACCACCGCGGCGATCACCTCCGCCCGGGCAGTATTCACATTGACCGCGGTGAAGCCGGGCAGCGCCGATACGTAAGGGCGCAGGCGCGCACGCACATTGTCGTCGAAGCCGCGCACCAGCGCCAGTTCGGCCGTGTCGATCAGCGGCCGGTTGGCGGCGACGTAAGGCGGATCCAAAGCAAGATAGTATGCGTCCTCGGCCCCGTCCCGCGGCTGCGGCTGGCTGTCCGCGTCGATCCAGTCTGCGAGCGCGTCGGCGAGTTCATCGGGCAAGCCCAGCGTCGCCAGGAGGTTGCGCAAATGCGCGAGCTGCGCCAGGTTGATCTTACCCTCGGCTACCAGGTTGTTGAGGTTGAATGCGCCCTGCTGATCCTCGATCTGGCCCACGAGTTCGCCGTTTTCAACCGGCAACGGCGGCAGCTTCAACGCCCACGGTTCGCCCAGGTGGTCGACGTTGCTCAGGCGGCGGTCATCGGCGAGCAGCGCGCGCGCCCAATCCGCGCCGGCGAGGAGCACCGCCCGCGCCTGGATGTGGTCGGTGGTGAGTTCGACCTGACGCGCCCAGGTGCTTTGCGACACCATGATCGCGGCGGCGGCCATTGCCGCAAGCGCGACCACGCCCATGGCGAGCACGATGGCGACGCCGCGCTGTCGCGGTTTCATGACTGCAGCACGAATATGCGCACGATTTCCTCGTCCGAGACGAGCACGATGCGCAGGCGCACCGCGCGCGGAAGGGGCCGGTCGGCGGGCGCCGTGGGCCAGGCGTCGACCCAGGCAAGCGCGGGATTGAGATATTGCAGCTCGAATGTCTTCACGCCGGCCAGCACCGGGTAGCGCGCGGGCAGCGCGCCGGGCGCGACATCCAGCCCCGGCCACAACCACAATTCGATTTCGTGTTTTTCGTTCAGCCGGTAGCCGATCCGGCGCGCCGTGTCGACGCCCTCGGTCGAGGCGAAACGGCTGAATTCCAGGCGCGCCTCCGCTGTCGTCACCGGCGCGCCGAGCCATGCCGGCGCAATGCCGCCGGCGCTACGGACCGGACGCGGCGCCGCGAGTTCGACGTCGCGCTCGAAGCGCGCGAAAAAAGCCGCCACGCGCCGCCATTTGTCGGTCTCGTACTTGACGTGTTCGCGCGCGTCGAGCACCGCACCCAGTCCGCGGTAGGACATCAGCGCGAGCAGCGACAGCACCAGCAGCGCGGTCAGGAGCTCGATCAGGGTGAAGCCGCGCGCGGACTTCATCTGCCCGACCCGGGCACATTGACGATGAACCCGGCGAGGTGCGCCAGCGAATGCGATTCTTCGGCAGTCGCGAAAACCCGCACATCGACGCGGCGGAACGCAGCGTTCGGCGTGGCGATGACTTCCTCGCGCCAGGCGAAGTCGAGGCCGCCTTCGCGCGAGCTGCCGCGCTGCACGCCGAGGGGCAGCCAGTCGGCGCGGGCGCGATGCTCCGCCAGCAGGTTTTCCGCCACCCAGCCCGCGAGCAGGCGCGAGCGCAGCTCGCCTACGTTGTTCGTGCCCTGTCCGGCCGCACGCAGGGCCGACAGCAGCGCGATCGAGACGATGGCCAGCGCAACCAGCACTTCGACCAGCGTGAACCCTTTGCGCCTGGCGTTCATTTCAAAATGAGGGGACGCATCCCCTCACGCCCTCCCAGATCGGCCGTTGCAAAATTCATTTTGCAAGGGGTTCCTAACGTAGTGCCACTTCGCCATCGGTCCTTCCTTCCCCCCGCACCACGCGCACCTCCCCGACCGGAGATCCCGTGACCGCATAATGCTCTGCGCCAAGTGACAAGCCGATGGTGAAAGCCAGCGACGAGCCCTGGGGGGCAAACTCCAGGCGCATGGCGCCCTGCGGCCGCATGTTTTCGACGCGAAAGCCGGACACCGCCATGCCTTGCGGCAGAGTTCGTGCGCGCAGCAGTTCGCTGTCGCGGATTTCGGACCAGCCGGCATCGTCGCCGGCGCGCCAGAAGCGGTAGCCGGATTCGTCGGCGGTCCAGGCGATCGATTTTCCCGTGAGCCGCGCTTCCGTGGCGGCGAAGTCCAGCAGCTGCGACAGGCGCTCGGTTTCCAGCCGAAGCACGGCGCGATCGTCGGGCCGCGTGATGGTGCTGACCAGTCCGACAAACAAGCCCATGATCATCAGCACGACGAGCATCTCGATCAGCGTGAAGCCCCGGCTTGGCCCCAAGATAATCACGCTTTTCATCGTTTTGTAACTAACCTAGAGATTCCACGAGCCGATGTCGGCGTCGTTGGCTTCGCCGCCGGGCGCTCCGTCGGCGCCGTAGCTGAACACGTCGATCTCGCCGCGCACTCCCGGATTCAGGTACTGGTAGGGATTGCCCCAAGGGTCTTTGGGCAGCCGCTCGATGTACCCGCCCGGCTTCCAGTTGAGCGGAATCGGCGCGGTAGTCGGCTTGAGGAACAGCGCCTGCAAGCCCTGTTCGGTCGTCGGGTAGCGCTGATTGTCCAGCCGGTAGAGCTTGAGCGCCTGCATCAGGCTCGCGATGTCCTGTTTTGCGGCAATCACCCGCGCCTCATCCGGGCGGCTGATGATCTTCGGCACCACCAGGGCGGCGAGAATGCCGAGAATGACGACGACCACCATCACTTCGAGCAAGGTGAAACCACGTTGCCCGCGAACCCCGATCAGCATCGCCAATTCATCCCCGTCAATTGATGCTCCCGCGCCTCGGAAGCCGCCGTTTTCATTATATAATGCTCCATCGATGCATCTGGCCGGCTCGCATACAACGTTTTCCATTATATAATGCTTCACCCGATGCATCCGGCCGATTACTGCGCCCGGCCCTCACTATTTCCAGCGCGCGAATGGCGATTGACGAAGAATGCAGGTGCTCGCGTTTGGTCGGTCCGGTCTTGCGCAAACGGTCCTCGTATCCTTGCTGACGTTCGTTGCGGTTGCGCTGCTTGGCGCGGTGCTCGCATACTGGACCTGGGCGTGGTTTGCTCCGCGCGCCGAGCCGCGTGTGGAGGCGAGCGCGGCGCAAAGCGGCAGCGTAGCCTCCGCCGGCGCCATTTTCGGCAACGTGCCGCGCAACCAGGCGGCTGCCGCGCCTACCGGAATTGCGATCAAGCTGCTCGGCGTAGTGGCGGCCTCAGGCGGCCGGCGCGGCTACGCCGTGGTGCAACTCGAAGCGAAACAGATTCTGGCGGTGCACGAGGGCGAGGACGTCGCCCCCGGCATCCGGCTGGCCGAAGTCCATGCGGACCACGTCATGCTGGAGCGCAACGGGGTGCGCGAAACCCTCGCATGGCCCGAAAAGCGCGTTACCGCGGCACCTGCCGCACGTAC
Organism: Betaproteobacteria bacterium RIFCSPLOWO2_12_FULL_64_23; assembly: GCA_001770575.1. Lineage (GTDB taxonomy): Bacteria > Pseudomonadota > Gammaproteobacteria > Burkholderiales > SG8-39 > 2-12-FULL-64-23. Next base: position 6,089 of record MERK01000031.1, read on the forward strand.
CACGGCACCTGCCGCCCGAACGGCCAACGAATGACGCCCCCTTGTTCGCCGAGGGCGCATGTGAGGATCGATCTATGAAGCGTCGCTGCTTAGGAACCGGATTGGTGTGGATGGCGCTGCTCGCCTGCGCCGGCCAGGCGTGGTCCGCCGACACGGCCTCCAGCGAACGCTCCGGCGCCAGCGCCGCCGCGCGCCCGAGCGGCCCCGATGTGGTCACGCTCAACTTCGTCAACGCCGACATCGAGGGCGTGGTGAAGGCGGTGAGCGAAATTACCGGGAAGAACTTCGTTCTCGATCCGCGCGTCAAGGGCACGGTCAATATCGTTTCGGCCAAGCCGATGTCCAGGGCGCTGGTCTACCAGGTGTTTCTGTCGGCGATGCGCCTGCAGGGCTTTAGCGCGGTCGAGGAGCGCGGCATGGTCATGATCGTCCCCGAGATCGAGGCCAAGATGCACCGCAGCCCCACGCTCGGGCCGCAGGAGCAGCCGCGCGCCGCGGGGGATGTCATCCAGACGCGGGTATTCAGGCTGCAACATGAATCGGCGACGCAAATGGTGCCGGTGCTGCGCCCGCTGATCACCCCCAACAACAGCATCACCGCCTACCAGAACAACAGCACGCTGGTGGTTACGGACTACGCGAGCAACCTGGAGCGCATCCAAAAAATCATCGAATCGATCGACCAGCCGAACGATTCCGGTTCGATCATGATTGCGCTTCAGCATGCCTCCGCGCTCGATGTGGCGCAGACCATCACCCGCCTGCTCACCGAGCCGACGCAGGCGGTGGACCCGAACCAGCGGTTTACCATTGCCGCGGATGCCCGCTCCAACAGCGTACTCGCTCGCGCCGGCGATCCGGCGCGATTGTTGCGCGTGCGCCAGTTGGTGGCGATGCTCGATTCGCCCACCAGCGCCGGCGGCAATATTCATGTGATTTACCTGAAGAACGCGGAGGCGGTGAAACTGGCGGAGGTGTTGCGCGCGATCTATACCGGCGAATCCGCGGGTGCGCAGGCGCGTTCCGCCGTGCCTGCGTCGCCGCTGGGGCAGGCGCCGGCGACGGCGCAGGCTGCTTCCTCGGCACCTGGCATCATCCAGGCGGATGCTGCCACCAACTCGATCATCATCACTGCGCCCGATGCGATCTACAACAATCTGCGCGCCGCGGTGGAGAAACTCGATGTGCGCCGGGGGCAGGTTTACGTCGAGGCGCTGATCGCCGAGGTCACGGCCGACAAGACGGCCGAGTTCGGCATCCAGTGGCAGAATCTGACGGGCCTGGGCGAGACCGCCGGGCAGGGGTTCGGCGGCACCAATTTCGGCACCTCCGCCCAGAACATCGCCGCAATTTCCCAGAATCCGAGCGTAGCCGGGCACGGCCTGAATGTTGGCGTGGTGAAAGGCTCGATCACCATCCCGGGCGTCGGCGCCCAGATTCTGAACCTCGGCCTGCTGGTGCGTGCGCTCCAGGCCGACACCAATGCGAACATCCTGTCCACGCCGACGCTGCTGACCCTGGATAACGAGGAAGCGAAAATCGTGATCGGCCAGAACGTTCCGTTCATTACCGGCCAATACGCGGTTTCGGCTGCGGCGACCACGCCGACGCCGTTTCAGACGATCGAGCGCAAGGACGTCGGCCTGACGCTGCGGATCAAGCCGCAGATTTCCGAAGGCGGCGCGGTGCGGCTGCAGATCTATCAGGAGGTGTCCAACGTGGTAGACAGCACCAATGCCTCCGGCCTGATTACGCGCAAGCGCTCGGTCGAGTCGACGGTGCTGGTCGACGACGGCCAGATCGTGGTGATCGGCGGCCTGATTGAGGACACGGTCACCGACGGCGTGGAAAAGGTTCCCGGGCTGGGCGACCTTCCCATCGTGGGCGGGCTGTTCAAGTACAACACCCGCTCGCGCAAAAAGACCAATCTCATGGTGTTCCTGCGGCCGACGCTGCTGCGCAGCGCCGCGCGCGCCGACTCGCTTTCCAGCGATCGCTATGACTACATCCTGGGCGAGCAGCTCAAGGCCAAGCCCCTGCCCAGCGTTCTGCCCGATTTCGGATCGCCCAGCCTGCCGCCGCGCCAAAGCGCGCCCCCGGCGGCAGCGGACAAGCCCGCCGCGTCAAAATGATCAAACCGGTTGTCTCTTACGCCTTTGCCAAGGCCAAAGGCGTTCTTGTCACCGCTTTGGACGATGGCCTGGCGCAGGTGGCGGTGCGCAGCGGCGCGCACGCGGGCGCACTCGCCGAAGTGCGCCGCGCGCTTGGCGTGCCCTTGCATGCGAGGCGCATCGGCGCCGATGAGTTCGACGAGCTGGTTTCGGTCCTCTACAACGCCGCCGACGCCGGCGCGGCCGCCCTTGCCGATGACCTCGCGCAGGACCTCGATCTGTCCCGGCTGCTGCAGGACATCCCCAGGGTCGAGGATCTGCTCGAGAGCCAGAACGACGCGCCGCTGATCCGATTGATCAACGCGTTGTTCACGCAGGCGCTGCGCGACGGCGCCTCCGACATTCACATCGAACCATTCGAGGCGCGCTCGGTGGTGCGGCTGCGCATCGACGGCACGCTGCGCGACCTGATCGAGCCGGCGCGCGCGCTGCACGGCGCGATCGTCTCGCGCGTCAAGATCATGGCGCAACTCGACATCGCGGAGAAGCGTCTGCCGCAGGACGGGAGGATCACGCTGCGGGTGGCGGGCAAGCCGATCGACGTCAGGGTGTCGACGATACCGACCGGGCACGGCGAGCGCGTGGTGCTGCGCCTGCTCGACAAGCAGGCCGGAAGGCTCGACCTCTCAAGGCTGGGGATGGACGACGCGACCCTCGCGCACATGGACCGGCTCATCCGCGAGCCGCACGGCATTGTCCTCGTAACCGGCCCGACCGGGTCGGGCAAGACGACGACGCTCTACGCTTCGCTCTCAAGGCTGGATCCGAAGGCGCTCAACATCATGACGGTGGAGGACCCGATCGAGTACGACCTCGACGGCATCAGTCAGACTCAAATAAACACCCGCATCGAAATGAGTTTCGCGCGCGCCTTGCGCACGATTTTGCGCCAGGACCCGGACGTCGTCATGATCGGCGAAATCCGCGATCTGGAGACGGCGCAAATCGCGGTGCAGGCGAGCCTGACCGGCCATCTGGTGTTCGCCACGCTGCACACCAACGATGCGGTGAGCGCCGTCACCCGGCTGGTCGACATGGGCGTCGAACCGTTTCTGCTCGCCACCAGCCTGATCGGCGTGGCGGCACAGCGGCTGGTGCGCCAGCTTTGCCTGGAATGCCGCAAGCCGTTTGCCGCAGACGCGGCGCAGTTGAAGGCGCTGGGATTCGCGCCGATGGCGGGAACCTTCTACACCGCGCAAGGCTGCCCCGCATGCAAACACTCCGGTTACCGCGGCCGTACCGGCATCTACGAATTGCTGAGCGTCGACGACGCGCTGCGCCGGCTGATCCATGACCGCGCGTCCGAGCAGGCGTTGCGCGACCACGCCGTTTCCCGCGGCATGCGCTCGTTGCGCGACGACGGCATGCGCTGGGCCGCCCAGGGCGCGATCAGTCTGGAAGAGGTAGTCCGAGTGACGCGCGAATAGCACCGGGAGATGGAAGCATTCCGCTACGAGGCGCTGGACGCGGCAGGGCGCACGGTGTCCGGGGTAGTGCAAGCCGATACGCCGCGCCAGGCGCGCACGCAGTTGCGCGCCCAGGGCCTGCTGCCTTCCGTGGTCGATCTGGTGCGTGCACGCGAGCGTGCGCGCCAGCCGTGGGCGCGCGGCATGTCGTCGGACGAGCTGAGCCTGGTGACCAGGCAGATGGCGACGTTGCTCGCGTCCGGACTGACCATGGAGCAGACCCTGAGCGCGCTGATCGAGGAGGCCTCCGCGCCGATGACGCGGGAGGTGCTGGGCGGCGTCAAATCCGAAATCACCGCCGGGCTCTCCCTCGCCGGCGCCCTCGGGAGCTACGACAAGAGTTTCCCCGATTTCTACCGCGCGCTGGTGCACGGCGGCGAGGAATCGGGTGCGCTGCCCACAGTATTGCAGCACCTCGCCGATTATCTCGATGCGCGCCAGGCGCTGAAGCAGAAAACCAGCCTTGCGCTGCTCTACCCGGTCCTGGTCACGCTGGTCGCGGTGAGTATCGTCACCGGCCTGCTGGTGTTTGTCGTGCCGCAGATCGTGCAGGTGTTTCAGCAGTCGCGCCAAAGCCTGCCGCTGCTCACGCGCGCGCTCATCGGGCTGTCGGACTTTGTGCGCGCGGCCTGGCCCTATCTCGCCGTCGCCGTGATCGGCGCCGTGGCCGCGCTGCGCCTGGTGCTGCGTCGCGACGCGCCCAGGCGCAGCTGGCACGCCCTGTTGCTGCGCACGCCCTGGCTCGGGCCGCTGATCCGCGGCGTCAACACTTCGCGTTTCGCCAGCACGCTCGCCATTCTGGTCGGCGGCGGCGTGCCGTTGCTGTCCGCGCTCAGCTCCGGCGCGCGCGTGATGACCAACACGGTGATGCGCGACGCCGTCGAAGGCGCGATCGAGCGCGTGCGCGAAGGCGAGAGCCTGGCGCGCGCGCTCGGTGCAACGCGCGTGTTTCCGCCGCTGATGGTGCATCTGGTTGCGAGCGGGGAAGTGAGCGGCAAGCTGGAGCAGATGCTGCAACGTGCCGCGCAGCTCGAAACGCAGGCGCTGGAGCGGCGCCTGGCGGTGTTCCTGACCCTGCTCGAGCCGGTGATGATCCTGGTGATGGGAGGCGTGGTGCTGCTGATCGTGCTCGCCATCCTGCTTCCCATCATCGAGATCAACCAGCTGGTGCGTTGATCCCCGGCTGCGCGCGGCCAACGCGCAACGGCAGAATTGTTTTCGGCGGGGTGGTCTGCCTCAGGCGAGCACGCGCCTGAGCCAGACGCCGATGGCGGCGATTTCCTGCGGGCACACCGCGTGCTGCATCCGGTACTCGTGCCACTCGAGCGCATAACCCTGCTCGAGCAGCAGGTCGCGCGAGGCTTGGGCGCGAGCGAAGGCGATCATCGGGTCGGCCGTGCCGTGCGCCATGAAGATCGGCACCCCGCGGTTGGCCGGGCTGGCCTCCGCCGCAAGCCGGTCGGCGAGCGGCACATAGGTCGAAAGCGCCATAATGCCCGCCAGTCGCTCGCCATGGCGCAGGCCGGCCTGCAGCGCGATTGCCCCGCCCTGGGAGAAGCCGGCTAGCACGATGCGGCTCGCGGCCACGCCGCGGGATTTCTCCCGCGCCAGCAAGACTTCCACACTCTGCTGCGAGGCGCGCACGCCGACCTCGTCCTCGCGCCGGATGGCGGCATCGCTGATGTCGTACCAGGCGCGCATCACGCAGCCGTCGTTGACGCTCACCGGCATCATCGGGGCATGCGGGAAAATGTAACGCACGGCGGCGGGCAGCGCGATTTCATCGGCCAGGGGCGCGAAGTCGTTGCCGTCCGCGCCCAGGCCGTGCAGCCAGATGATGCTGGCGCGCGGATTGGGCGCAGTCTCGATCTCCAGGGTTTCCAGCGGTTCTGCATTCAAAGCGGCCGATCCTTTTTCGGCCGCAACGCGGATTTCGGGCGGAACGCCTTGATTACGTCCTCGTTGGTCTCGATGTACGGCCCGCCGATGAGGTCGATGCAGTAGGGCACGGCGGCGAATATCCCTGGGACGAGCTGTTTGCCCTCCTTGTCCTTCAAGCCTTCCAGCGTTTCCCTGATCGACTTGGGCTGGCCGGGCAGGTTGAGAATGAGGCAGCCCGCAGGCTTGGCCGCATGACCGTGGCGAAAGCGGATTACGGCCGTCTGGCGCGACAGGATCGCGGTGGGGACGAACTCCAGGCTGATCCTGCGCATTTGCTCGCCGAAGCCGGGCATCGGTTTGTCGGCGACGGCGAGGGTCGCTTCGGGGGTCACATCGCGCCATGCAGGGCCGGTGCCGCCGGTGGTGAGGACCAGGTGGCAGCCTGCTTGGTCCACGAGTTCGATCAGCGCCGCTTCGATCGCCGGACGCTCGTCCGGGATCAGGCGTTTCTCCGTGCGCCACGCGGGTGCCGCAATGGCGCGCGAGAACCAGTCCTCCAGCGCCGGAATGCCTTCGTCCCGGTACACGCCGGCCGAGGCGCGGTCGCTGACGGAAACCAGACCGATCAACAGTACTTCGGGATTCTCTTGCATGCGTCTTGTCAGGCTGCCGGGCGCTAGGCGTCGGCTGCGGGCTCCTTGGTAGTCATCTCGCGCAGCGCCCGGAACAGCTCGCGGTAGCTCCTGGGCGGCAAGGCCGCGCGCTGTTCGCGCCGTGCGTTGCGGATCAGAGTGCGCAGCTGCTGGCTGTTTGCGCCGGGATATTCATGCAGGAAGCGCACCAGCGCCGGGTCGCCCGCCACGAGCTCGTCGCGCCAGCGCTCGATCGCGTGCATCTGCGCCGTGTGCTCGCGTCCCTGCCCCTGCCATTGCTCCAGGCGGTCGCGTATCGGCGCGGCGTCGATTTCGCGCATCAGACGGCCGATGTATTGCATCTGCCGCCGCCGCGCCTCGTGTTTGGTCAGGCGCCCGGCTTCCTGGACGGCTTCGAGCAAGGCCTCCGGCAGTTGCATGGACTCCAGTTGCTGCTCGTTCAGCTCTACCAGCTGCACGCCCAGTTTCTGCAGCGCCAGCATGTCCTTCTTCTTGCGCGTCTTGCTGGTTGGTTCGTCTTGTTCGTCTTGTTCGTCTTGCATGGGTCCGGGTGCGGAAGGTTCGAACTGCTATGATAATGGCTTTTAGCTCCGGCATAACGCGCTTTGCGCATTAGCCTCCACTTAAACTTCGTTTTCCGCATTACATACCAACCAAGTGGCTTTAGACCAAGGACGACGGGACCAATGACGACAGCGCGCTTCACCTATCCGCTGGACACGCTCAGGCAGATCGCCCTGGATCTGCTGCGTCAGGCGGCCGCGCAGGGTGCGAGCGCCTGCGAGACCGATGTGTCCGAAGGCTACGGCCAGACCGCCGTGGTCCGGAAGGGCGAGGTCGAGACCATCGAGTACAACCGCGACAAGAGCATCGGCGTCACCGCCTACCTCGGCCAGCGCAAGGGCTTTGCCAGCACCTCGGATTTCTCGCCCAAGGCGCTCACCGACACGGTGGCGGCGGCGGTCAGCATCGCGCGCTTTACCGCAAGCGACGACTGTGCCGGCCTGGCCGAGCCCGGGCTGATGGCGCGCGAGATCCATGACCTCGATCTGTTCCACCCCTGGGACCTGCCCATAGAAGAGGCGATCGAGCGCGCGCGCGCCTGCGAGGCCGCAGCCTTCGCCCTCGACCCGCGCATCGTCAATTCCGAAGGGGCGGGGGTCTCGACCCAGCAGCACCAGTTCATCGTGGCCAACTCCAACGGCTTTGCCGCGGGCTATCCGAGCACGCGCCATTACCTCACGTGCGCGGTGATCGCCGCGCAGAACGGGGCGATGCAGCGCGACGACTGGTACGCCGAGGCGCGCGCCGCGCGCGATCTGCCCGCCGGCGAGGCGCTCGGGCGCTATGCCGGGCAGCGCGCCCTGGCGCGCTTGCGCAGCCGCAAGCTGAAGACGATGAAAGTGCCGGTGCTGTTCGAGGCGCCGATGGCGAGCGGCTTGCTCGCAAGCTTTGTCAGCGCGGTGAGCGGCGGCAGCCTCTACCGCAAAACTTCGTTTCTGCTCGACAGCCTGGGCAAGCAGGTGTTCTCGCCGCTGGTGCAGATCAAAGAGCAGCCGCACTTGAAGAAAGGGCTGGCGAGCTGCTATTTCGACGACGACGGCGTCGCCACGCACCCGCGCGAGGTGGTGAAAGACGGCGTGCTGCAGGGCTATTTTCTCGGTACCTACTCGGCGCGCAAACTCGGCATGCAGAGCACCGGCAACGCCGGCGGCAGCCATAACCTGATGCTGCAGAGCGGCGGGCTCGATCTGCCCGGCTTGCTGAAGAAAATGGGCCGCGGCCTCCTCGTCACCGACCTGATGGGACAGGGGATCAACATGGTCACCGGCGATTATTCGCGCGGCGCTGCCGGCTACTGGGTGGAGGGCGGGGTCATCCGCTATCCGGTGGAGGAGATCACCATCGCCGGCAATCTGCGCGACATGTTCAAGGGCATCGCCGCGGTGGGCAAGGACGAACTCACGCGCGGTTCGCGCCGCTGCGGTTCCATCCTGATCGACAGCATGACCATCGCCGG
>MERK01000032.1 GCA_001770575.1 Betaproteobacteria bacterium RIFCSPLOWO2_12_FULL_64_23
CCTTGAGGTAGTCGCGCGCGTTGTCCTTGCCCTGGCCGATCTTGTCCTTGTTGTAGGCGTACCAGGCGCCGGATTTCTCGACGATGCCGTGTTTCACGCCCAGCTCCAGAATCTCGCCCTCGCGCGAAATGCCCTCGCCATAGAGAATGTCGAACAGGGCCTCGCGAAACGGCGGCGCCATCTTGTTCTTCACCACTTTCACGCGGGTTTCGTTGCCGATGACTTCGTCGTTCTTCTTGATCGAACCGATACGGCGAATGTCCAGGCGCACCGAGGCGTAGAACTTGAGCGCGTTGCCCCCGGTGGTGGTCTCCGGGCTGCCGAACATGACGCCGATTTTCATGCGAATCTGATTGATGAAAATCACCAGGGTGTTGGTGCGCTTGATGTTGGAGGTGAGTTTGCGCAGCGCCTGGCTCATGAGGCGCGCCTGCAGGCCCATCTGCGGCTCGCCCATCTCGCCCTCGATCTCGGCCTTCGGCGTAAGCGCGGCCACCGAATCGATGACCACCACGTCGACCGAACCCGAGCGCACCAGCATATCGGCGATTTCGAGCGCCTGCTCGCCGGTGTCGGGCTGGGAGATGAGCAGATCCTCGACTTTCACGCCGAGCTTCTGCGCGTACTGCGGGTCGAGCGCGTTCTCGGCGTCGATGAAGGCAGCGGTGCCACCGAGTTTCTGCATCTCGGCGATGACCTGCAGCGTCAGCGTCGTTTTTCCGGAGGATTCCGGCCCGTAGATTTCGACCACGCGGCCGCGCGGCAGCCCGCCTACGCCGAGCGCAATGTCCAGGCCGAGCGAGCCGGTGGAGACCACCTGCACGTCATCCTGGATCGCGTCCGAATCCATACGCATAATGGAACCCTTGCCGAACTGCTTTTCGATCTGCGCGAGCGCGGCGGCGAGGGCCTTGGTCTTGTTGTCATCCATGAAAATCTCCTTCGGTTTCGGTGGTAATGAGTGCATCAACGGACGCCTTGCTTCCAGCGTTGACCTGTATTTTTATACAGTTTTTGATTTTTTGCAACACGCATAAGAAAAACAAGGGGTTGAGAGAGCGCAAACGAACATGCTACAGGGCGCGGCCGGCGCGGATTACCCCCACGCCCAGGCCTTCGATGGCGAATTCCTCGCGCCGCGTGTCGACAATAATCGGTTCGAACTCGGGGTTCTCGGGGAGAAGTTCGATCATCGCGCCGCGCCGGCGCAGCCGCTTCACGGTCACTTCGTCGTGCAGGCGCGCGACAACGATCTGGCCGGAGCGGACTTCGCCCGTCTTATGCACGGCAAGCAGGTCGCCGTCGAGAATGCCCACATCGCGCATGCTCATGCCGCGCACCTTGAGCAAATAGTCGGCGCGCGGCTTGAACAGCGCCGGATCGATCTGGTAATGCGCCTCTATATGCTCCTCGGCCAGGATGGGCGAGCCGGCGGCGACGCGTCCGATGAGCGGAATGCCGCCGCCGTCCTTCAGGCGGATGCCGCGCGCCGAGCCCTTTACGATCTCGATCGCCCCCTTGCGCTCGAGCATGCGCAAGTGCTCCTCGGCCGCGTTATGCGAGCTGTAATCCATGGCCGTGGCGATCTCGGCGCGGGTGGGCGGGAGGCCGGTGGTTTCGATGGCCTGGCGAATTAGCGTCAGGATTTCCTGCTGCTTGGAGGTCAGCGCTTCCATGGGCGAACCCTGGGTTGTTGCGGAGCCTGTATTTTTATACAGTTTCCGCCGGCAGTCAAGTGCCCCCGCCGCTCAGCCCGCCTCCGCCGCCAGCCGAACCGGTATCCGTCTCGAACCGAATTGCTGTTTGATATCAAACGCCTGAAAGCGTCCGGCAACGGCGCCGCCGCATTCGCTGCAATGCCCGTCTGCGCTGACGCGGTAGTCGAGGAGCTGATACCAATCGCGCACGATCAGCGCCTTGCCGCAGTGCGGGCAATAGGTGGTACCGCCCTCGGGGTCGTGCACATTGCCGGTATACACGTAGTGCAGCCCGCGTCTTTGCGCGATCCGGCGCGCGCGCTCCAGCGTCGCCGCCGGGGTCGCCGGGATATCGGTCATTTTCCAGTCGGGATGAAAGGCGGAGAAATGCAGCGGCACCTCCGGCCCGAGTTCTTGCGCGATCCAGGCGCACATCGCTTCAATCTCGGCATCGCTGTCGTTCCTGCCCGGAATCAGCAGCGTGGTGATTTCGAACCACACCCCGGTCTCGTGCTTCAGGTATTTCAGCGTGTCCAGCACCGGCGCGAGGTGGGCGCCGGTCAGCTTGACGTAGAACTCATCGGTGAAGGCTTTGAGATCGAGGTTGGCCGCATCGATCTTGGCGTAGAACTCGCGCCGCGGCTCGGCGTGGATGTAACCGGCGGTCACGGCGACCGTCTGCACGCCCACGGCGTGACAGGCGTCGGCCACGTCCATGGCGTACTCGGCGAAAATCACCGGATCGTTGTAGGTGAAGGCCACGCTGTTGCAGCCCAACCGTTGCGCCGCCTGCGCGATCACTTCCGGGCTGGCCGCGTCGGCGAGGCTGTCCATGTCGCGCGACTTGGAGATGTCCCAGTTCTGGCAGAATTTGCAGGCGAGGTTGCAGCCGGCGGTGCCGAAGGAGAGCACGCTCGATCCCGGGTAGAACTGGTTGAGCGGTTTTTTCTCGATCGGATCGACGCAAAAGCCGGACGAGCGGCCGTAGGTAGTGAGCAGCATTTGCTTGCCTTCGCGCATGCGCACGAAGCACAGCCCGCGCTGGCCTTCATGCAGGCGGCAATCGCGCGGGCACAGATCGCACTGCATCCTGCCGTCTGCGAGCAGGTGCCACCAGCGCGCGGGGTACTTGCTTTCGGCCACGCTCATATCGCCGCCGCCTCCTCCTCCTTCCATTTCAGCACGCTGTAGCGCTGGATGCGGCATTTGGCCGTGCTCATCCCCGGCGCGAGGCCGGCTTTGCGCTTGAGTTCGGCGACGAACTGCTCCGCATCGGGCAGGCCGTCCCAGACCTGGGGCAGGAACGTGGCGCGCGCCGCGCCGCATTCCAGGATCAGGCCGTCTTCGCCGGGCCGCAACTGCGCGATCAGGTCGGCGTGATCGGCAAACGCGAACAGCTTGGGCGTGGACAAGAGCGACACCTCGATGCGCGTTCTGGCGAGCTCTTCGCGCGCGAGCGGCGCGAAACGCGAGTCGGACAGCGCTGCGGCGCGGGCATTGTGGCTCACGTCCTCGGCCAGCGGACGCTCGGCTTCCAGGCTGCCGATGCAGCCGCGCAGCCCGCCGTTCTGGGTCAGCGTGACGAACGTCGCGCGCGCCGGCTTGAGCCAGGGATCGTCGGGCAGGCGCTTCGGCTCGGACACGCCCAGCGCGACCTCGATGCTGTTCCTCGCAATGCCGAGCAGCGCGCGCCCGTGCGCCGCGGTGAAACGCGGCGCTCCATCCCAAAAGGCGAACGCGCCGTAGCCCACCACGCGAGTGCGGCCGCCGGCGGTGTCGCCGGAATTGCGCAGGGCTAGCAGTTCCGCATTCAAGCCGTGGCGCTTGGCCGCAAGCAGCAGACCCGCGATCGGGGTCGCGCCACAGGCCTGTTCATGGTCGATGTCAGTGGAGAATTCGAGTATCGCCCGGGCCGTACCGCGGTCGATTGCGCTGGCCTCGTCGTAGCTGTGATAGTGAGACAGGTCCGAACTGACGATAATCAGGGTTTCTTCGCCGCCCCAGAGCTTGTCGATGACCTCGGCCACCTCGGACGGCGTGGCCGCGCCCACCGCCAGCGGCACCAGGCTGAATTCGCCCAGCACCCGTTGCAGAAACGGCAGTTGCACCTCCAGCGCATGCTCTTCGGCGTGCGCCGCGCTGCTCACCACCACCTGCGGCAGTTCTGCGAGCGACGCCACCGCCTCCCGGTCGACCGGCACCTGACCCAGCGGCGTATCGAACGCGGCCGCGTCGGGCAGCGCGAGCCCGCGCACCGGCATGCGGTGGCAGGGACCGAGCAACACCACGCGGCGCACCATCCCGCGCGCGAGACGCAGCCTGTCGTAGGCTTCGGCGGCGACGCCGCCGGAATAGACATAGCCCGCGTGTGGCGCGATCAGCGCCTTGGGAAAACCGGGAACGAGGCCGCCGCCGGCGCTGTGCCCGAGCATGTCATCGACTTCCCGAGCCAATTCGCGTGCAGCAGCGGGATAGAACATGCCGGCGACGGCGGCTGGACGAGATGAGACCATGGATGGAATCTGCAGGGGCTATGTTTCATTCTAGGCCGACGAACGGCCGGGTCAAGCTCGGCCGCATTTGCCGGGCGCATTCGCGCGGCCTTCAGTTCAGCCGTCGAGTAACTCCAGCGTCCCCTGCAAGGCGAAGATCACCGACTGACGCCGCACGCTTTCGCGGTTCCCTTTGAAGTGCCGCGTTTGCGCGCTTGGCGCTCGGTCCTTCACCGCCCAGGCGAAGCACACCATACCCACTGGCTTTTCCGGCGAACCACCGCCGGGGCCGGCGACGCCGGTGATCGCCACCGCCACCTGCGCGCGGCTGTGAGCCAGCGCCCCGGCAGCCATCTCGCGCGCGGTCTCTTCGCTCACCGCCCCATGTGAAGCAAGCGTGCGCGCGCTTACGCCCAGCATCTCCTGTTTGGCCGCGTCCGAATAGGTGACGAAACCGCGGTCGAACCAGCCCGAGCTGCCGGCGATGGCGGTGACCGTCTGGGCGACCCAACCGCCGGTGCAGGATTCGGCGGCGGCAAACATCACGCCTTGCGCCTTCAGCTTTGCGCCGACGAGCGTCGCCAGCGTGGTGAGCGTGTCGGAGGCCATCAGGCATCAACCAAACACGGTCTTGTACACGGCCATGGCCAGCAGCGTATAGAACGCCGCGAGAATATCGTCGAACATCACTCCCAGGCCGCCTTTCAACCGGGCGTCGGCCTGGCGGATCGGCGGCGGCTTGACCACATCGAAGAAGCGGAAGCCGAAAAACGCAAACGCCTGCCACTGCCAGGCCGCCGGCGTCAGCATCAGCACCAGCTGGAACGCGACGATCTCATCCCAGTTCATGCCGCTGTGATCGGCTAGCCCCAAGTCGCGCCCGGTGCGCTCACAGGCCCAGACGCCGAGCACGAACATTGCCGCAACCAGCGCCAGCAGCGCGACCGGCCCGTAGGGCGCGAGCAGGTCGCTCGCGATCCAGTAGACGGGAAAACCGAGCAGCGTACCCACCGTGCCCGGCGCAAAGGGCGAAAGTCCGGTGCCAAAACCGAGCGCGATAAACCGCGCCGGATGCGCCAACATGAAAGCTGCCGTAGGACGCAGGATGGCGTTAGCGTTCATGGGAAAACGGGGGCGCGGGTCCCCTCATGCGCACTTTAGCGGAAATGATCGAACCCCTTGCGTTCCAGCGCCATCAACTCCCCATCTGTATCGCGCACCGACACCAACCCCGGCTCGCCCGCGCTGACGGCGCCGATGCGCGTCAACGCAAGACCCAAATCGGCCGCGACCGACGCGACGCGCCCGCGTGCATCCGGGCTGGCGGTGAAAACAAGCTCGTAATCGTCACCGCCGGCAAGCAGGCATTCCTGCGCCAGGCGCTCGTCCGCGCAGGCCTGGATTGCGCGCGAGCGCGGCAACGCCGCGTAGCGCAATTCGAGCGCCACGCCGGAACGCTCGCCTATGTGGCCGAGATCGGCCACCAGGCCGTCCGAGACATCGATGGCGCTGCTGGCCAGCCCGCGCAGTGCCAAGCCCAGCGCTATGCAGGGCACCGGCGTGTGCAAACGCGCAAGGCAGTGCGCCAGCGCCGCATCGGTGAGACGCACCTGCGCGTTCAGGTGTGCCAGCGCCAGCGCCGCGTCACCGGTACAGCCGGACAGCCAGACCTCGTCCCCGACTTTCGCGCCGTCGCGGCGCAACGCCAGTTCCGGCGGCACCGCGCCCAGCACGGTAATCGAAATGTTGCGCGGCCCGCGCGTGATGTCGCCACCGACCAATTCCACGTCGAAGGTGTCGGCGAGCTTGAAAACCCCCCGGGTAAACTGCGCGAGCCAGGTCTCATCGGCGTCGGGCAGAGACAGCGCGAGGGTGGCGTAGCGCGGCGCCGCGCCCATCGCCGCCAGATCGGAGAGATTCACCGCCAATGACTTGTGGCCGAGCTTGACAGCATCGGCGCCGGCGAGAAAATGTCGCCCCTCGACCAGCATGTCGGTGGATAGCGCAAGCAGCGTGTCCGGTTCCGGCGCAATCAAGGCACAGTCGTCGCCCACGCCCAGCAGCGCGCGCTTCACCGGGCGGGTGAAATAACGGCGGATGATGTCGAATTCAGAAGCCAAAGCGGTCTACGCGGCCTGGCCCCCGCCGGCCTTGCGCGCCTTGGCCTTGACCTCGCCCGGACGCAAGCGCATGGCGAGCTTGTCCAGCACGCCGTTCACGTACTTGTGGCCGTCGGTGCCGCCATAGGACTTCGCCAGTTCCACCGCCTCGTTGATCACGACCTTGTAAGGCACGCCGGGCACGTGCGCGAGTTCGTAGGCGCCGATCAGGAGCACGCTGCGCTCCACCGGCGAGAGCTCATCGGTGGGACGGTCGAGCAAGGGGCTGAACGCCGCCTCGAGTTCGGCGGCATCGGCGATGACGCCGTTCAGCAGCTGCTCGAGATACTTCTGATCGACCTTGTCGTAGCCTTTGAATTCGGCCAGATGCGTGCGAATCTCCTGCGCATGCTCCCGGGCAAGCAGCCATTGATACAAGCCCTGCAACGCAAGCTCGCGCGCCTTATGCCGAGCGTTTTTCATTGCGGATTTCCCTGGCGAGATTGGCCATCTCCACCGCCGCCTCGGCGCAATCGCCGCCCTTCTGCCGCACTCGCGCCAGGGCTTGCTCTTCGGTATCGGTGGTAAGGATGCCGTTGGCAACCGGCATGCCCGCATCGAGCTGCACCTGGGTCACGCCGGCCGCAGACTCGTTCGATACGACCTCGAAGTGATAGGTATCGCCGCGCACCACCGCGCCCAGTGCGATCAGCGCATCGTAGTGACCGCTGGCTGCGAGCTGCTGCAACGCGAGCGGAATTTCAAGCGCGCCCGGCACGCTCACCAGCGTGATGCGATCGCTGGCGACGCCGAGCTCGCCCAGCCGCTCCAGGCAGGCGGCGAGCAGTCCGGCGCCGATGGCCTGGTTGAAGCGCCCACGCACCACGCCGATGCGCAGATCCGCCCCGTTCAGGCCAGGCTTGATCTCCCTCACTGTCCCGCCTTCGGCTGCACGTACTCAGCCACCTCCAGATCCCAGCCGGCCATGCTGGGCATCTTGCGCGGCGTGGCCATCAGCCGCATCTTGCCCACATTGAGATCGCGCAGGATCTGCGCGCCGATGCCGTAGGTCAAAAGCGCCACTTTTCCCGCCGCCCACGGTTTGGCTTCCCCGGCGACGCGCTCGGCGAGCTGCGCCGCGCTTTCGGCGCAATTGAGCAGGACCATGACGCCGTTGCCGGCCGCGCCGATCGCCGCCAACGCCTCGTGTACGCCCCAGGAATGCGCACCCGGCGCGAGATCGAGCAGATCGAGGGTGGACAGCGGCTCGTGCACGCGCACCAGCGTAGGCGTATCGGCGTCAATCTCCCCGCGCACCAGTGCCAGGTGGGTCGCACCCGCGATTTTCTCGCGATAGGCGATCATGCGAAAGCGGCCGTGCGCGGTGGCGATTTCGCGCTCCGCCACACGCTCGACCAGCGACTCGGTCTGGCTGCGGAAATGAATCAGGTCCGCAATGGTGCCGATTTTCAGGCCGTGCTCTTTTCCAAATTCGATCAGATCCGGCAACCTGGCCATGCTGCCGTCGTCTTTCATGATTTCACACAGCACTGCGGCGGGGTACAGCCCGGCGAGCTGCGCCAGGTCGCAGCAAGCCTCGGTGTGCCCCGCGCGCACCAGCACGCCCCCGGGCTGGGCGATCAGCGGGAAAATGTGGCCCGGCCGCACCACGTCCTCGGCCTTCGCCTGCGCCGCCGCCGCGACCTTGATGGTAAGCGCCCTGTCCGCCGCGGATATGCCGGTGCTTACGCCCGAGGCGGCTTCCACGGAAACAGTGAACGCCGTTCCGTGCACCGAGCGATTGTTGGCAACCATCGGCGGCAACTTCAGCCGCTGCGCGTGCGCCGCGGTAATAGGCATGCAGATCAGTCCGCGGCCATGCCTGGCCATGAAATTGATTTTCTCGGGCGTGACGAAATCGGCGGCGAACACCAGATCACCCTCGTTCTCGCGATCTTCCTCATCCACCAGGATCACCATCTTGCCGGCTTTGATGTCGGCGATGATTTCCTCGGTGCTGCTGATGCTGTGGTTCGACTGCTGGTCGAACAGGCGATGGACCTGGTTCATTTGGCGGCACTCCGTTTGTAAGCTGACGATTATAAGCGTTTCCCCGGCCGGTCGCGGAACCCGCCGGCACTTGAGCTAGATCATAGAAGCCGCTCATTTCCCCGGCGCCGAGGCTTGAAATCGCATGCGCCGGGGCTATATTCAACCCAGCAAGCTGTTGCAGCGCTCCCAATCATGCTCACCACCCGAGTCAACGTCGCCGATCACGCGACAGCGCAGGAACCCGACGCACCCGCGCCTGCCGACCTCGCGCGCACGCTGCAATCGGTGTTCGATCCGTTCGGCATGTTCGCATCGATATTTCAGTCGCAGCAGTCTTGGGCGCAGCATCCGCAGGAATGGCTGCACGCGATTGACAGGCTCGCACGAGAAACCGGCGCGCTGCAGGTGCACGGGCTGCGCCGCGCGCTCGGGCTGGAGCGGGAGGATTACGTCAAGCCGGCCGAGGGCGACACGCGCTTCGACGCCAGCGAGTGGCGCGACAACCTGTTCTACGATCTGCTCAAGCAGTGGTACCTGCTGCATACCCGCTGGATCGGCGAGGCGGTCTACGACACGCCGGCGATGACCAAGCACAACCGGCGCCGTGCCGCGTTTTGGGTGCGCCAGTGGTTCAACGCGCTCGCCCCGGCAAACTATTTCCTCACCAACCCGGTGGCGATGCGCAAGTTCTGCGAGAGCGGCGGACAGAGCATCCTCGATGGTCTGAAGAACTGGTCCGGGGACCAGCGCGCGGGCGACCTGCGCATGGTCGATGGCAGGAGTTTTTCGGTCGGCCACAATCTGGCCACCACTCCCGGTTCGGTGGTATTGCGCAACGAGCTGATCGAGTTGATCCACTATGCCCCGCTGGCCGGGCAGGTGCACGCGGTGCCGTTGCTGTTCGTGCCGCCCTGGATCAACAAATTCTACATCCTCGATCTGAACGAGA
>MERK01000033.1 GCA_001770575.1 Betaproteobacteria bacterium RIFCSPLOWO2_12_FULL_64_23
GCGAGCAGACCACCCAGCACCGCGGGGAAATACGCAGGGCCCATGCGCGCCGCCGAGCCCATCGGATAATTCAACGACACCAGCATGAATCCCAGGCCAAAGCCGGTAAACATCAGCCCGGCCCAGAAATCCCTTCCATTCCTTATTTGCATTGCCTCCTCCTTAATAAGATTTTAAAGCGTCTCGCGTTATGCGGTCTTCGCGATGATCGCCTTTGCCTGTTGCAGGCGAGCAATGCCTGCGTCGTCGAAACCGAGCCAATCTTTCAACACGGTCCCAGTATGCTCCCCGAGATCCGCCACAAGTTGCCTGGCATGCGTCTGGGATAAGGACATCTTGTAAGGGGGATTGGGTACGAGGTAGGAAGCATCCGGACGGCCCAGGCGGGTAAACGTGCCCCGCTGCGCAATATGCGGATCGGACATCGCCTCCCGGATGGTGCGATAGCGCGAACAGGGCACATCGGCCTCGATCAGGTGTGTCTCGCACTCCTGGGCGGAGCGGGTGCTGGTCCATTCCTCCACCAACCGCATAAGTTCATCCCAGTTCTGCTCGCGCGCCTTGACGGTGGAAAAGCGCAGGTCGATCTTCCATTCGGGATGCGAAATAGCGTCGCACAGCGCTTCGAAATTCTTCGCGCTGATGGCCGCAATCATGACGTAGCCGTCGCTTGCGCGCAACGGCGTATAGAGGAGCCTCGGCTCTTGCATGGGAAATTGCGCAAGCTGCGACTCAAGCACCATCAGGCCGAGCATCCCGTCGAGCAACGAGACATCTATGTATTGTCCCCTGCCGGTGCGCTCCCGATGCAGCAGGGCAGTGAGGATCGCACCATGTGCGTGCAAAGCGCCGATCACGTCGGCGATGAACAGGCCGGTCTTTGCCGGCTTGCCTTCCCCGCCCTGGTTTTCGAGGTGCGCGAGATCGTAGCCGGAGAACGCGTGGATGACCGGCGCGTAGGCAGGGCGCCCTGCGAGCGGTCCGCTTTGGCCGAAACCCGAGATTGAGCAATACACCAATCGCGGATTGGCATCGGCGAGAGCTTTGTAGTCCAGCCCGAGGCGTTTCATCACCCCCGGCTTGAAATTCTCGAGCAAGACGTCCGTCTTGAGCGCGAGCGCGCGCGCGGTTTCTACTCCTTCAGGCTTCTTCAGATCGAGAACGACGCTTTGTTTGCCGCAGTTCATTTGCGCGAAGTACGTGCTCATGCCGCCGCGCATGGGCGGCCGCTGGCGTACCATGTCGCCGGAAAACGGTTCCACCTTGACCACTTCGGCTCCCGCGTCGGCGAGTAGCCGGCTGCATACCGGCCCGGCCATGAAGATGGAAAAATCGAGCACCCGCAGCCCGGCAAGCGTGTCGCTATTGTTCATCTGCGTCATGCGGTTAGCGAGGCAGGCCAAGCGCGCGTTGCGCGATCAGGCTGCGCTGAATTTCGTTGGTGCCGATGCTGATCACCCACATCAGTGAATGGCGAAGACCCTGCTCGAACTTCCCGTTGGCGAGGTTGTCTGCGGCTTCCTGCGACAGCGTCGCGCGCCGGCCGAGGATCTCCAGAGCAGCCTCGCCGAAACGCTCCATGAGTTCTCCCGAAAACACCTTGCTGATCGCGCCATACTCCGGGGGGGTGATGCCGTCGGCCGCCAGTTCGGCGCAGTGCATCATCAGTTGTCTGCCGACCTCGATTTCCGCCGCCAATGTCGCGATACGCTCGCGCGCCAGGGGATCTTCGGCAAGGGGCTTGCCACCGAATTGAATTTGTCTCATGTGGTGGCAAAGCAGCTCGAACATTCGTGCGACCTTGAGCACGATGCCGCCGCCGATTAAGCCGCGCTCGGTGGCGAGTGCGCTGGTCAGGACCTTCCAGCCGCCGTTGACCTCGCCGACCAGTGCGTCTGCCGGCAGGCGCACATTGTCGTAGAAGATGTTGGCGAAACTGCCGTCGTACATCGTCGTTGACTGCTTGACGCTGATGCCGGGCGTATCCATCGGCACGATGAATGTGCTTATGCCGGCGTGATTGGGCTTTGCCTTGGGATCGGTGCGCGCGCCCAGGAACATGTATTTGCCCCACCAGGTGGTGGTCCATATCTTCTGGCCGTTGATGACCCACTCGTCTCCATCGCGCGTGGCGCTGGTGCGCATCGCCGCCAGATCCGAGCCCGCGTCCGGCTCGCTGTATCCCATGCCGTGGATAGCCTCGCCGCGCAGGATTTCCGGAAGATATTCCGCCTGCTGCTCGGCGCTGCCAAAGAGCATCAGCGCGCTCGCCTGGATCGCGGCGCCGGCCCGAGGCGCGTCGGCGCGCTCCATTTCCTCGATAAAGGCGATTTGCTCGAGCGGCGTGCGCTCCTGGCCGCCGTGGGCTTTCGGCCACGCGATGCCGATCCAGCCGGTTTTGCCGAGATCCTTGGCAAACGATGGGTCGTATTCACGATCGTGGTATGTTTTGCGGTCAAATGCGGCCTTGCGCTCGCCAGACCAGTGTTGGTCGAGCCAGGCACGAACCTCGTCACGGAACACATTGCCGGTCGCGCCCAGATCGTAGCGCGGCAGGGAAGTAGTCTCGCCATCGAGCAGGTAGGCGGCGATTTCCCGGCGCGCGGCTCGTCCGCTCCCCTGCGCCAGCGTGTCAATGTGGACGCGGCGAAAATGGCGCGGTGCCTCATGCTCTTCGGCGTAGCCGATAGCGCCGAATGCATGGTGCGTCTCGATCGACACCTGGCGCAGCGCCCCGCTGGCGAACGCAATTGCAGACGATGCGAAGTAGCGCCAGTCCCTGGTACCGCGATCATGGTTGGACGCTGCGTGATCGAGAGTCAGGCGCACGCCCTCCAGACTGATCAGGCAGTTCGCGAGCTTGTGCTGAATTGCCTGAAAGCTGCCGATCGGCCGCCCGAACTGGCGCCGTTCCTTGGCGTATTCGACTGCCATTTCGAAGGCGCGCCTCGCCGCGCCGTGCGCGCGGGCCGTCAAAAGCAGCTGCACGACAAGTTTGAGTTCGTCGATTCTGGAAGGCGGGAGCTCCATGAAGGTGGCGGGCGCCTGCGATATGCGCACATCGTATAAGTCGCCCTCGGCACCGAGTGTACGTGTTCCACTAGAGCTGACTCCGGGCGCGGCGGCTTCGACGACGGCGATACCGGTCGGATCGTCCACTGCAACGAACATATGCGTCGCGCTTGCCGCGCCCTCGACAAAGCGGAGCCTCCCATTCGCCTTGGCGTCTGCGAGTTGCAAGCTGCCGGCGTCCTGATCATGATCGAAGGCGCCGAAGGAAAATGCAATGCGCGCACTTTCGTCGTGGGGGCAGCCCGCCAGATTCGCGAGCGCCGCGCCGAGCACAGGCGCGGGGCAGGCGGCGCGCCCGAGTTCTTCCATCACCACGGCGATTTCGCGCACACCACCCTCGCTGGGATTCGTTCCCAGGCTGGCGAGACCCTGCGCGACAAGCTTGCGCCAGATTTCAGCCACCGCCGCGGAATCCGCCGAGCGTGCGACCGCGTGCGTCGCCGGCCAGTGCTGCTCAAGGAACCCGCGCACCGAATCGCGCAGCATCGCACGCTCTTCGCCGCTTGGAAGCTCAAATTCGGGTTTCATAAATATTAGCGCAGGCTTAGTTGATCTTGACGCCGGATTTGCGGATGACGTCGCCCCAGATCTTGGCCTCCTCCACGATCCTGTCGCGCAGCTGTTCCGGCGTGCTCGATTTGGCGATCAGACCGAAATCATTGAACTGCTTCCGGATCGCGGGCGATGCCAGAGACTTGTTGAGCGCGTTGTTGAGCTTTGCGATTACTTCAGGCGGCGTACCGGCGGGGGCGAGCAACGCGAACCAGGGTTCCGCCCTGAAACCGGGAAGCACCGACGATACCGTCGGAGTCCCCGGTTCCAGCGGCCAGGGTTCGGTCGAACCCACGGCCAGCAGCTTGATCTTGCCCGCTGCGATATAGCTCGTCATTGCCGCGGAAGGAGAGGTGATCAACAATTTTACTTCGCCCGCCAACACCGCGTTGAGGGTGGGGGCCTGGCCCTTATAGGGGACATGCACCATCTTGATCCCCGCTGCCTGGGCGAAGAGTTCGCTCGACAGGTGGCCGAAGGAACCGGGACCGGCAGAGGCATATTCGAGCTCGTTCGGGTGCTTGCGCGCGTAGTCGATGAATTCCTTCAGGTTGTTGGCCGGGACGTTCTCGTTTGCGACCACGAACATTGTGGTCGCGGATACCATCCCGACAGGGGCAAAATCCTTGATGCCGTCGTAGCCCGCATTTGTTTGCAGGACCGGCGTAATCTCGACCAGGCCATTATTGATGAAGACCAGGGTGTAGCCGTCGGCCGGAGCACGCGCGGCCTCGCGCATGGCGATGACCCCGGCCCCGCCTGCCTTATTCTCTATGATCAGAGGCTGGCCAAGCGCCTTTTGCATGGGATCCTGCAGCGCGCGGGCCATGATGTCAGTCGTGCCGCCCGGCGCGTAGGGCACCAGGAGTTTGACGAATTTCGACGGAAACGCCTGCGCCGACACCGCTGCGCAAAGCAGCGACAGCGATAGCGCAATAACAAGGTTTAGAACTCGTTTCATGATTTACCCTCCCGTATGCCAATAAATGAGGCGCGCCGGCAATCCACCGGTTCCTGTTGCTAGATTCAAAGCTTCGGCCCAGCTTCCCGACGAGTGTCCTCCGGACACGCGGGTCATAGACCGCGGAATTCCGGCGCACGCTTTTCGACGAATGCGCGCATGCCTTCGCGCGCATCCTCCGTGTCAAAGCAAAGATTCTGAGCCGCCGTTTCCCACTGCAGCGCCTCACGCAGGCCGGCGTTCGCACTTTGTCGCAGACAGCGCTTGGCCAGCCGGATCGCGATCGGTGGCCCGGCGGTGATCCTGGCGGCGAGTTGCGCGGCAGCCGGCATCAGCTGGTCGGGCGCCACGACCCGGGAGACGATACCGAGCCGCAAGGCCTCCTCTGCGTCGATGCTGTCGCCGGTGAACATCAATTCGCAGGCTTTGGCCAGGCCGACCACCCTGGGCAGAAAATACGTTCCGCCGAAGTCCGGGTGGACCCCGCGCTTGACGAACGACTGGGCGAATACGGCGGTGGTCGAGGCGAGACGGATGTCGGCGGCCAGCGCGATGTTCATCCCCGCGCCCGCCGCCGCTCCGTTGACCGCCGCGATGACCGGCTTCGCGGCCTCGAAAATCGCAAGCGCGATCCGGTCACGCACAGGGCTGATTTTTTCCATCAAAGGGCGCTCGATTCCCTGCTCGAAAGCGCGTGCGAACTCCTTGACGTCGCCGCCGGCGCAGAACGCCGACCCCGCGCCGGTCAGGATGATGGCGCGCACATCGGGATCCGCATCGGCCCGGGCGAACGCGTCGAGGATGTCTTCGCGCATGGTGCCGCCAAGCGCGTTCTTGCGCTCGGGACGGCTCAGCGTCAGGTATGCGACTTGTTCCTTAACTTCGTATGCGAGGTTCTGATATTGCATATGCTCTCCTTTTCAGGCGCTACGCTTTACGCAGCGCCTTGTCCCGGTCAGATGCGCCCTTTGCCATCTCACGCACGCGCATCCACTCCTCGTCGCTGCGCCGCCAGAGGTGCGCGTAGTTGCCGCCACTGGCCAGGTGTGCGGCGCCGTCGATGGCGATGCACTGTCCGGTCAGGTACTCGCAACCATCCGCCATCAGGAAGGCGGCGATGTTCTTCAACTCGGTCATATCGCCGACGCGGCCCATGGGAATGCCGCTCAGGTCATCGTCGCTGCCGTCGATCGCCTTGCCCGGACGCAGGCGCTCCCACGCTCCCTTGGTCGGGAAGGGGCCGGGCGCAATCGCGTTGAGCCGGATGCCATGGCGTCCCCATTCGACTGCCAGCGACTTCGTCATGATGTTCACACCGGCCTTCGACATCGCCGAGGGCACGGTGTAGGGGCTGCCATTCCATACCCAGGTTACCAGGATCGAGAGCACGCTCGCGCGCATGCCGCCTTCGATCCAGCGCCTGCCGCAGGCCTGCGTGACGTAGAAGGAACCGTGAAAAACGATGCCCGCCACGGCGTCGAAACCGCGGGTCGACAGGCTTTCCGTCGGACTGATAATGTTTCCGGCCGCATTGTTCACCAAGCCGGTCAGCGGGCCCGATTCAGTCCAGATTCTCCCCACCATTTCGTCCACTGCGGCGGGCACGCGCACGTCGCAGACGTGGGTCTTCACCGCCCCCCCATGTTTGGCCGCAAGCTCGGCGGCAGTGTCATCAAGCACGCCCTTGCGCCGCCCGCAGATATGCAGTTCAGCCCCCAGGCGCAGGTACTCCTCGGTCAATTCCTTGCCGAGGCCCGTGCCGCCGCCGGTGACCAGAATGCGCTTTCCTGCAAGAAGATCGTTCCTGAACATCGATTGCATGCGAGTCTCCTCAGGCCAGCAGATGACGTGAAATGATGACGCGCTGTATCTGGTTGGTGCCTTCGAAAATCTGGTTGAGCTTGGCGTCGCGCATCATGCGCTCGACCGGGAAATCCTGGACGTAGCCGTAGCCGCCGAGGACCTGCACGGCGTCAGTGGTCACCTTCATCGCCGTGTCGCTGGCAAAGCACTTGGCCATGCTGGCGAGCGGCGACAGGCGCTCCCAGTCGCCGCGGTCGCCGGCGCTGGCGCATTCGTAGACGAGCGCGCGCGCCGCCTCGGTCTGCATCGCCATGTCGGCGAGCATGAACTGTATGCCTTGAAACTCTGCGATCGCGCGCTTGAACTGGCGGCGCTGCTTGGCGTAGGCGATAGCCACGTCCATCGCGCCCTGCGCCAGGCCGACTGCTACCGCCCCGATCGTCGGGCGGTTCAGATCGAGCGAGCGCATCGACGCCTTGAAGCCCATGCCTTCCTCGCCGACCAGGTTCTCCGCGGGCACGCGCACGTTGTCGAGATATATCGGGACGTTGGGTGAGCCGCGGTACCCCATCTTGCGTTCGTGACGGCCGAAAGTGACGCCTTTCATCTTCTTCGGTTCGATGATGAAGGCGCTGATGTCGTCGAATCCACTGCGGTTGCCGGTTTTCGCATACAGCGTGATGTAGTCGGCGACATCGCCGAACGTGCACCACTGCTTCTTGCCGTTGATCACGTAGGAATCCCCGTCCTTCACGGCGCGCGTGCTCATGGCGCCAACATCGGAGCCCGCTTCCGGCTCGGAGATCGCTACCGCGGTCATGCTGCGGCCCTTCGCCACGATGGGCAGGAAGCGCTGGCGCTGCTCCTCGGTCCCGAAATGCATCAGCGGCATGATGAACATGGTGTTGATGCCCGCAAGCAGCGCGCAGGAGGCGGACGCGCGCGCGATCTCCTCGCGCGCCATGCAGACCAAAGTCAGGTTGCCTTCGGGTCCGCCGTATTTCTCCGGCACCCACAACTGCAGCAGCCCCATGTCGCCATAGATGGGAACCAGCTCCGCCGGGAAGCGTCGGTTCTCGTCGATCTCGGCGGCGATGGGTGCGACGTGGCGCTCGACCATGCGGCGGATGCCGTCGCGGAAAGCAAGCTGTTCTTCGGTGAAGTACATGAGGCGCTCCTGCGTTGACCCGGCCCTCTGAATGGCCCTTGCACTCAAAGGTTCTACCATTTATAATATTGGCAATTACCCCCATGTGTCAAGACAAAGGATCGAAATGAGTGATTATTCGCGCTACCAATGCCTCAAGATCGAAAAAGCCAACCGACTTGCAACGGTAACCCTGAACCAGCCGGAAACCGGCAACCGGATCGAACATCGCTTCCACATGGAACTGCAGGACATCTGGGCCGACCTGGCGCGGGACGGCGAAGTCAACGCAATCCTGCTCACCGGCTCCGGCAAGTACTTCAGCGTCGGCGGGAACATCAAGGGAATGCAGGACCGCCCCGGGGGCGACGTGTTCGAAGCGGGCGCGATGCTTGAGCCCAGCGGCGGGCGCCGCATCGTGCAGAACATCCTCGACTGCGAGCAGCCGATCATCTGCGCCATCAACGGCGATTGCATGGGGCTCGCCGCCACCGTCGCGTTGCTATGCGACATCACCGTGGCCGCGGAAACCGCGCGCATCGCCGACCCCCACGTCAAGATCGGCCTGGTCGCGGGCGACGGCGGCGCGGTCATCTGGCCCATGTTGATAGGCCCGAACCGTGCCAAGGAATTCCTGATGCGCGGCAACCTTATCAACGGCGTCGACGCCGCGAGGATGGGGCTGGTGAATTACGCCGTACCGCAGGATCAGGTGTTGCCGAAGGCGCGCGCGCTGGCGCAGGAGCTTGCCGACGGCCCGACCTGGGCGATCCGCTGGACCAAGCTATCAGTCAATAAGGCGATCAAGGAACAGTTCAACTTGATCATGGATACCTCCTACGCCCTGGAGATGTCGACCTTCCAGACCAGCGACCATCGCGAAGCGGTAAAGGCATTCGTCGAGAAGAGGAAGCCGCGCTTCACCGGCAGATAGCGGGAACACGCAAAAGCAGTATTTGACGTCCTCCGATTGACAGCCACGGCCTGCCGCGATAAGCTGGCAATGGTTGAACCAAAAGCATATTGATTGAGGAGTTGATCAATGGGGCCGCTGGCCGGACTGAAAAGCGTTGAATTCGCGGGCGTCGGTCCGGCGCCGATGTGCGTGATGCTGTTGGCCGAAATGTCAACGACTCGGGCGCAGCCTTTTACAACGTGTACCAGTGTTCCGATGGTCAAGGGATATCAATTGCAGCGGTGGAGCATCGATTCTTCGGCGAACTCTTGTCGCGCATAAGCGGGCGTCGGCGGTGCGCAGACGCCTTGGTCATCAATGGCGGTTAAGCTCGTAAATAGGAGGCATATGAAAATCGCAATAGCTGCAACGGTATTCGCGCTGTTCGCCAGCATGACGGCTCATGCACAACAAGATTATCCCAATCGGCCGATAAGACTGATTGTTCCGTTTACGGCCGGGTCCACGTCGGACATCAGCGCGCGTCTGATCGGCCAGAAGATCAGCGAGTCGCTCGGACAGCCGGTCTTGGTCGAGAACCGGCCCGGCGCCAGCGGCACGATCGGGATGCAGGCGGTCGCCAAGAGCAAGCCGGACGGATACACGCTCGCCGTGGGGAGTGTCTCCTCGACCGTGGTTCCGCAGGTGCTCATGAAAACGCCCCCATTCGAGCTGTTGCGGGATTTCGTTCCAGTCGCGCTGATCGCCAGTACCGCCCTGGTATTGGTGGTCAACAAGGACTCACCGGCGAATTCGGTCCAGGACCTGGTCGCGGAGGCGAAACGCGAGCCGGGAAAAGGGACCTACGGGAATTCGGCCGGTCTGTATCAGTTGTGCATGGAGTTGTTCAAGCTGCAGGCAGGGATCGATCTGCTGGCGGTCGGGTACAAAGGCCCTGCCGATGCGGCCACGGATCTGATCGCAGGTCGCCTGACGGTGATGCCTGATTCGCTCGGGGCGGCCACGCGCAATATCCAGGCCGGCCGCACCAAGGCATTGGCGGTGCTGAGCACCAACCGCTCGGCGGCGCTGCCGGGGGTGCCGACCATGACTGAACTCGGCTACAAGGACTTCGATTTCAACGGCTGGATCGGCATTCTGGCTCCGGCGGGAACGCCGGACGCGATCGTGCAGAGGCTCAACCTGGAGATCAACCGCGCGGCCGCTTTGGACGAGGTGAAGCAGAAATTTACCAATATGGCGCTGGATGCGGTTAGGAGTACGCCGCGGGAGTATGCCGAGACGCTTGCGCGCGAGACCGCAAAATACGCCAAGATTGTGAAGGACGCGAACATTGAGCGGCAATAGACGCAACGGGGGATAGTGACCTGCCCGGCACGGCGAAAGCCTGCTGCAATACGCATTTGGCAACGGGCTGTTAGACCAACGCAACTTTGTTACACAGGAAAACCGGAAATGGGTCCATTGCATGGATTGAAAGTCGTGGAGATGGCGGGGCTTGCACCCGGCCCGTTTTGCGCAATGCTGCTCGCCGACATGGGGGCGGAGGTGTTGCGCATCGAGCGGCCGGGCAACGGGGAAGGGGTTCACGATCCACGTTTCTTACTGCTGAACCGCAGCCGGCGCTGCGTAGCCGTAGACCTGAAGTCGGCAGACGGTGTGTCCATGATGAAGCGCTTGCTGTCAAAAGCGGACGCTTTCATCGAGGGCTTCCGGCCCGGGGTGATGGAGCGGCTTGGTCTCGGGCCCGATGTCTGTTTAAAGGTAAATCCGCGGCTGGTCTATGGGCGCATGACCGGGTGGGGACAGGATGGCCCGCTGGCCAACGCGGCCGGGCATGACCTCAATTACATCGCTCTTACCGGCGCGCTGCATTCGATCGGGCGCAAGGGCGAGCCGCCCACTATCCCGCTCAATCTGGTCGGCGATTTCGGCGGCGGCGGGCTTTATCTCGCGTTCGGCATTGTTTGTGCGCTACTCGAGGCAGTGCGGTCCGGGCAGGGACAGGTGGTGGATGCGGCGATGGTCGATGGCGCGGCATCCTTGATGACCTATATGCACGGCCTGCGCGCCGAAAAGAGCTGGAGCGATACGCGCGGCGAGAACCTGCTCGACGGGGCCTCGCCGTGGTATCAGGTGTATGAGACGAAGGACGGGCGCTATATCAGCGTTGCGGCTGGCGAGAAAAAGTTCTACCAGGAGCTGCTGCGGCTCACCGGGCTGGACAAGGAGAACCTGCCAAGCCGGGACGAACGTGCCAACTGGCCGGTGCTGCGCGCCCGCCTCACCGAGGTATTTCGCGGAAAGTCGCGCGACGAGTGGTGCGCACTGATGGAAGGGAGCGATGTCTGTTTCGCGCCGGTATTGACCATTCCCGAAGCGATCGCGCATCCGCACAATCGGGCGCGCGGCACGTTTGTGGAAGTGGAGGGCGTCGCGCAGCCAGCGCCGGCGCCGCGTTTCAGCCGTTCACGTCCGGAAAAGCCGCGGCCGCCGGCAGTGCCCGGCGCGGATTCCGCAGGTGCGCTGACAGGGTGGGGGTTCGAGGCGCAGGAAATCGCGGCGCTGCGCCAGCACGGCGTTATCGGATAGATTTCTTCGCGCTGCCGTCGGCGCGCTTGCCCCGCGGCGGCGCGACGGCTGCGGGCTTCAGCGGCTGCGATGCGGGTCCGCGTTCCTTGGCCAGCATGCGATCCACCAAGGCGTCGACGAAAATCGACCCGATCTCCGCGGGACCGTAGCGGCCGTTGGGTTTCCACCATAAGGGCAGGCCGTTCAGCGCACCGTAGATGATCTTCACTGCAATGCTGCTATCGATATTGGCGAGCGAGCCGTCAGCGATGCCCTGTTCGATAATGCTGCGTAGTATTTGCTCGTGGCGGTCGCGCAGCTCGAGGCATTGCTTCAAATGCCGCGACGTCAGCGAAGCCTTGTCGGTCACGAAGAGGTTCCCGATGTAGGGCGCCTCGACTATCGCCTGAACCTGGAGGCGGATCGCGGCGCCCAGCCGCTGCGCGGCGGGCGCGCCATCCTGCTTCAGCGCGAGCAGGGGTTCCAGCGACCGCTTCAGATTCATCGCCAGCGCCTGGAACAGTATGTTTTCCTTGTTCTTGAAGTAGTGATACAGGCTGCTCTTCTTCAGCTTGACCGTCTTTGCGATATGCTCGGTCGTCGATTGCCGGTAGCCGACCTCGGAAAAGACGCGGGCGGCCTGCCTGAGAATCTCCAGCTCGAACTCGGGCCGGTTGGGATCAATGGGTCTAGACATTTTTCTGTTGGAGCTATCCAATGAGTTGGTCGATTGCTCAGCGCTTGTGACGCTTTAACTGCCTGAAATCGAACACGCCGGGCGATGAGCGCGGATCATGTCCGGCCGGGAAGATCTTTCCTTTCTGCACTTTCTGCGTCTGCGTGAGCGGAAGCGACTCGAGAAACAGGATCCAGCCGGGCGCCTTGTAGTACGCGAGCTTGTCGAGACACAGGTCGAACAGCCGCCGCGCCAGCGCGGCATCGGCAACGACGCCGGGCTGCACCACGATACAGGCGAAAACTTCTTCTTGCCGGGTTTCATCGGGCGCGGCAATGGCAGCCGCATAGGCGACACCGGCATCGGCCTGCAACACGGCCTCGACCTCGCCGGCTGCGATGTTCTCGCCCGAGCGCCGGATAATGTTCTTTTTCCGGTCGACGAAATACACCATGCCGTCGTCGCCTTTGCGCACGACGTCGCCGGTATGAAACCAACCGCCGCGCCAGGCCTCTTCGGTTGCCTCGGGATCATTCAGATAACCCGCGAAGAAGCCGCGACGCGGGTTCGTGCCGGCGCTGCGGACCAAGAGCTGCCCCGGCATTCCCGCAGGGACCTCCTCGTCCATTTCGCCGACGATTTTCATTTCAAAGTCGCGCATCGGTTTTCCGATTGCGCGCTGGCCGATCTTGCGCGGCTCGCGGTCGTCCGCAGTGAACCTTCCGATCTCGGTCATGCCCCACACCTCGATATTGGGAAAGCCAAAGCGCTTCTCGAACTCAGCATGCAGACTGGGCTCGATTCCTGCGCCCAGGCCCCATTTGACATGATGCATGCGCTCTTCCGGGACTACCGGTTGATTCAGCAACGCCGCGGGAACGAGCCCGATGTAATGCACAATCGTCGCCCGGGTCGAGATGACTTCCTGCCACCAGCGTTGCGCGCTGAAGCGTCCCGGCATGATCAGGCATCCCCGGGTCATCAGCATCGTCATCGGACACAGGCAGCCTGCGGCGACGTGATACACGGGCAGCGGGTTCAACAGTCGCTCCTCGCCTGGCTTGAGCTTGAAGCAGCTTTCCGGTTCCAGTCCAAAATCAATGTACCACTGCGCGAACAGCATGAAGTGCTCGTTGGTCAGGATACATGCCTTCGGCCTTGCAGTCGTTCCCGAGGTATAGAGAAGTGCCGCTTCCGCGCGTGTTCCCTCGTCGGCATGCTTGCAGGCAGTGCGGGCATCCGGCAGGCGTGACGGCCAGGATTCGGCGATGACAACGGGTGGGCGGTCCTTGGCAATGGCGCTCGCTTCACGGCCCAGGTCAACGCGCGACTCGCGGCAGACGATCAAGTCCGCGCCAGAGTGATCGAGCAGGTAGCGTAGCTCCTCCGGCCGGAAATCGGGATTCACCGGAACCTGGCTGATGCCGAGCGCATTGAGGGCAAGAAAATGGATGAAATGATCCGGCCTGTTTTCCAGCAGCAGTGCCACCCGGTGTCCGGCACCATAACCTGCGGCTCGATAAGCGCCGGCTATTTCTTCCACCTGCCGCGCAACCTGCGCGTAGGTCAGTTCCAGTCCTTCCGGTGCGTAGTCGCGGCCGGCGGGAACGCACAGGAATGCGTTGTCCGGTGCGGCCGCGACGCTCGCCTGGAATATTTCGTACACGGTCCGATGCATAGCGCTACTCCTGAGGCACGACCAGGCCGAAGATCGGCTGCGCAGCCTTGACTTGTTTTGGATCAACCATTGCTTGACAGCCGCTCAGACGCAGTTTAGCATTAATTAAACCGTCTGTTCGTTCGATTAACACGCCTCAACGAGGAGTCCGGCATGAACAAAGTGAACAACGAGGACCAGTATTCGCCCGCGCGCATTGCGGACCGCATGGCCATCCAGGACGCGATGTACCGCTGGTGCCGCGCGGTCGACCGGCTCGACTACGAGGGCATGCGCGCAGCGTTCCACCCGGACGCGACCGACAATCACGGCATTTTTTCCGGCAGCGCCGATGGATTGGTCGAATGGATACGCGAGCGCCACAAGGGGATTCCGTTCTCCAGTCACGCCGTCAGCAATATGCTGATCGAGTTTGCCGGGCCGGATCTCGCGCTGGTCGAAACCTACGTGCGCACCCTGCAGCGCTATCCTGCCGAGGCGGCGGCGAGTCTGGCGCAACTATCCGGCGGTGAGCTCGGAAAAGGGGCGTTCGGCGTGGACCTGATGACCAGTTCCAGATACCTCGACCGTTTCCAGCGCCGCAATGGTGAATGGCGCATCTGGCGGCGCGTCCTGATACAGGACTGGAAGCAAATGATCGATGTGGCGCAGAACGCGCCCAAGGCGCTCTCAGGGTGGACGGTGGGGCGACGCGACAAGGACGACCCCGTATACGTAGCGCGGCGCGAGCTGGGGCTGGAATCTTGATGATTTCCCCGGCGCGCTCGGCGGTAGCCGAACAGCATTGTTCGTTTGATTAACCGGCAGGGTCCGGGCGCCCTGCTCACTGCAAGGATGAGCATGAAATGATACTGACCCCGAGGCAGCAGAAATTCAGGGATGCGGCGCGCAAGCTCGCCGACGAGCAGTTGAGCAAGGATGCGGCGCGCATCGACAAGGAAGCGGCTTTCCCCGAGGCAGGTCTGCGCGCGATGGCCGAACTCGGCCTGTGCGGCATGACGGTGCCCAAGGAATACGGCGGCGAGGATCTCGACGCGCTGGCGATCTGCCTGGTCACCGAAGAGCTGGCGCGCGGTTGCCCTTCGACCGCTGCGGTGCTGATGGCCTATGTCATCGGCATTCAGCCGCTGGTGCAGTTCGGCACGCCGGCGCAGAAGCAGGCCTACCTGCCGGATCTGGCAAAGGCGAAGCGCAGCATCTGCTTCGCGGTTACCGAGGCGCACACCGGTTCGGACGTGTCGGCGATCAGCACCACTGCGCAGCGCAGCGGCGAAGGCTGGGTGCTGAACGGCATCAAGTGCCTGATCGGAAATGGCGTCGGCGCGGATCTTTGCATAGTGGCGGCCAAGACCGATCCTGCTGCCGGTCACAAGGGCGTATCTGTGTTCGTAGTCGAGACCGCCACCCCGGGGTTTTCGACTTCGGCAGTCTACGAAAAAATGGGCATGCGCGGCACCACCACCGCCGAACTGACGCTGAAAAACGTCAAGGTTCCGGCAACCGCA
The DNA here is from genome assembly GCA_001770575.1 of Betaproteobacteria bacterium RIFCSPLOWO2_12_FULL_64_23. Lineage (GTDB taxonomy): Bacteria > Pseudomonadota > Gammaproteobacteria > Burkholderiales > SG8-39 > 2-12-FULL-64-23. The sequence continues at coordinate 14,882 of MERK01000033.1, forward strand.
TTGGTCGGCGAAGTCGGCAAGGGTTCCGGCTATCTGCTCAAAACACTGGACCTCGCGCGTCTGACGTTGGCGGCCGAAGCCATCGGCCTTGCGCAAGCCGCACTGGAGGAGTCGGTCGCTTATGCCAAGCTGCGGGTCACATTCGGCAAGCGCATCGCGGAGTACCAGGGGATTCAGTTCATGATCGCGGACATGGCGACGTCCGTGTATGCGGCGCGCACGATGCTGCATGACGCGTGCGCATTGCACGACCGCAACGAACCGTTCAACGTAGAAGCCTCGATGGTCAAGCTGTTTGCCTCGGAAATGGCCGGTCGCGTGACGGACCTCGCAGTACAGATTCACGGCGGTTGGGGCGTAGTCGATCGGCCCAAAGTGGAGCGCCTGTTCCGTGACGCCCGCTACACGAGGATCTGGGAGGGAACTTCCGAAATACAACGCCTGATCATCTCGCGCTGCGTTCTCGACAAGGGCGGCAAGTAGAGGCACTGCCTGGCGTCTGATCGCCGGCGCATTCTTGTCCGGCGCGATGTCGCAATTCTTCCGCGTCGCCAACGCGCGGCGGCATGGCTGTTGACAGTGGCATCGGGAGCAACTTTGCGTTGAAGGAGACCGGTATGGGCGAGAAGCGAATCGCGGTGGTAACCGGCGCTGCCAGCGGCATCGGGCTGGCTATTGCCGAATGGCTGGCGCGTGCGCAGATGCGCGTGCTGTTGGTCGACCGGAGTTCCGCCGTGCATGAGCGTGCACGCGAGCTCGCGAACAAGGGCTTTCAAGCGGTCGCACACCTCGCGGACTTGTCGCGCGAGGACGAAATTCTTGGCGTCGCCAAGCATGTCAAGGCGAGCACGGGAAGGTGCGATGTGCTGGTGAACAATGCCGGCGTGCATCCGAAGAACAAGGGCGACAGATTCAGTTTGCCGGAGATAGGCTTTGCGGACTGGGAAGCGGTTCTGCGAGTGAACCTGTCCGCGCCCTTCCTGCTGTGCCGGGAGTTGGTGCCGCTGATGCAGGCGAACGGCTGGGGCCGAATCATCAATATCGCTTCGCGCGCGGGCCGGACGTATATCGCGCCAGCCGGCGTGCATTACTCCGCCTCGAAGGCAGGACTGATCGGAATGACGCGGCAGATCGCCGGCGACTATGCCCGCTTCGGCATTACCGCGAACTGCATCGCACCGGGCCGGATCGAAACGCCACTCTCCAGCCAATCATCGCCCGGCATCATCGAAAAGGCGATTCAGGGCATTCCGGCAGGTCGCCTGGGGACGCCGGAAGAAGTTGCGGCCGTCGCGGGTTTTCTGGCGTCCGAAGGCGCTGCCTACGTGACCGGCATCGTGGTGGACGTGAATGGCGGCGTGTTCATGGCCTGATCGCACAACCTGAACCGCATTTCGATCAAGGAATCATGAATTGGGACCAATTCGCACGTTTCGTGTCATTTCTGCGACCGAGTCGGCGCCGGGCGCGTATTTGAAATTGGCAGATACAGAACGGCTCTAGGAGCCGTTGCAGCGATCCAAGGGACCATTGATGAAAGCGTTGCTGTGCAAGAAATTTGGACCACCTGAATCGCTGGTGCTCGAACAGGTGGAATCGGTCGCGCTCGACGCGCGGGATGTCAGGGTAGCGGTGCACGCGGCAGGACTGAACTTTGCCGACACATTGATGATTGCGGGCCAATACCAGGTCAAACCCGGCATGCCCTTTAGTCCCGGCATGGAAATGGCTGGAGTCGTCACCGAGGTCGGGTCAGGCGTCACCCGTGTCAGAAAGGGCGATCGCGTGATGTCGACGTGCGTATACGGGGGATTTGCCGAAGAACGATGCATTTCAGAAGACATGGTATTTCCCATACCGGACGAAGTGAGCTTTACAATCGCAGCCGCATTTCCCATTACCTATGGCACGACCTACCATGCTCTGACGGATCGAGCCGCACTGAAGCCTGGCGAATGGCTGTTGGTTCATGCGGCCAGTTCTGGAGTGGGGCTCAACGCAGTGGAACTCGGCAAGTTGATGGGCGCGAAGGTCATCGCCTGCTCAAGCACTGATGAAAAACTTCAGATTATCAAAGGCTACGGTGCCGACGAGGTCATCAACTATACCCAGGAAAATATTCGCGATCGGGTACTGGCTGTAACCGCGGGGCGCGGCGCCGATGTCATTTTCGATCCGGTCGGCGGCGATGTGTTCGACGAATCGCTGCGCTGCATTGCCTGGGAGGGCAGACTGCTTGTGGTCGGATTTGCTGCGGGACGGATTCAGCAGATTCCGGCGAATCATGTGCTGCTCAAGGAATGTCAGATCGTGGGTGTGAACACCGCCCAGTTCATCAAGCACAAACTCGAGGAATACCGCAGCCGCTTCACCATGATGCTGCGTTGGACGGCGGAAGGAAGATTGCGGCCGCTGATCTCGGCGACGTACCCCCTGGACCAGGTGCCGCAGGCGATGGCGGTGGTGATGGCGCGCTCGGTCACGGGGAAAATCGTGATTGCCATCCGATAGCAAGGCGCACGTATGAACCAACCATATCAAGCCTCCGGCTTCGCCGGGGGCAATTCAACTTGAAGGAGAGTCCACGATGCGCTGGAAACACAAGCCCGAAGGTTCCAACTGGGGCGAATTCGGAGTAGACGACCAGATCGGTCGCATGAACCTGGTTACGCCGCAGCGCCGGCTGGCCGCCGTGCGCGAAGTTACCGAAGGCATTGCATTTTCGCTTAGCCTGCCGCTGGACTATCCCGGTGGTGCCAATCTGGTGCCGAGTCGGCGTGCGCCGCGCATCGAGGCCACGAGGCGTGCCACCGGCGAGCTCTGCTACAACTTCTGCTTCTCCTGCCAGAACCGTTCGCTGTTCGACGTGACCTCGGACGATGCGGTGACGATCTGGACGCAGTACTCGACGCAATGGGATGCGCTCAGCCACTGGGGTCAGGAGTTCGACGCCGATGGCGACGGTGTGGCCGAGGTGGTCTACTACAACGGCTGGCGCGGGGGTGAGCATGTGCTGGGCGCCGACCAGGCTGGCGGCCCTTGCGCGCGCAAGCTGGGCATGGAATCGCTCGCGGAAACCGGCGTCCAGGGGCGCGCTGTGCTGGTGAACCTGGCTGACGCATACGGTGAGCAACCGGTTCACGTCGGTTACGACGCGCTGATGCGGGTGCTGGAGCGGCAAAAGACCAGTGTGCAGGCCGGCGACTTTCTCTGCCTGTACACCGGCTGGGCCGACCTCGCCCTGGCGATGAACAAGCAACCGGATTTCGACAAGCTGAGGAACGCCTGCGCGGTGCTCGACGGCAAGGATAGGGCTTTGCTGAACTGGATCACCGACTGCGGCCTGGTTGCGATCTGCGCCGACAACCTCGGTGTCGAGGCCCTCGTTTCGGCGGCAATGGCCGGAGGAGGGGAGAAGCATTCGATGATGCCGCTGCACGAGCACTGCATTTTCAAGCTTGGCATCTTTCTGGGCGAAATGTGGTATTTCGGCGAACTCGGCCCGTGGTTGCGCAAACACGGCCGCAGCCGTTTCCTGCTGACCGCGCCGCCGTTGCGCCTGCCCGGGCTTGTCGGCTCGCCGCCGATGCCGGTGGGCACGGTATGAGAGCCCGTGAATTTTTCGATTTTGGCGACGGCTTTGACGCTGGCGTGATCTGGCGAAGCGAGCCCCGCAATTCGAATCCACTGCCGGTCATACAACAAGGAGTTGTCACATGGAATTACAGCAGAAAGTGGCGATCGTTACAGGCGCCGGGCGGGGCATCGGTCGCGCCATCGCATTGCGTCTGGCGGCGCAGGGCGCGGACGTCGTGGTCTCCGCCCGTGATCTTGCGCGCGCAGAGCGGTACGGCGAGGAGCTGAGCGCGCCTACGGTGCCCGACGAAATCCGGGCGCTCGGCCGCAGGAGCATCGGATTCGACGGCGATCTTTGCAGCCGTGACGTCGCGAAGGCACTCATCGAACGCACGCTGGAGTCCTTCGGTCGCATCGACATTCTGGTAAACAACGTCGGCGGCGCGCTTACGCCGGTCGAGCGCAGTAAGGCGTCCGTGATGCCCGATGAGGACATCGAGTACATGCTGAAGCTGAACCTGTTGAGTGCCGTCTACTGCTGCCAGGAGGCTTTGCCATCGATGCGTGCGCGCAAGGCCGGCAGCATCGTCAACATCTCGTCGCGGGCGGGGCTCGATCCGTCGCAACGCCAGGGCCGGCTCGCGCCATATGGAATCGCCAAGACGGGGCTCATTCAGTTCACACGGTTCCTCGCGCATGACGTCGGCCCGGACAATATCCGGGTCAACTGCGTTGCTGCAGGCGCGATCGCGACGGCGCGCATCGTCCAGTCGGCCAAGGCGCGTGGCATTTCGACCGACGCCGACCTCGAGATTATTCCGCTGCGGCGCTTGGGCACCGCTGACGAGGTCGCGTCAGTGGTGCAGTTCTTCGCGTCCGACATGTCGGCCTACGTCACCGGGCAGTGCCTGTCGGTGTGCGGTGGCACCGTTCTGACGCCGTCGTAAGGCGACGTCCTGATCGTGGACCTGTCGGTGCGCACGGCTTGGGATCGGCCGGTCGAAAATCCTTGGGGCCATGTCTGGTCGACACTGGCCAAGCCACCGCGAAACCTACCCAACTTGACTATTGGAGCAGATGGATGAGCAATGAACAGAAATCAACGCCCCCTGGGCCGCTTGCCGGAGTGCGCGTCATAGACTTTTCCATCATGATGGCCGGGCCCTATTGCACGCGTTTTTTGGCAGATATGGGCGCGGAAGTGATCAAGGTGGAACCGCCGGAGGGGGACTACATCCGCACGCGCGAGCCGCTGCGAAATGGCCATAGCGCATATTTCGGACACATTAACTGCGGCAAGCGCAGCATTGCGCTGGACTTGAAAAATCCGGCTGCGATCGAGGCGGCGATAGGCTTGGTGGCGAAGGCGGATGTCGTCGTCGAGAACTTTCGGCCGGGGGTCATGAAGCGCCTCGGGTTGGGCTACGAAAAGCTTGCTGCGGTCAATCCGAAGCTCGTTTACTGCGCGATCTCTGGATTCGGGCAGAGCGGCCCGGCCGCTGATCGTCCCGCCTACGCGCAGGTTGTGCAAGCATCGTGCGGCTACGACCTGGCCTTCATGAATTATCAGGATAATCAGGACCGTCCGCCCAACAGCAACATCTTCCTGGCCGATGTTCTGGCGAGCTCCTTTGCTCTGTCAGCGGTTTTGGCGGCACTCCGTCAACGCGACCATACGGGCAGGGGCCAGTTCATCGATCTCGCCTTGATTGACAGCATGATGAGCGTTTTCCCCTATGAATTCCAGGAGGCGCAGTTTCCCGCGAAAGAACGAAGGCAGGTCTACAAGCCTGTACGGGCAGCCGATGGTTTTGTCATCATCTGTCCGACGACGCCGAAGAACTTCGAAACCCTGTGTGAAACGACCGGCCACCCCGAGTGGAAATCGGATGAGCGCTTCGCCACCGGCACCGCGCGGGTCAAAAATTGGTCCGAACTGATGCGGCTGGTGGAGCAGTGGACGAGCGTGCGCCCCGCCAAGCAGTGTGAGGACACGTTCATGGCCGCCGGGATTCCGGCGGCGACTTACCGCACGATCCGGGAAGCGATGCAGGATCCGCATTTTGCTCATCGAGGCAGCTTTGCCACTGTCGCGGATGCGGGTGGTGAGTTCCTCGTGCCCAATCTGCCGTTTCAAATGTCAGAGGCGCGAGTGCAGGCGCAGTCCTATGTGCCGGCCATCGGCGGAGATACCGAGGCCGTACTTAGGGAATTGCTCGGGATGAGCTCGGAACACGCAAAGGCTCTCTCGCAACCCTATAGCAGGGGCGTTGATTCTGGAACAGCATGATCCGCGCTGCGTTGAGTCTGCGCGAGCCGAATATTAAACGGTATGCAAGCAGGAATTAATTCAAGGAGAGCATCGCCCATGGACGCATTTGATCTTTCCGGGAAAGTCGCGATCGTCACCGGCTCGAGCCGCGGCATTGGCCGCTCTATCGCGGAGCACCTCGCCCGGGCGGGGGCCAAGGTGGTCGTTTCCAGCCGCAAGGCGGAGGCCTGTGAGGTGGTCGCGCGGTCGATCCGGGAGGAGGGCGGCGAAGCGATCGTGGTCCCGGCCAGCATCTCTGATCGCGCGGCGCTGGAGAATCTGGTGAAACGCACGCGCGAGCAGTGGGGGCGCATCGACATCTGCGTCGCCAACGCCGCGAGCAGCCCCTACTACGGATCGCTCACGCGCATTCCCGACGAAACTTTCGAAAAACTCATGCGCAACAACGTCCTCGCCAACATCTGGCTGTCCAATTTGGTGATCCCGGAGATGGCGGAACGCCGCGACGGAAACTTCATGGTCGTTTCCTCCATCGGCGCGTTCAGAGGCCACAAAGACCTGGGGGCGTATTGCATTTCGAAGGCGGCGGACATGCAGCTCGTGCGCAATCTGGCAGTGGAATGGGGGTCGCGCAATGTGCGCGTAAATTGTATCGCGCCAGGTCTGATCAAGACCGACTTCGCCCGTGCCGCCTGGGAGAGCCCGGAGGCGTTGGAACGAACCAACAAAAGGACGCCGCTGTGCCGAATCGGAGAGCCTGACGATGTGGGCGGAATAGCGGTATTTCTTGCGTCGCGCGCGGGCGCGTATATAACCGGACAGTCGATCGTGGTGGACGGCGGATTCACGATTGGTCAGTAGTCAAATGTCTGGATACTTTCGGAGATGATTTATGAATCGATTGAGTGGCAAGGTTGCGTTTGTGACGGGTGCCGGCGGTGTCATTGGCAGAGGAATCTGCCTGACCCTTGCGGCGCAAGGCGCCGCCGTGGCGTGTGTGGATCTGGATGAGGCAAGCAGCGCCGAAACCGTGCGCGAGGTCACCAGGGCAGGCGGCGTGGCACGATCCTATGTAGCCGACTTGTCCGATCGGCAGGCGGCACACGCAGCGGTCAAGCGGGTCGACAAGGAACTGGGCGGGCTCGACGTGCTCGTCAACAATGCCATGTGGATCAGCTATGACGCCGTAGAGGATGTGAGCGAGGAGACCGTCGATAAAATGTTCGGGGTCGGACTACGGGCAGTCATCTGGACCATTCAGGCGGCGGTCGGCCCACTCGGCAGGCGCGCGGGCTCGATTATCAACGTCGCGTCCGTTGCGGCGATCCGTGGTACGGAAAAGCGCATCGTCTATTGCACCGTGAAGGGTGGTCTCAACGCAATGACCGTTCAGTGCGCGGTGGAGCTTGGACCGCGCGGTATCAGGGTAAACGCAATCGCGCCCGGCCTGGTGCTGCACGCTGGCAGCGAGCGCAGGCTCGGGCCCAAATTGATCCAGCTGCGCAAGGATACAACACCCCTCGGGCGTTTGGCGACCTCGGACGACATGGCCGCGGTGGTCCTGTTTCTTGCAAGCGATGACAGCCGTTTCGTCACCGGCACGCTGATCCCCGTGGATGGCGGTCGGCACCTCTGCTATTAGACAAGGGGACTTACACGGTGAAAGCGATCGTATGCAAGGCCTACGGCCCGTCTGAAACCTTGAGCTTCGAGGAAGTTGGCGACGCACCTGCTCCGGCAGCCGGCCAGGTCCTGGTCAGGGTTGCAGCGGCGGGCGTCAACTTCCTCGATACGCTGATCATCGAAGGCAAGTATCAGGTCAAGCCACCGACGCCGTTTTCGCCGGGTGCCGAGGTCGCCGGCGTAATCGCGGCGATCGGCAGCGGGGTATCCGGCTTCTCCATCGGCGACCGGGTCCTCGCCATCACTGGTTACGGTGGTTTTGCGGAATACGTGGCGGTCGACGTATCGGGCAGGGTGTTGCACCTGCCCGATACCATGGATTTCGCCACCGCGGCCGGCTTCGGTATCGCCTACGGCACATCCCTTTACGCGCTGCGCGAACGCGGCCAGCTTCGTGCGGGCGAGACGCTGCTGGTCCTGGGGGCCGGTGGCGGTGTCGGGATCACAGCCTGCGAGATCGGCGCCGTGCTGGGAGCGCGGGTGATCGCTGCGGCAAGCACCGCGGAGAAGCTCGCGAACGCCGTGCGCGCAGGTGCAAGCGTGACGATCAACTACCGGGAGGAATCGATCAAGTCGCGAATCAAGGCGCTAACCGGCGGCGAAGGGGTGGACATGCTCTACGATCCCGTCGGCGGGGATCTGTTCGACGAGGCCATGCGCTTGGTCGGATGGAATGGGCGCATCGTCGTGGTCGGATTCGCCAGTGGCCGAATTCCTCAGCTGCCCGCGAACCTGCTGCTATTGAAGGGGATCTCCGCGATCGGCATCCGCCTGGGTGGATTCAGGGAGCGTGAGACCGACGCGCACAAGGCCATGTTCGAAGACCTGTTCCGCTGGCATGCCGAAGGGAAGCTGCATCCTCAGATTTCCGTGAAGGCGCCACTTGAGCAGGCAGCCCAGGTCCTCGCCGCGGTCGCGCAACGTGAAGTGCTGGGAAAGGCAGTGCTTACCGTGGGTTAGTCGCTTGCGGCAACAGGGCAATTGCGCCGCTTCGGCGCTGGCGCCGGCGCACGCAGCAGCGACTTGGGATTAGCCCATGCATTTGGATCAACCATTGCTTGACAGACGCCTGGATGCGTCTTAGTATTTATTAAACCGTCTGTTCGTTCGAGTAATTAGCCAGCAGAATCCGGCACAACGCCGCTGTGCGCTGCGTGTTCCGCGGGAAGCCAAACATCGGCTTTCGCGCCCACGCAGCGGAGTTTCAGGCATGCGGCGCGAAACTGGACGCACGAGGAGGAAGTTTCCAAGTGGAGAGGGAATTTGTCGGGAATCTGCCCGGCCATCATGCCGCCCACGCGGCCCGCTATAAGCGGCTCGCGTACTGGAGCGCCGAGGCGGTGCCCAATATTCTGGGTGCAGCCGCGGGCGACAACCCGGCGAAGATCGCACTGGTCGATCGCGATAACACCGTTACCTACGCAGAACTCGATCGCATCGTGCGCCGGCTGGCCGCCGGCCTGCACGCATCCGGGGTGCGCAGGGGAGACATCGTTGCGCTTCAGCTGCCCAATTGGAAGGAGTTTGTCTACTTTCAGCAAGCTGTGGCCAAGATCGGTGCGATCTATCTGCCGCTGATTCCCCAACTGCGCGCACGCGAAATGGAGTACATCCTCCGGGAGAGCAAAGCCGTGGCGGCCGTCGTTCCGGCGAGCTATCGCGACTTCGATCACGCGGCCATGCTCAAGGGTCTGCGCCCGAAGCTTCCAGCGCTGCGCGATACCTATGTAGTCGGCGGATCGGCCCCGAGCGGGACCATTGCGCTTGACGAATTCCTCGGGCGCGAGTGGGAGCGCGAAGCGGGTGCGGCTGTGGAAGACATCGTTGTCTGGCCGGACGAGGTCCGCGCGCTTTTTTTTACCTCCGGCACGGAAGCGAACCCGAAAGGCGTGCTGCATTCGTACAACACGCTCGCCTATCCCTTTCGGATTCATGCGCGCGATTTCCATCTTGCTTCGGGCGACGCAGTGTTCGTATGCAGCCCTGTGGGCCACGCGACAGGCTGTGTCTTCGGGGTGGAATTCGGTCTTTTCCTCGGCGGCAAAATCGTGCTGAAAGACACATGGAATCCGCAAGAGGCGATTGAGCTGATCGCGCGCGAGCGTTGCACGCAGATGTGGGGCGCCACGACCTTCTATTCGGATCTGGTCAACGCGGTGGAGCGTTTCCCCGGCGATCTAAGCTGTCTGCGCCTGCTGTGCTCGGGCGGTGCCCCGATTCCGCGGGAACTCGTCAGGCAGGTACGCGAGCGGATCGGCGGTCAGTTGGTCGCTGCATATGGATCGACTGAGGGGATGAACGTCACCATCAACAGGCTTGACGATCCAGCGGACAAGGTTGCGGGCTCCGACGGGCGCTTCAATCCCGGCATCGACTACAAGCTCGTCGACGAGGCGCGCAAGCGCCAGCTTGCGGGAAGCGCTGGAGAGATCGCCTATCGGGGACCCAACGTGTGTCTGGGCTATCTGGATCCGGAGCAGACGGCTGGTTCTTTCGACGCGGACGGGTACTTCCATAGCGGCGACCTGGGAGTGGTGGACAATGATGGCTACCTGCGGGTCGTCGGGCGGAAGAAGGAAATCATCATACGCGGCGGAGAAAATATCAGTCCCGCCGAGATCGAGGACATTCTCTACCGCCATCCGAAGATCAGCGCCGTTGCCGTATTCGGCCTCCCGCACAAGCGGCTGGGTGAATCCGCCTGCGCAGCGGTCATTCCCAAGCCGGGAGCGACTGTGACCCTGGAAGACGTCACGCAATTTCTGCGCGACCAAGGCGTCGCGAGATTCAAATTCCCGGAACGGATCGAGATTGTGGCTGAATTGCGGCGCACGCCGACCGGCAAGCTGCGCAGAAACGTCCTCCGCGATGACCTGCTCAGGCTGGGCCGATGCGGCGCTTGAGCGAATTTCGCGTGCATTGTCTCCGATGATGACTGAAATCCACAGTGCACTGGAAGCTGCGGAGGCCGGCGACAATAAGCGGTTGTAATTTGGATAGGTGATAGCAGCAGCATCAAGTATGCGTAGTGGGTGGGCCCGCCCGATCTGAAGGTGGAGAGAGACGCGGGGATCGATGCACAAGCATTTCAACACTGAGGAGGGACTGGCATGTTTGCTTTACTTCATAGAGTCATGTTATTGGTCATCCTGGGGCTCTGCACTACGCTGGCCCAGGCGCAGAGCTACCCGTCGAAACCCATCAAGATTGTTGTACAGTTTGCCGCGGGCGGCGGCACGGACATCCTCGCGCGCATTCTCGCGCAGCGCATGAGCGAGCGATTCGGCCAACCGGTGATCGTCGAAAACGTGACGGGCGCGGGCGGATCGATAGGAACGGCCGCGGTGGCAAGAGCGGCTCCGGACGGCTATACACTGTTGCTCGCGCAACCGGGACCCAATGCTGTTGCCCCGAGCATCTACGCCAACCTTGCTTATGATCCCGCGAAAGATTTCGCGCCGATCACGCTTGTGTCCAAGCTTCCGCTTTTTGTCGTCGTAGCCGGGTCGTCTCCGTACAAATCGCTTGCCGATTTGGTCGCGGCCGGCAGGCAAAGCAGCAATCTCAACTACGCCTCGGCGGGGAACGGATCACTCGGGCATTTGAGCGCAGAACTGCTCAACATGGAAGCGAAAACGAAGTTCGCCATCATCCATTATCGCGGCAGTGCCCCGGCAAAAACGGCTGTACTGAGCGGGGAAGCAAGCTTTCATTTCGCTGCCGCGGCTGACGCCATTCCGCAGATGAAGCAGGGGCAGTTGCGTGCACTCGCGCTAACCAGCGACCGGCGCACCTCGCTCGCGCCGGAGGTGCCGACGATGGCGGAGGCGGGGGTCCAGGGCTTCGGCACGAACGTGTGGTATGGCTTTGTCGCGCCGGCGAACACACCGCGGCCGATCATCGAGCGCATTCGCGAGGAAATGCTGAAAATTCTGGCCGAGCCGCCGACCCGGGAACGAATGACCCAGTTGGGGGCCGAGCCGGCGACGAGCACCCCGGAGGAATTTGCGGAGATCATCAAGGCCGACATCGCCAAATACGCGACGGTGGCGAAAGCGGCCGGCATCAAGCCGCAGTGAGTGCGGTGTATCGTTGAAGCGGGGAATCGATCGCGGACGGCAGCAGGCGAGCGGCAGGGCGTGGGCGCGGTGTGTGTGGCGTACCGCGCTCGCACCGCAACAGTCCGCGGCCGCAGCTGGCGCCGCTATTCGAATTGGCGGCATAACCTGAGGAGGCAAAAGTCATGTCCGTAGCTTATCGCCGTTTCAAGAAGTTACTTTGCGCAAGCGCTCTGCTGATGTTCGGCATAGGCACCGCGACAGCGCAGTCGTATCCGAGCAAGCCCATCAAATTCATTTTGGGCTTCAGCGCCGGCGGTCCAACCGACATAGTCGCCCGCGTCGTGGCGAACCACGTGAGCAAGAAATTGGGACAGCCCGTGATCGTTGAAAACCATACCGGCGCCAACGGTATGTTGGCGGCTGCCGAGGTAGCGCGCGCCGAACCCGATGGATACACCGTCCACATCACCGCCTCGAGCACGCTGACGCTCAATCCGCTGACGTACAGTAAGAAGACAATTCAATACAAGGCGGAGGACTTTGCGCCCGTTGCGCTCATGGTGCAGTATCCGTTCGTCTTGCTCATCAATCCGGACAACGAGCGAACGGCAGGGGTCTCAACGCTGGAAGATTTGATTAAACTGGCCCGCAGCAAGCCTAACCATCTCACTTACGGTTCAAGCGGACTGGGTGGCCTGGTACATTTGCTTTTCGAGCGGCTCAATGACATAGCAGGGATCAAGATAACGCATGCACCTTACCGCGGATCTGCAGCGGCGCAGCTAGGTCTGCTGAGGAAGGAGGTCGACGTCGAGGGCGACAATCCGTCTGCCGTGGGACTGGTCAAGGCAGGCAAGCTCAAGGCCATTGCAGTGACTCTGCCGGAGCGCTGGAGGGAACTCCCCGATGTACCCGCCGTTGACGAACTTCCCGGGTTCAAGGGTTACGATATGTCATCCTGGGTCGCGGCAGTTGTTCCTGCGCGGACACCTCCGGCGATCGTAAAGATCCTCTCCGACGCGATCAGCTCTTCAGTCGATGATCCGGCGACGAAAGCGGTGTTGGCGAAGGTGGGCAATGTGCCGATGCTCAATCCGCAACAGTTTGCCGCCAAGATTAAGGCAGAAACCGAGGTGAACGCGGAGATCATCAAGCGAGCGAATATCCAACTCGTTGATTGAGGCTCTATTGAAATTCAAGTGGGTTGCCGCGCATGAGGGTTGATAGCATGGAAGTCGAGTTTGAGGGCAAGTTTCAGCGTTATCCGAACACTTTTTTGACATCGATGTGACAAAGTTTCAGCGTTATCCGAACACTCATGGTGTGCCTTTGAATGGTTTGTTTGGACGAGGGTAATGAATCTCACGCAGCAGCGGATGGTTGTCTGGGTCACGGCGGCGCAGCGCGTAGAAACGGATGCGTTGATGAGTGAAGTCGACTTCACAGCGCACGAGTCGATGCGGCCAATTTGGATCGACAGGGAAGGATCTGCCGAGCAGATCGACGTTGCCGTTCTCAGAGCTGCGGCGCAGGAAGATCATAGTGCCTTTGAGCGCGGCGCTGAGGTTGAGCTTGAAGCCTTTGGGGAGGCTGCGCCGCTTGGGTGCGAGTTCTCTGCGGGCGGCGGTCTTGGCGCGATAGACTGCGATATAACGGGCGGAGACGCTCGCCAGGGTTTCGACATTGGGGAAGTGGTGGCGCTGCCAGACCTTGCTTTGCCACAGCCCATTGAAGCCTTCGATGGCATTCTGGAAGCCCGGCTCGCGCGGTGGGGCGAAGACCGGTACCACCTCCAGCGCCAGACACAACCTGCTGATACGTCCGACGGTGTCGGGGGATCGATGTGTTCCTTGGAATATTGTGGCGTTGTCAAACTGCGCGTAAGTGGGCAACCCGTCACGGCGCCAGCGCTCGACCAAGGCTTGCAGCGTGGCCCGAGCGCTGGGTCGCTCCATGATCCAGGCCTCGGCCAGTGCGCCGTGCAGGCTGGTACTGGTGAGCACATCGATAAGGGGGCCGCCGGCGATCTTCAAGTCCTCGATGAAATCGAAGCTATCGAGTTCGGCTCGCCCACAGGCCAGATCGGGCAGATACCAGCCCTTGGGCGGTGCCGGCCGGCGTTGTCGGTGTACGCCATCAAGTGCGCCGCGACGCACAAGCACTCGGTAAATCGTCACGCGCGAGGGAACTGGCTCACGCGCCTGCTTATGTTGCAAGGCCAAGCCAATGGCGTCGGGTCCGTACTCGCCCAACACGCTCTCTTTACGCAGTACGTTTCGAACACTCAGAATGCGTTGTTCCATGTCGCCAGGCGTGCGGTTCCAGGCCCGGCCAGTCTTGCGACTGTCGAACTGCACCCGGTCGACGCGCTTGCCCCGCGCACGCGCAACCCAGTAGGCCGCCGTGCTCACGCTTACACCGAACTCTCTCGAAACCGATCTCAAGCTTCGCCCCGAGCGAACCGCCTGAACCAACTGACGGCGGCGGCTTTCACGCAAACTTTTTTGGGCATGACTTCTTTACCTATTCAAATCCGAGAACGCTATACCAAGTCAAAGAGTGTTGGAAGCGTGCATGTCTTTCGGCACACCACAGGCCAACGGCGCCGCGCGCGGGGAAACTCCAGTCGCCCTACGGGCTCCTTCCGTTTCCCCGCGCTCCCTTCGTCCATTATTCATCGTGGTGTTCGGATAACGCTGAAACTCAAGTATTCGATTAACGCTGAAACTCGGCCGTGGGGCAAGGAATAGAGTGAAACCCGACAATCGAGCGGCAGTGCTGCCGGCACTCGCGGCTGCGACTGTGGTGTTGTTACGCGACACGGCCGAAGGCATGGAAGTGTTCATGGTCAAACGCCACGGATTGTCGGATGTGCTGGGCGGCGCGTATGTCTTCCCGGGCGGAAAAGTCGACCGCGCTGACACCGATCCGCAGGTGCTGAAGCGGCTTTGCGCGCCGCTTGACGAATTGCAGGCCGCGCTGGCCGAGCCGGAACTCGAAACGGTGAAGGCGGCTGGGTTTTTCGTTGCCGCTTGCCGGGAGACATTCGAAGAGGCGGGTGTACTGCTTGCCGCAGGCGCGACGGCGATGCACCTGGAAGTCGCGCAAAAGCGCGTGCAAGAGGGGCTTCATTTCGCCGAGATCCTCGTCCAGCTGGGCCTGCGGCCCGATTGGGGCAGCGTCGTTCCGTGGTCGCGCTGGATCACGCCGCAGGTGCCGGCAATGATCAACAAGCGTTTCGACGCGCGCTTTTTTGTGGCTGCGGTGCCGCGCGACCAGGAGGCGCGGCACGACAACTACGAGGCGACCGGGAGTTTTTGGCTGCGCCCGCGCAGCGTGCTGGAGCAATTCTGGGCCGGCGAGATCGCCTTGGCGCCGGCGCAAATCATGAGCATGGCCGCGCTTGCGCGCCATAGGAGCGTGGCGGATGTCCTCGCGGCTGCGCGAGGTCGCCGGCCGCCGGTGATTCAGCCGGAACCATTTGCGCACGAGCAAGGGCGCGCAATCGCGTTTCCGGGTAACGAGCGGCATCCCGTCCTCGAGCGTGCCCTTCCGGGACCTTCCTTTCTTGTCTATCGCAACGAGCGTTTCGAGCCGATGGATGGCTTGGAGGCGCTGTTGACATGAGAAATGCGGCCGGTGCCGCGCAATAGTGTGCCGTCCAGAGGTATTATCGTCTCATGACAGATAAAAGAGGACGGGGTCGATACCCGAAACACCCGTGAGTTCGGACAGACGCATCGGCGGCTGGTATTTCGGCTGGAACATCGTGGCCGCGGCGACGATCATCAGCCTGTTGACGGTCGGCATGCGGATGGGCATCGGTCCGTTCTTCCTGCCCATCGCCTGGGACCTGGGCTTCAGCCGCAGCCTGCTTGCGGGTATCGTCGCCATCGGCATGCTCTGCTACGGGATCGGCATGCCGCTGGCCGGGCATCTCGCCGGCACGCGCGGGACCCGGTTCGTGCTCTTGCTCGGCACCGCCATGGTCGTCGTGGCGATCGTGTGGACAACGCTGGCGCGCGACCCGATCAGTTTTCTATTGGCCTTCGGCGTATTGCTGTCGCTGGGCTTTTCGTTCACCAGTTCGGTGGCGCTGACGCCGGTGCTGTGCCGCTGGTTCAAGCGTCAACGCGGCATGGCGCTGTTCTTCATGTCGACGGGTTCGATGGCCGGTATCGCCATCCTGACGCCGGTGTTCGCCTACGCGATCGGCACGGTCGGCTGGCGCAATACCCTGCTCGGCTTCGCGGCAGTGTTCGCCCTGCTGATATTCCCGGCCGCCTGGCTCGTGATTCGCGACGACGCGCCCGCGAGTGCCGATCTGTTGCCCGGGGCGGCGGCCCCGCCGGGCGGGCTGGCGACCTCGGCCGCGGGCCTGAGCTGGCGCCAGGCGGTGTGCACGGGGCCGTTCTGGAAGGTGGCGCTGGGGCTGTTTACTTGCGGCTACAGTATGAATCTGCTGGGCACCCACGGCGTGCCGATGCTGATGGACCATGGCTTCGACTCCATGACCAGCTCCCTTGGCATCGGCATGATCGGCCTGGTGGCGATCTTCAGTACGCTGGCCCTGGGCCGGCTCTCGGATATACTGCCGCGCAAGAACATCCTGGCCGCGATCTATCTGATCCGCGGCCTGGGCTTTTTCGCGCTGCTGCTTGTCAGTACGCGCGGGGAGTTGTATGCGGCGGCGGCGATCGGCGGGCTCGTCTGGGCCGGCAGCGTCGCGCTGTCCTCCGCCATCCTGGCCGACGTCTATGGCACCCGCCTTGTCGGAATACTCTACGGATGGAGCTTTCTGGTCCACCAGGTTGGCGCCATGATCAGCTCCTGGCTCGGCGGTTGGGCCTACGATGCCTACGGCAGCCACTGGATCGCGTTCGGTAGTGCCGGAGCGCTGCTGCTTGCGGCTGCGGCGATTTCGCTGCGCCTGCCGGCGCGGGGCTTCACGCTCTGAAGCACCGTAGCGGGTGTATGCCCATTTCGAATTGCGTCAGCAGGGTGTTGAAAAAGGGGGCACGCCCCCTTTTAAATCCCCCAAATCAGAGGCTGCCGAAAACGCTTCCCTCTGAGAGAACGCATCAGAACACGTATTCCGTGGCAGCGGGAAGCGTCTTTCAACAGCCTGCTAAAGGCGGAGGCGAAGTGGTTGCATGTCAATTTGCAGTGCCTGGGTTCGAGCCGCGATCGGGGAGCTGACCAGGGGTCGCACTCACAGTTAATGAATCGCCGTTTCAGCTGTGCAAGCCGAAGTGAACGTGGAATCGGCGCGGCTGGAGCAAGAGGATGTAGAGAGTACGCTCGACCCACCGCGTTCGCGCGGTCAAATCACCGCGATATCGATCGGCGTGATCGCGCGCGCACGGCGCGCCATCTTTGCGTCGAAGGTGCCGAACCGCTGCGCGTTGCCGATGCTGCTGGCGAGATGCAGCGCATCGGCGAATTCCATTCCGGCCTGATACCAGTCGAGGGCTGCGGTAACGCGAACACTGTCCTCCGCGGTGACCTGGGCCATTCCGAGTAATGCGACCAGGCCCCGCAGGATAGCCACCCGGTCGAGCCGGTAGCTGAAGCGCAGCACCCATTCGGTTTCCAGAAGCACGCTTTTGGCGATGTAGATCTCGTTTGCGGCAAACGCGGCCGCCGCGCGTTTCGCCTGGGCGGGTTCGTCATTGGTGAGGAGCCTCACCACCAGATTAGTATCGACCGCGAGCATTTCTTTCCTTGATGCCGCGGGCGATGGCTTTTTCCATGTCGCCAAGGGATCTCGCCTTGCCGGTATAGCCGGTGGATCCGATCACGTCCTTCAAGGCAGTGGGTTTGAAGGATTTCAACGGCCGGAGCAGGACGCCGTCCCCGGCCGCCTCTACCGCGAACTCGGTTCCCGGGGGCCAGTTGTGGGCGTCCCGGACCGATCTGGGCAGAATCACCTGTCCCTTCGACGACAGTTTCGTGGTTTCCATGGCGAATATCGATAGTGGCGGTAAGACGAAAGTAAGACAATTCTAGGCGGAGCGGACGCGGAACGCAATCGCTGAATTCAGGAAACGATATACGCCGCGGCACCGCTTGCCAGCAGCGTGCCGTCCGCCCCCAGAAACTCCATGCGCGCGGTCGCGACGCGCGAACCGAGGCGCAGCACATTGGCGCGGAGTTCGAAATGATCGCCGGTCGCGGGCCGCAGGTAGTCGATGCGCAAATCGATGGTGCCGAGCTTGCCAAAGCGATGGAGCCGCTGCACCGGAGTCTCGTCCATGTGGCGCGCGCCGATGGCCGCCATCACGGCGACGCCGGCCATCGCGTCCAGTCCCGCGCTGATCACCCCACCGTGCAGCCGGTTGGAAACAAAGTGGCCGATCAGTTCAGGGCGCATGTCTATCCTTCCTTTCACGCCTTCCGCCTTCAGCGTGGTGATCTTCACGCCCAGCACGCGGTTGAAGGGAATCATCTCGTCGAAGATCCTGGTCAATCCGGCGACGAATTCCGGCTCGAAGTCAGGCACTGCTGTGGGTTCTGCGCTTTTCTTCATGCTTTATGCTCGGATCGGACAAGTCTGCGTAGTTTACCTCGTAACTTGCGGGCACCGGTGCGGCGCTCGCTTCATTGAGGTATTCCAGGCTGAAAATTGCGCTTGAGACAGATCAAAAAACCGCCGATTTTGTGGCTTCGTCCGGTTGACTCCCGGCGGGATAACTCGCACTGTAACCGTTGTTGCGTGGCTGTCCGGAAGCTGGATGCGGGAACTGATCGCAAAATTCGTGATGTTGCCGACATTGGCGCTGGCAGCGCCGGCCGCGCTGGCCCAGGGCGCGACGCCGGACGCGCTGCTGCGCACGGTCGCCGACGAGGTAATCCGCGAGATCGGGCAAGGCCGAGAGCCAGGGACGGCCGACGCGGTGAAAGTTTCCGCGCTGGTCGAGACCAGGGTCCTGCCCCTGTTCGATTTCGCGCGCATGACGCGGCTGGCGGTGGCGCGCAACTGGCACCTGGCCACGCCCGAGCAGCAGCGGGTGATCACCGAGGAGTTCAGGACGCTGCTGGTGCGGACGTATTCGGCTGCGCTCGCTCGCTACCGCGGCGAACGCATCGTGTTCAAGCAGTTGCGCCGCGCCACGTCCGGGACCGAAGCGACGGTCAGGTCGGAGGTCAAACAAGCGGGGAACGAGCGGATGGTGGTGGACTACGAGATGGCGAAAACGCCGGAGGGCTGGAAGATCCACGGCGTCAAGGTCGCAGGCGTGTCCCTCGTCACCAACTACCGCGACATCTTCGGCGAGAGGGTGCGCGAAGGCGGCGTGGACGGACTGATCAAGTTTCTCGTGGACAAGAACCGCGGCGGCGGCTCGAGGTTCAATTCCATCAAGACCGCGTTCTGGGAAAAGTCCAGGGTGGTCTACGCGATTTTCCAGAGCCTGTTCCAGGGCGGCCAGCCTTAGCGCCGCGCGCTCAGCCCATCGGATTGGTGGGATTCCTCTCCTGCAGGATGTCTTCCATGCGCCACTGGATCGAGGGCTTGATTTTCGGGTGGGTGAGGATGTAGAAGCGCCCCTCGCGCACCGCCTCAAATACTTTTTGCGCCACGTCGGCGGCGGAGAGTTTCCCGGATTGCACCGCTTTTTTCAGACTGGCGTCGAGCGCCAGGTCGGCCGCGGTCTTGTGCCGGGTTTCGCTCAGTTCGGCCGGGCGGTTGCGCCCCGAATCGGCGATGCCCGTGGGCACGTAGGCCGGGCACAGCACCGAGCACTTCACCTTGTCCGTCTGTTGCGCGAGGTCGTGGTGCAGGCATTCCGTGAGCGTCACCACCGCATGCTTGGATACGCAGTAGATGCCCATGCCGGGCGGCGAAATCAGGCCCGCGACCGAGGCGGTGTTGACGATATGGCCTTCGCTGCCCTGCTTCAGCATGATCGGCGTGAACACGCGCACCCCGTGGATCACCCCCCACATGTTGACGCCCAGCACCCACTCCCAATCGGCGACGGTGTTGTCCCAGACCTTGCCGCCCTCGGCCACGCCGGCGTTGTTGGCGAGCAGGTGCACACCGCCGAAAGCCGCCAGCGTCTTTTGCGCCAGCGCCTCGACCTCGGCCGCTTTGGACACATCGGTGCGCACGCCGATGACCTTCGCCCCGGCCGCCTTCATCTCGGCTACGGTCCTGGCGAGCGCATCGGGTTCGACGTCGGCGAGCACGATGTGCATGCCCTCGCGCGCGAAGCGATCGGCCATGGCGCGCCCGAGGCCGCTCGCGCCGCCGGTGATGACCGCGACCTTGCCTTGAAAGTCTTTCATGGGACGAACACTCCGCTGTCAGGGGAAAGCAGCATCATACTGAATCGGCGGGCAAGCGGCGTGGGAGCGAGCTTGCTCGCGAACGCTCGCGGCGTGGGAGCGAGCTTGCTCGCGAACGCTCGCCGTGTCGTGCTACCAGTTTTTTTTCGCCGCCAGCGGCAGCACCGTGCGCGGCCGGCGGTTCTTGTCGGTGGCGACGTAGGTGAGCGTCGCTTCGGTCACCTTGACGATCTCGATGTCCTCGGGATTGCGCTGCGCGTACACCTCGACGTTGACGGTGATTGAAGTGTTGCCCACGCGCACGATCTCGGCATAGAAAGAAACGAGGTCGCCGATTTGCACCGGCTGCTTGAACTGAAACGAATTCACCGCCACCGTGGCCACACGGCCGCGCGCATGGCGCCCGGCGAGGACGCCGCCGGCGATGTCGACCTGCGACATGATCCAGCCGCCGAAAATGTCGCCGTGATGGTTGGCGTCGGCGGGCATCGGCATCACCCGCAGCACCGGTTCCTTGCCTTCGGGGAGTTTCACTGGTTCGGACATGGGGTCCAATATTACGCCAAATGTGGTTCAGGGTCTTGCGCATTGGCGCGTGTGCTTGCACGGCCGGATATGCTCGAGAGCCGCATGGATACTGGGCTTTCGGCACATTGACCTAGCGAGCGGCGCGGCGCGCGTGCGCCGGCGGCATGCCGGAAAGAATATTTCGCAGTATGTGCGCTACCGCCCAGATCGCTGCCGCGCCCTTGCCGGACAATGCGCCCATTGCCAGTCAGTTTCTCTTACCGTGATTCGCGGCTATGGAAAGTGGGGATGGAAGCTGCAGGCGGAATCACCGTTGTCTACCAGGAGAAACACCATGAACACATCATTCAGCAAGAAGCAGATAGGGCTCGCAGTTGCATGCGCCCTGGCGTTGGGCATTCTGTCCGGAGCCGCGAACGCGCAAAAAGACAATGATAAAGCCTATCTCAACGATAGCCGCAGTGCCGTAGTCAAGAGCGGCTTCGGTCTGTGCTGGAACACCGGCTTTGGCCCGCCCCCGCCGCCGAGCGCCGAATGCGACCCGAATTACGTCGCTTACGTTGCGCCGCCGGCGGAAAAGGCCGCGCCCGCTGCACCGCCGATGAAAGTGGCCGCGCTTACCCCGCCGCCCGCGCCGAAGCCGGTGGCCGAGAAGCTGACGCTGGAGGCCGATACGCTGTTCGACTTCGACAAGGCCACGCTGCGTCCGGCAGGGCGTGACGCGCTGGATACCTTCGTCGGCAAGCTAAAGGACATCAGCCCCGAAACCATCATGACCATCGGCCATGCGGACCGCATCGGCAGCGAGCGCTACAACCAGCGCCTGTCCGAGCAGCGCGTGGCATCGGTAAAAGACTACATGGTCAGCAAGGGCGTGGAGCCGAACCGCATTTATACCGAAGGCAAGGGCGAAACGCAGCCGGTCACCAAAGCCGAGGATTGCGCCGGTCCCAAGAGCACGAAACTCATTGCCTGCCTGCAGCCTGACCGCCGCGTCGATATTGAAGTGATCGGCACCAGGATCGTGCGCTAGTCGAACTACGGCAAAGGTCCTGCGCGAGCGGGGCCCGCGTTGCGCGCTGGTGCTCGCAACGCAGTTCAACCTGACCTTGGGTTTTCAAGGCCGCGAACAGGAATGCGCCGCATTGGCGGCGCGGCCCCGTTTAGATCGTTCTTTGGATTGGAGACATCATGTTCAAGGCAATTTTGGCAATGTTGGTTCTGACCGGCGCTTTCGGCGCGCTCGCGGGTTGCAATACCGTCGACGGCATAGGCAAAGACCTCGGGGTAGCGGGTGCAGCGACCTCGGACACGGCGCGTGACGTCGGCAAAAAAATGTAGTTTGCAATTTCACGTCGAGGCGACGCTCCCGTTATTGCACCGACGCGAGCGTCACCCGACATAGCTTAATTGGAAGGAAGCACGCATGAACACGCAAGTGAACAAGATTGAGCCGCAATCCGGCAAATTCCCCCAGGCTGTCATCTGGATCGCAGGCATCGCATTGACCCTGTTCTGCGCCGTGGGCATTGCCGCGGTGATGGGCTGGATCCCAAATTCGATGGGCGGACCGGGCGACACGGCTGCAGTCCAACTGCAGTCGGCGAACACCTCGGCGCCCGCCGCCGCGAAAGCGCGTACGGCCAAGGCGGTGGCCTCCGCGAAATGCGCCGAATGCGGCGTGATCGAGTCGGTGCGCGAAATCGCCGCAAAGGGCCAGGGTAGCGGTCTTGGAGCGGTAGGCGGCGCGGTCGTTGGCGGCCTGCTCGGCAACCAAGTCGGCGGCGGCCGCGGCAAGGACGTCATGACCGTGGTCGGTGCAGTCGGTGGCGCAGTGGCTGGCAACGAGGTCGAGAAGCGGGTGAAGGCGACCACGAGCTACGAGGTCACCGTGCGCCTGAACGACGGCTCGAGCCGCGTCATCAGCGAAGCGAGCGCGCCGAGTTGGCGCACAGGCGACAAAGTCAAGATCGTCAACGGCGCGATTCAGTCGAACGCCTGAGCCTTGGAGGCGCAGGCCGCCTCTTTCGGCGATCAAGCCTGTACGCAGCAGTGACACAGGTTCGCGCAGTACAGCAGTCGCCGCTGCACGCGTCCGGGTGACGCTGCTCCAGGTCGATTGGCAACAAATGGGCCGCTGCGTGCGGCCTATTTCTTTGGTGTTTTCTTTTCCTTCTTGCCGAACAGGTTTTCGGCCCAGCCTCCGACTTTCGCGCCCGCCGAGGTGCCCAGTCCCGGGCCCAATATGGCGGTGCCAACCGCCGCGCCCGCCACCGTTCCAGCGGTGGGATAAAGCAAAGGTGAATCGAGCGTGCCCGCGACGTTGAGGGGCACGTTGGCGCTCGCGCCCACCGCCTTGATCTGGGCGTTGATGCGGCCCGATAGTTCTTTCCTGGTGGAGATGCTCACGTTGCCGTCGGCGGCCAGCGTGCCCGAGGCAATCTTGAGTCTGGTGAAACGGTAGCCGCCGCGCTCCATGACGAGGTGCCCGGACAACTCCTCAAAACGCGTCTCTCCGCCAGTCGTTCCCTGCTTGATCAGATTGGTGGCGGCTTTTTCGATGTCAACGCCATGCAACGCGCCGTTCCGCACGTCAAAACGCGTTTCCAGCCGCAGTGCATTCACAATCTGATCCGCCGAGGCCGCCGAGGCGGAGAACACCAGTTTGGCACTGAGCTTGCCGCTCATGCGGGTGCCAGGTGACAGCAGGGCAGCGACTTGTGTCAGCTCCAGCCCGCGGACGTCGAGCGCGCCGCCGAGCTGCAGCCCTTTGCGCCAGCTGACGGTCGTCTTTCCAGTGACAGTGCCGCCATAAAGCCCGGCGCGGATCTCGCCCAGGTCGGCATCGTTGAGCGTCGCCACCCCTTTAACGATCAACTCGTCGAACACCAGCGCCGGTCCGGCCGGCAATGTCCACGACTTTGCGCTGGCGTCGATCAGATATTTCGAACCGGCAGGCGTGATCAGCGCCTTGAGCTTGCCGTCCTGCGTGGCAATCGACGCGTCTTTCGGTGCGCCCGTATCGTTGAGACTGATGCGCGCATCGAACGGGCCAAGGCTCGTCTTGCCGAAATTGACCAGCGCGTTGGTGAGGCGGAGGCTCTCCACCCGGAGGAGTGGCGGCGTCTGCTGCTGCGGCGCGTCGGCATCCGCCTTGATCCATGCCGGAATGTTGTCGATCGCCTTCCGCGTCAGGGACAGAGAATCGATGTCGACGCGCTTGATGACCTTGGTCGATTGCAGCAGCGAAAAAAGATCGGGAATCATCACAGTGACGAACCCCACCCCGAGCAAGCGCGACACCAGCGTCAAGTTCGGCGCGGGGCTGCAGTACGATTTCACTCGGTCTCTGGGCATGCGCCTCGAGGCCGAACGCTACCGCATCAACGACGCGGTCGGCAACAAGGGTGACGTCGATCTTGTGTCGGTAGGCCTGGTCTTCCGTTTTCCGGCCACGCGATAGCCCGAGGGCGTCCTAAGTCGCGGCGACCGGCGGAAACAAGCGGACAAGTCTAAAAACCCGCGACAGGCCGGCTGCGACAGCCGGTTGCGGCAGGGACTGGGGATTGCTTGCAATGCGATGCGTTTGGCGCGCGGCAGTCTTCCTCGCCCTACCGCGCTGGAACAGCTGCTTTTGCTATCGGCCCAGATCGTCGATGGCGTCGATGACCATTCCGGTACCGATTGCAATCAGCAGGATGTCGGTCGCCACGCGCACGTAGCGGTAGCCTCGCGGCGGCACGCCGATCTGCACCACCAGCGGCTGTGGCACGTTGTAATAGATCACTTCGCGCGGCAATGGCCGCCCGACCTGCCATTTCTTCGCCTGGCCGGGGGGCATGCAGCCGTTGTGCTTTTTCGCCAATCCCGGCGGGCAGCGGCCGCCGCGGAATTGCTCGGCGTAGTATTCGCGCACGTACACGCGATGCTGGTCCTCGAAATGGCTGCGTTTTCCGGCGGAGGGGCCGTCGTTGCCACGCCGCGATTTATTGTCGTCATCGCGCCGCTCGCCTTTTTGTTCGTCGCGCCGGTCCATTTGCTCGTTCTTCTGGTTCTTGCCGCCCTTGCCGCCACCGGCCCAGGAGGGCTTCTCGGCCATCACCGGGCCCGCGGCGAGGATTCCACCGATAACAAGCGCCAACGCGCATTTCATTTTCAGGGTAAAGGTCTTCATGGTGTGTCTCCAGGTCAGGAATGCGGGGTCCATTTGGCAATTAACGGCCAAGGGAAAAATACATGGCAATTAACCGCCAAAAATAAAATATAGCCTTTCGTGGATTGCAGGTCTGTGCGTCAGCGCACATTTATTGCGCGCAAGCAGCGAGGTCCTTGCCCATTGCGTTTCAGGCCGGGCCGGGGCCAATGTTCGCTACCGTACCGACTGCGTTCGGTGCCCCGGATAGACTTCAGCGAACCCCGTTTATCTGGATAGCCCATGATCCGCGATCGAATTGTGCAGCATCTTGCCCGGGCATGGCGCTTCCTGCTGCTTGCGGCCGCCTTTCCCCTGGCCGCGGCGGCGCAGACCGCTCCATTGGGCGATTTGCTGGTGGCGCCCGGGAGCGCCGGTCTGGGCGCGATGATCCGCAGCGAGCGCTCTGCGTACAAGGGCGTAGGCTACAGCCAGGATCTGGTTCCGCTCTATTTGTACGAAGGGAAACGCTTCTTTTTGCACCCGACGCGCGCCGGCCTGAAGCTCTCCGAGGAGGGCAGGCACCGTGTCGACCTGTTCCTCGATTTCCGCTTCGAAGGTTTTCCGGTTGGACCCACCCCAGGTAGCCTGGCCGGCATGCAGACGCGCGAATCAAGCACCGACCTCGGCGTGTCCTACGCTTATCGGGCAGCCTGGGGCAATCTCAAAGCCGAGTTCTTGCGCGACGCGCTGAATGTGAACCATGGCGAGGAACTACGCTTCGGCTACAGCTACGACTGGAACAGCGGCCGCTGGCACCTGCGTCCGGCCATCACCCTGATGCAGCGCAGCGCCAAACTCAACAATTACTACTACGGCGTGCGCCCCGGGGAGGCGACGGCGAACCGGCCGCAATACATGCCCGGCGCCGGCACCGACGCCTGGCTCGGCCTGTACGGGTACTACGATCTCAGCCGGGGCTGGCGGCTGCTCGGCGGCCTGGGCACAACGCTGTCCGATAGCCGCGTGCGCACGAGTCCTATCGTCCGCGACGGTAGCCGGCCGACCCTGTTTCTCGGCGCCGCCTACGATTTCGGCAGCTATCACCGTGCATTATTCGAGGCGCCCGAGCCCCTGATCGTAAAGCTGGTGTACGGCAAATCCACCGACTGCAATCTGATCAACACGATGACGCTGCGCTGCGCATCCGTCACCACGGCGGACAATACGCGCATCGCGGGATTCGAACTGGGCAAGCCCTTCATCACGCGCGTGCACGGCTGGCCGCTGGATTTCGTCGGCTATGTCAGCCTGCTGCAGCACGACGAGCGTGGCCTGCAGGACAATTCCTTGCAGCTCAATGCGTACATGAAAGCCTACTACTATGGTTTTCCCTGGAGCGAGAGGGTCAGGACACGGCTCGGTTTCGGGGTGGGGGTTTCGTACGCCCAGCGCGTGCCCTTCGTAGAGACGCGCGACCTGGTCGGGCGCGGGGAGAACACGTCCCGGGTGCTCAACTACCTGGACCCGACGATCGACGTCAGCGTCGGCGATCTGACCGGCGCCCGCTCGCTGAAGGAGACGTACTGGGGATTCGGCGTGTCGCACCGCTCCGGCGCATTCGGCGCGTCGCGGCTGCTCGGCAATGTCAACGGCGGTTCCAACTACATATACACCTACGTCGAGTGGAAAATGCAGTAGTCCGGCAGGCGGCATTCCGGCCAGGCTGCGCGAAACGATACGGCCAGGGCGAGTGAATCAGGCGGCGCCTGCGGGGACTGTCGAAAACAGGCGTCCGGTCACTTCCACGCCGATGCCGCGGTAGCCGATGAAGCGGGCGGAGCGGTCGAATATCGGTTCGCCGCTGGCCCGGAAATACTGATGGGAGCCATCGGGATTGGTGCGGCTGAAGGGGAAATCGAGGAACGGGCGCCTCGCCTTGATGTTCGCTTCGAGTTCGGCGCGCTCCGCCTCGTTCCAGCCAGAGCCGTGCAGCACACTCGCTTCGTCCATCGATGCGCCCACTTGGATGCCGAGCATATCGAGAATCGGGCCGGACACCTTGGTGACGCGCTGGTGTTCGTCCGATTCCCAGTACCAGTCGGATGAGAGTTCCGTCAGGGCGCGAAAGCGTGCTTCGCTGATCCGCAGTGCGGCCGTGCGTTCCTGCACCGTCTGCTCCAGCACCTTGTTGTAATTGTCGAGCCTGCGGTGCAGCAGGCGTACTTCCAGCATATTGTGAATGCGCGTCTTGACCTCGATCAGATCGAAAGGCTTGCTGACGAAATCCTTGGCGCCGGCCTGCAACGCCTGCAGCTTGTGCGCCGGCTGGGCGGTGATCACGAGCACCGGAATGTAGCTCTCGGTCTCGATCGCCTTGAGGTTTTCCATGACCTGGAATCCGTCCAGGCCGGGCATCTGCACATCGAGCAGAATCAGGTCATAGTGGTTTTCGCGATGCAGCGCCGCGACGGCATGCGGATCCATCGTTGAGCTGACGCGGGTATAACCGGCTTCTCGCAGAATATCCTCGAGCAGCAGGACATTGGCTTCCTGATCGTCGACGATCAGCACGTTCGCGTTCAGGATTTCAGTTGCGGTAATCATTGAATCAGTCCTTTTTGACTTCATTTCCCGCGAGCGCCGCCGAGAATTCCAGCGCAGCGCCCAAGGCATCCATGAACTCGTTGACCACGATGGGTTTGGTGAGATAGCGGAAGAATCCCGCTTCCAGGCCTTTCTTTATGTCGTTCGGCATTGCGTTTGCGCTGATCGCCACGATCGGGATATGCGCCGTAGCCGGATCCGCGCGCAGGATTGTCATGGCTTCGATGCCGCTGATGCCGGGCAGATTGATGTCCATCAGGATCACCGCGGGCATGAATTCGCGCGCCAACGCAATGCCCAGATTGCCGTCGCCGGCACTCAGCATGCGCAGATCGGGGCGGCGCGTGATCAAATCCTCGACCAGCTCCAGATTGGCCGGATTATCTTCGACATAAAGCAGCATGCGCGGGGTCGCCCCTGTCGTTGCCGAGGGCCGGTACGACGAGGCGGATGCGGCCTTTTTGGCGTCGAACTGCTGTCGATCGCACAGGCTCAATTCGAACCAGAATACGGTACCCGCGCCTTCTGTGCTATCGATGCCGATAATGCCGCCCATCAACTCGACCAGGCGCTTGGTCATCACCAGGCCGATGCCGGTGCCTTCCTCGACGCTGGCCTCTTTCCCGAGGCGGTTGAATGGCTGGAACAATAGCGCAATCTTTTCCGGGGAAAGCCCCTCGCCGGTGTCCCTGATGCTGATGCGCAGCGAGTTCGGTGGACTCGCCGTGAACTCCACGACAACGCTGCCCTCGGGTCTGTTGTATTTGATCGCATTGAAAAGCAGATTGATCAAAACCTGCTTCAGCCTGGTTCTGTCGGCAAGGACGACACAAGGGGCATCCAAGTGCGGAAATGCCATGCCGATGCCGCGTTTTTGCGCCTGCGGCTCAACCATTGCCTGGCATTCGAGCATGAGTTCGTTCAGCGAGACGGGTTCCAGCGACAGCGACAACTTGCCGGATTCGATCTGCGCAAGATCGAGGATTTCGTTGATCAGCTCCAGCAGGTACCATCCGGCCTTGAGAATCTGGTCCAGGCGCCGCTTCTGCGATGGCGTCGGCAGCGGAGAACCGGATTCCAGGGCTTGCGCAAAACCGAGAACGGCGTTGAGCGGGGTACGCAGCTCGTGGCTCATGCTGGACAGGAATTCCGATTTCGCCAAGTTGGCTTTATCCGCCACAGACCTGGCGCTCTCCAGCTCGGCGTTCCTTTCCTGCAGCATCTGATACAGGTGTTCGCGTTCGGTGATGTCGCGCGCGGCGGCGAACACGCCCTGCAACTTCCTGTCCCGGTCGTAGAAGGTCATCGCATTGTAGGACACCATGGTTTCGGTGCCGTCCCTGGCGCGCGCGGTAAGCTCATAGCCTGTGACCTTTTTTTTCTCCAGCACCAGTTTGATGCCCGCCTCGGCCCGCTCCGGATCGGTGAAATAATTCTTGAACGGCGCGCCGATCAGTTCGTCGCGGGTGCAACCGGTGAGCGCCTCCATCTGCTTGTTGACGTCGGTGATGATCCCAGACGGATCCGTAGTCATGATCGCGTCGATGTTGGATTCGATCAGCGAGCGCGTGTAAAACTGCTGGTCGCGCAGGCGCTGGTCGAGTTTCTTCTGTTGCGCTTCGACCTCCTTGCGCGCGGTGTTGTCGGTGCCGATCAATAGATAGCCGATGATTCCACCCTGAGCGTCGCGCAGCGCCGTGACCGACACCACGGCCGGAAAGCGGCTGCCATCCTTGCGGATGTAGGTCAGTTCATAGATGTCTTCGATGCCGCGCGAGGCCTTGAACACCAAGGCCTCGAAGCCCGGGGTGATCGCGGTGCCGAGTTCTGCGCTAAGCGCTTTCGCACGCGCGATCACTTCCTGCGGATCGGAGATGTCGGCCGGGGTGATCTTGTTCATCACGTCGGCGGCGGCGTAGCCCAGCATGCGCTCGGCGCCGACATTGAAGATCTGAATCACGCCCTTCGCGTCGGTAGCGATACTGGAAAAGTTGGCGCTGTTGAAAATTGCGCTCTGCAGAGCGCCCGTTCTGAGCAGCGACTCCTCGCGTTGGCGTTCGAGCGGGATTTTGGCGGTGTTCATTTGAGACCGCCTGCCTGGTAGGGCGCCCGGGCGGGCACATCCTGCTGCGCAGTTCGAGCTTGGGCAGTGTCCTGTCGCTGGAGGGCGGCGTCCGGTAGCAGCCGAGCAAATTCTTTCTTTACGACTGCGTAGCACTCGCACACCTGGGACTCCAGGCCTGCGCGGTCGAGCACGGTAATGTGCCCGCGGCGGTAGCGGATAACGCCTTCCTCCTGCAGCTTGCCGGCAGCTTCGGTGACGCCTTCGCGGCGCACGCCGAGCATGCTGGCGACCAGCTCCTGCGTCATGACCAGTTCATTTGTTGGCATGCGATCCAGGGTGAGCAACAGCCAGCGGCACAGCTGCTGCACCAGGGAATGGTGCCGGTTGCACGCGGCTGTCTGCGACATCTGCGTGATCAGCGCCTGGGTATAGCGCAGCAGGAGGTGTTGCATCGCTTCGGCGCGCTTGAATTCCTGTGCCATCAGCTGCGCTTTCAGCCGGTAGCCTTGTCCTCCGGTTTGAACCACTGCGCGGCTGGGTGTCGTATTGCCGCCCATGAACAGCGAAATGCCAAGCATGCCTTCGTTGCCCACGCCGGCAATTTCGGAGGACGAGCCGTTCTCCATGACGTAGTGCAGGGACAGGATCGCCGTCGTCGGAAAATAAACGTGCTGCAGCAGACCGCCGGACTCGTACAGCACATCGCCGAGGCGCATTTCGACCGGCTCCAGATGCGGAGCGAGGCGTTCGAATTCCGCCGTGGGCAGGGCGGCTAGCAGATGATTCTGATTAGGGCTTTGAAGGGTGGGCATTGGCGGGTTACCGCATCGCGTCCAGGGTCGAACCTGCCAGCGGGTCGGCCGGGGTGAAAGGCAAGAGCGCTGCCCCATGCCGCGAAGGTTAGCACGAAGGCGTGCCCGCGTATGTGCGCTAGGCAACATAAGCCGGATTTCGCCGGATATCGACGGCCATCCGGTCCTTTCGGCGAGGGCATGTGTATCCCGGCGCACAGACCCCCGGTCCGGTAACTCCGACAATTACCGTACGGGATGCGTGATGTCGGCGCATTTGCCGAGCGCACACCCAACAATGCGGAGAGGGACACGAACATGAACCGGGATCTGGTCGAAGGCAACTTGAAGCAGTTCAGCGGCATCCTGCGGGAACAGTGGGGCAGGCTACTCGGCGACGAAGCGGGCGCGGCGGCCGGAAGGCGCGACCAGCTTGCGGGCAGCATGCAGGTGCGACATGCGATTGCGCAAGTGGAAGCCTCGCGCCAGTTTAGGGATTTCCTCGATCGCAATCGCGACTGGGATATTTCCGGGCGCCGTTCCCGTCTCTAAGGGCTCGAACGGCCGTTGCAATGCAAGTCTTGCAATGTGCTGAGCCAAAGGGGTCAGCAGGGAAGGCATTTCCTCATTCTCAAACACATTGAAGGAACTATCGTGAACCTACTTAGGAAAACACT
>MERK01000034.1 GCA_001770575.1 Betaproteobacteria bacterium RIFCSPLOWO2_12_FULL_64_23
GTCGGTGAAGGCGATCAAGTCGGGCGTGGCTTTTGCCAAGAGCATCAATGCCCGCATTACCGGCTGCCACGTGGTGGAGCCGTTCCAGCCCTACTATTTTGGCGATTACATCCCGCCGGACATGCCCACGCCCAAGGAATTCGAGCGCCACGCACGCGAGGCCGGGGAGAAATACCTGGAGCAGATCCAAATCGCGGCGCACGCAGCGGGGCTGAAGTACGGCGGCGCGGTGGTGATGGCCGACACGCCTTATGCCGGCATCATCAACGCGGCCGGGAAGGGACGATGCGACCTGATTTTCATGGCCTCACACGGGCGCCGCGGCCTGTCTGGCATGTTGCTCGGCAGCGAAACGCACAAGGTGCTGACCCACAGCAAGATTCCGGTGCTGGTATACCGCTAACCCGGATCCCGGCCGAGCACCCTCTTCAGGCCTTCGCTGTCGAGGATGCGTATGTTTTTTTGCTGCACGCCGATCAAGCCGTCTTCCTGGAACTTGGAGAAAGTACGGCTGACGGTTTCCAGTTTCAGCCCGAGGTAGCTGCCGATCTCCTCGCGCGTCATGCGCAGATTGAATTCCGAGGCGGAATAACCGCGCGAGGTGAAGCGCTGCGACAGGTTGAGCAGAAATGCGGCCAGCCGCTCCTCGGCGCGCATGCTGCCCAACAGCAGCATCACGCCGTGCTCGCGCACGATTTCGCGGCTCATTACCTTGTGAAAGTGCTGCTGCAGCACGTATATTTCACGCGACAACTCCTCCAGGCGACCGAAGGGGATGACGCAGACTTCGCTGTCTTCCAGGGCAACGGCGTTGCAGGCGTGCTGGTCCGAACCAATGCCGTCCATGCCGAGCATGTCGCCGGCCATATGAAATCCGGTAACCTGGTCGCGGCCGTCCTCCATCACCAGGGCGGTCTTGAAGAAACCGCTGCGTATGGCGTAGAGAGAGCCGAATTTCTCTTCCGAACGGTATACACTGTCGCCGCGCTTGACCCGTTTGCGCGTATAGACCATCTGGTCCAGTTTCTCGATCTCCTCCAGACTGAGGCCGGTCGGAAGGCACACTTCGCGCAAACTGCAATTCGAGCAGGCATTCTTGAGCGCGTGAATGTCTATGACCCGTGCAAGCTTGGGGGCTCTCATGTCGGGTGGGTGCAAGGGAGAATTGGTTTGATCCACATCAATATTCCCGTTATGGAAATGGGCAGACTTGACCGGTGAACTTAACCGTCTTACGCCTGAATCCGTCCCAGAACAACCTCCAGGTTGACGCGGGGCTGTTGCGAAAATTCAATATCAGCGGTCCGCGCTATACCTCATATCCGACCGCAGACCGCTTTGTCGAGGCCTTTGACGAGGCCGCTTATCGCAGCTGGCTGGCAAAGCGTAACGTCGGCGGCATAACCAGATCGCTTGCATTATACGTCCACTTGCCTTTTTGCGACACTATCTGCTATTACTGCGGCTGCAATAAGATCGTCACCAAAGATCACGGCCGTTCGGCCAAGTATCTGAAATATTTGGGCCGGGAGATCCGCCTGCAGAGCGCCGAGCTGGGCGGCAGGCGGCGCGTCACCCAGATGCACTGGGGCGGGGGCACGCCCACCTTCCTCAGCGAGGCCGAGCTCAGCGAACTGATGCAGATGATACGCGAGAGCTTCGAACTCGATCCGCACGGCGAGTATTCGATCGAGGTGGACCCGCGCAAGGTCGGCGAGGAAAAAGTGGCGCTGCTGGGCGCGCTCGGCATGAACCGCATCAGCGTCGGCGTGCAGGACTTCAACCCCGAAGTCCAGCGCGCGGTCAATCGCATCCAGAGCGTGGAAGAAACCACGGCGGTAATCGAAGCGGCGCGCAAGCACGGCTTCAAGTCGGTCAATATCGATCTGATCTACGGCCTGCCGAAGCAGACCCTGCAGGGTTTCAGCGACACGCTGGCCCAGGTGATCGCGTGCTCGCCCGATCGGATCGCGCTCTACAATTACGCGCATTTGCCGGCGGTGTTCAAGCCGCAGCGGCGCATTCTCGATGCCGACATGCCGCAGCCAGAGGTAAAGCTGCAGCTCATGATCAATGCGATCGAGACGCTGCTCGCCGCGGGCTATGTCTACATCGGCATGGACCATTTCTCCAAGCCGGACGACGATCTGGCAGTGGCGCAGCGGCAGGGGCGGCTGTATCGCAATTTCCAGGGCTACTCGACCTATGGCGATTGCGACCTGATCGGGCTGGGCGTGTCGGCGATCGGAAAAATCGGCCCGACCTACAGCCAGAACGTGCGCACGCTGGAAGAGTATTACGACCGGCTCGACAGCGGGCTGCTGCCGGTGATGCGCGGCATCGAAGTCACAGCCGACGACCTGGTGCGGCGCGCGGTGATCCAGGCCCTGTCCTGCCATTTCGAATTGTCGATGGAAGCGATCGGGATCGCGCACCTGATCGATTTCAACAGCTATTTCGCCGCCGAGCTGGCCGAGTTGCGCGAGTACGCCAAGGACGGACTGGTGGAAATAGACGGTGACTGGATAGTGGTCACCCCGAAGGGGCGCTTGCTGGTGCGCATCCTGTGCATGGTGTTCGACAAGTACCTGCGCCAGGCAAGCCGGCGCGCAAGTTATTCCAAGGTAATCTAGATCGTGGAGGCCCAGTTTGCGGCCGCCTTCGTGAACAGCGTGACCAGAATCCTAGTCGGGGTCGACGGCTCGTCGCATTCGGCCAAGGTGGCCAGGGCGGTGATCCGGCACGTGTGCGCGTACAAACAGCCGCCCGAGTTGCATCTGGCCTATGTACACCTGCCGCTGCCGACCCTGGGGGGGCTGATCAAGCCCATCGGGCACGCGGCGCTGCAGCGCTATTACCGCGAGGAGGGCGAGGATGCGCTGGCCGGCGCGAAAAAGCTGTTCGATCGCGCCAAGATGGACTGCAGCACGCACATCATGGTGGGGCCCGTCGCCGAGAGCCTGGCGAGTGAGGCAAGAAAGCTGAAATGCGACCTGATTGTCATGGGCACCCACGGCATGGGTGCGGTGTCGGGGATGCTGCTCGGTTCGGTCGCCGCCAAGACCGTACACCTGGCCCGTTGCCCGGTGCTCCTGATCCGGGAATGAACGCTCCCGGTCCGAACAGACGGTCGCGCCCTGCCGCGACGCCGCCTGAGGGCGGGACGGACTGAGCAGGGGCACGCGCATGCTCGATTGGATCAAGCATTTTGGCGGCAAACCAGATCATCCGTTGCGCGACGCGCAGGCCGCGCAGGAAGTTCTTGCCGATCTGCCCGAAGGCGTGTCGCTCGAAACCCTGGAGCAGCTCTCGCACTGGGTCGGATCGGTCAGGGATACCCCCGGCTTTGCCTGCGACGACCGGCTGGCGGTGACGCGCCTGCTTGACCAGGCGGCCACAGTACATGCCGGCCCGCTGTTCAATCAGTTTTTCTCGAAAATTCACGAGCAGGACCGCGCGACGCGCAAAATCTGGGACGCGCTGTGCGAGTACTGGGAGCGGCTGGCAGAAGGCTACGCCCGATGCGTCGCCGATTTCGAGCATGGCGAGAAGGGCGCGAAGAACGTAGAGGGAGAAATGCCGCTCGCGCTGGCGCGAGCGCTGCGCGCAGCCAGCATGCGCTTCAAGTTGTGCCATTTGCGCTATGTCGGCATCGAGGCGAAGGCATGGGCCCCGCTGTACCGCCTGTATGCGATTGCAGAGCTGAAACAGTTCGACAACGTTCCGGTCGTCGCCCATGCGCGCGAAGCGCATACCACCGTGCGCGCCGAACTGCAAAAGATCGTGTTGCTCTATCTGGCTGCGCCGCATGATTTGTCGCCGGTGCAACTGGAGCTCGCGTTTCGCATTCTGGCGCGTTTCGCAATCTCGGCAGAGTGGTCGCGGGTGCCGCAGGCCGAGTGCAATTTCGTCGTCTACCTCGCCGCGGGCGAGCCGCCCATGCACCTGCCGGCCAAGGAAGCGGCCGGCGCCCACAAACGCTTCTTCGGCGGCGGCCAGGCGCTGTCCAAGCTGGCCGAGCTCAGGGAATTGTGCGACAAAAACATACTGAGCGAGGAGCAGCGCTTCGGCAAGGAATTCTCGCCGGCGCAGATCATCACCGTAATCAAGCATCTGCAGGTCCACCTCGGCCTGGAGCCGCCGCAGCGGCGCTATGCGCGGACCGAGACTGTAGCCGAAGTGAGCGTGGTGCACGGCTTGAAGCCGATCTGCCAGCGCGTGACCAAGATCGAACTGGGTTCGGGCGTGTCCCTGAGCGAAAACATGGACCTGAAGGCGAAGACGGCGAACATCATGAAACTGGTTGCGGAGGAGATCGAATCGACCCCCGAAACCTGGGTGCAAAAGGACCGGAGCGATTGGGGGCTGGGCGCCGATATACCGCCGGATCTGGGCAAGTGGGCCGAGCCGGGCAAGCTGTGCGGCATCCAGCTCCACGGCGAGAAGGTCTGGTGGGTCGGTATCGTCCGCCGCATGGACGCCGACACGGGCCTGCATTGCGGCATCCGGATTTTCTCGAAGCGTCCGGTGTCGGTATGGCTGCGCGTGCTCGGCGCGGGCGAGCACCAGGCTGACAACTGGGCGTCATCGAGCGGCTCATTCTCCTTCGATTACATGCGCGCCATCATGCTGCCCGACGCGCTGAAGTCGCACGAGCATCCGGTGATGATCCTCGAGAACAAGTCCTACGTTCCCGGCCAATTGTGCGAGGTGATGATGGGCGCGCACAGCCGCCATATCAAGCTGGTGGAGTTCCTCGAAGAAGGCGAGGACTACGTGCGCGCCGCGTTCGAGTGGCAGCAGCCCGGCAAAGGCTGAATTCCCCCCTAAAGTCCGGCCCGGCGTCGGCCGCAGCGCGATGGCGGTCGATCATCGGCGCACGTATAATGATTCACTTCCACCTGCTTTGAGAAAGAAGCCCAGCGATGAAATCCTTGCCGGTATTGCTTGCCCTGGCCATTTTTTCCGCTTCCGCCGCCGCCCAGCCGCTTCCCGCCGGCCACCCCGGCGTGGACACGAAACAGGGGGGCAAAGCGGCGCCCGAGATGCAGCTGCCGCAAAAGGCCAGGGTCATCAGCGCCATCGACGCCGCGCCATATACCTATCTGGAGGTGATGCAGAACAAGAAGACGCTGTGGCTCGCCGCCAATGCGGTGCCCGCGAAGAAAGGTGACGTGATCCGTTTCGACAATGGCATGGTGATGACCGATTTCCACAGCAAGACCCTGAATCGCACCTTTCCCAGCGTGCTATTCGTCAGCCGCGTGGTCGTCACCAAGGAAAAGGAATAAGGTCGCGCACGCGTGCTTGGCGCGAAGCGCAACCGGCACGCCGCGCCGAGGCAGGCGGTTCCATGACAGCGGACAAGGCATTGCAGATCTGGCGCTCCAGGATGCTCAGGCACGGTCTGGAGGAGGTCCGGCGGCTGGCTGCGGCGCGGCCGCTGCAGCCGCGCGCGCGGCGCTTCTTCTTCCTGCGTCACGGCGAAACCGAGGGCAACGCGCGGCGGGTTTATCAGCCACCCGAGATCCCCTTGAACCCGACCGGCCTCGCGCAGGCCAGGCGCGCCGCCGAATATCTGCGCGCGCATCCAGTCGGGCGTATCTTCGCCAGCGACATGCGGCGTGCCTGGCAGACCGCGCAGGCGGCGGCGGAAATCGTGTGCGCGCCGGTGATTGCCGAACCGCGGCTGCGCGAAAGATGGTTCGGCGATCTGGTCGGTACGTCGTCGCTGGACCTTGACTGGCGCCACGAGCCGCCGAATGGCGAGTCCTTGCGCGATTTCGTGGTGCGCACCCAGGCCGGCCTGAACGACGCTCTGGACGCCGAAACATCGACTCTGGTGGTTGCCCACGGCGGGCCGCTTTACGTCCTGGTATTCAGTCTCGGTGTCGATCTGCTGGAGCAGCATATCGCCAACGCCACTCCGTTGCTGTTCGAGTACGAAGCGGAAACAAGCCGGTGGCGTATCAGCAACATCGCACCGGAGCAGGTCACTGCCGGGTATCGCACTACGGCGGATTGACGGCTGCCGCCCCGGCGCATGCGGATGGGCGTGGCGCGAACCTGGAACCGGCGGACCGCGGTCGGCGCCATAAATCCGCTGGCGCAAGACACCACTCCGAGCAGTCCGAGCCCGGCCGCCAGCGAGGGTGACAAGCCTGCAAAACAAGGTCAGAATTCAAAGTGCTACCCTCACGCAACAGGATTGCAATCCGGCGCTCCCGGTTACCGCCGGATATGTTCGCCGCGCCGGCATAGGCAAGGAGAAGCAAGCATGAGTACACGCGCAGAACTCGAAGCCGCCCTCGCCAAGGCAGAGGCCGACTGGCGCAGGACAAACGAGCAACTGGACAAGACACAGGCCGAGCGGGCCAGGGCAAACGAAGAGTGGGTCAAGGCAAACGCCGAGCGGCGCAGTGCAGCTGCCGACCGGCGCAGTGTAGCGGCCGACCGGCGCAAAGGGGACGCCAACCGGCGCAATATTGTCGCCGACCGACGCCACGCAGCTACCGTCCGGGACCAGGCAAACGCCGATTGGGACCAGGCGCTTGCGGCCCGGCGCGAGGCGCGTGCCATCTGGGACCAGGCCCGTGCCGTTTTGGACCAACTGGACCGAGCCGAAAGGAAGCCTTGAGGCAGTGCAGACCGTCTAGCGGTGGGACCGGGTCCCGCGGAGCGCGGCAGGCACGGATGGAGCTTCGTATTGCCTTGCGCGCGCATCGGACGGCTATCCGCAACCATTTGATTCAATGGTGGGCGATACTGGGATCGAACCAGTGACTTCCACCGTGTGAAGGTGGCACTCTACCGCTGAGTTAACCGCCCGGCCGAGTGCGGATTTAATCACATGCGCGCACCCCGGGTCAATTCGACCGCCGCCATATTCCAGTAAAATGCCAGCTTTGCCAGGCAGTTCTCCCCATGATCCGCACCCGTTTCGCCCCCAGTCCCACCGGTTATCTGCATGTCGGCGGCGCGCGCACGGCGCTGTTCTCCTGGGCCTACGCGCGCAAGCACGGCGGCAAATTCGTGCTGCGCATCGAGGATACCGACCTCGAGCGTTCGACGGAAATGTCGGTGAACGCGATCATCGAGGGCATGCAGTGGCTGGGTCTGGATTGGGACGAGGGGCCGTACCGGCAGATGCAGCGCCTGGCGCGCTACCGCGACGTGGCGGAGCAATTGCTCGCGGTGGACAGGGCCTACTGGTGCTACGCCAGCAAGGAGGAGTTGGAGCAGATGCGCGAGCAGCAGCGCGCGCGTGGCGTGAAGCCGCGCTATGACGGGCGCTGGCGTCCGGAGAACGCGAAAGCGGCGGGGCTGAGGCCGCCGGCGGGCGTCAAGCCAGTGCTGCGTTTTCGCAATCCGGACGAGGGTGCGGTTACGTTCATCGATTTGGTGAAGGGGCCGATCACCGTTGCCAACGGCGAGATTGACGATCTGGTGATCCTGCGCGCCGACGGCGTGCCCACCTATAATTTCGGCGTGGTGGTGGACGACCTGGACATGGACATCACCCACGTGATCCGCGGTGACGACCACGTCAACAACACGCCGCGCCAGGTGAATATTTTCCAGGCCCTGGGGGCGCCGCTGCCGCAGTTCGCGCATGCGCCCATGATCCTCGGCGCCGATGGCGAGCGCTTGTCCAAGCGCCACGGCGCGGTCTCGGTCATGCAGTACCCGCAGGACGGCTATCTGCCGGAGGCGCTGTTCAACTACCTCGCGCGCCTCGGTTGGAGTCACGGCGATGCCGAGAAGTTCACGCGCGAGCAGTTCGTCGAATGGTTCGACCTCGCGCATGTGAGCAAGTCGACGGCCCAGTTCGACGCAGCCAAGCTGGCATGGCTCAACCACGAGTACATCAAGGAAGCCGATCCCGGGCGCCTGGCCGAATTGCTGGCGCCGCGCATCGAGCGCGATGGCGGCAGGCCGGCCGATGGCCCGGC
Organism: Betaproteobacteria bacterium RIFCSPLOWO2_12_FULL_64_23; assembly: GCA_001770575.1. Taxonomy (GTDB): domain Bacteria; phylum Pseudomonadota; class Gammaproteobacteria; order Burkholderiales; family SG8-39; genus 2-12-FULL-64-23. The sequence continues at coordinate 7,953 of MERK01000034.1, forward strand.
ACTGCCGGAGGTGGTGAAATTGCTCAAGGATCGCGCCACCACGCTGGAGCACATGGCCGAGTCGGCGATGATGTTCTACCGGCGGATAGAACCGGACAAGGCACTCATTGCCGAGCATCTCACGCCGGATGTGATGCCGGCGGTGCGCGAGCTCGCGGGCCACCTGGAGCGGGTCGAATGGCAGCGGCCGAAACTGAACCAGGCGGTGAAGGCGGTAGTCGGAAAATTTGGCCACAAAATGCCCAAGATCGCCATGCCGCTGCGGGTGATGCTGCTCGGGCAGACGCAGACGCCGTCGATCGACGCCGTGCTGGAACTGCTCGGGCGCGATGTCGTGCTGGCGCGGCTGCAACCCTATCTGGTGGAAAGCTAGTCCGCCTTTACAGGGGGCGGCGCAAACCGGTATAATTCGCGCCTTTCGTGGGGGTATAGCTCAGCTGGGAGAGCGCTTGCATGGCATGCAAGAGGTCAGCGGTTCGATCCCG
>MERK01000035.1:96-16930 GCA_001770575.1 Betaproteobacteria bacterium RIFCSPLOWO2_12_FULL_64_23
AAGTGTTTCGGGGTTCCTTCCCGCCAGGCGAAGCGCCGCTTTGGCGATTTCGAAACGGCCTTCCGCCAATCTGCAGTGATGGCGGGAAGCGATCGCCGCCCCAAATCTATTCTGGGCGAGCGCGGCGTATCCTGTCCAGGGTCGCGGTGGTCGAGCGCTCGAATTGGAACGGGATGGCGTGCACCGCGCCGCCCCGGGCGAGGACTTCCCGCGCGCCGACGATCGCCTCGGGCTTCCAGTCGCCGCCTTTCACCAGCACGTCGGGGCGGCAGGCGAGGATCAGCGCGAGCGGCGTGTCTTCGTCGAACCAGGTGACCAGGTCCACCGCCTGCAAGGCGGCGAGCACCGCCATGCGATCCTCCAGCGGGTTGATCGGCCGGTCCTCGCCCTTGCCCAGGCGCCGGGCCGAGGCGTCGCTGTTGGCGGCGACCGCGAGGCTCGCGCCGAGGGCGCGCGCCTGCGCGAGGTAAGTGACATGGCCGCGATGCAGGATGTCGAATACCCCGTTGGTGAACACCAGCGGGCGGGGGAGGGTTGCAATGCGGCCCGCAAGCTGCGCCGGTTGGCACAGTTTTCCCTCGAACCCGGGTCTGTTATGCATTCAGGCGGTGGGTGATCGGTCGCTGGATGAATCGCGGCGACGGCTGGCTCAGGTGACCCCTCACTTCGTCGGCGCTACGATATATTCGAACGCGCGCACCACTTTCTGCACGCCACCGGTGGTGCGCGCGATTTCCACTGCCGCATCGGCTTCCTTGCGCGTGACCAGTCCCAGCAGGTACACCACGCCGCCCTCGGTTACCACCTTCACGTGGTTGACCGAGAACCCGCCGTTGTCGACGAAGCGCGCTTTGACCTTGGACGTGAGGTAGCTGTCGTTGGCGCGCGCGGTGTAAGAACTCACCCCGGCGACCTGGAGTTCGTTGATCACGCCGCGCACGTTGGGGATCTCGCGCACGATTTTTTCGATCTGCGCCTTGGCGGCGGCGTCGGACGCCTCGCCGGTGAGCAGCACGTTGCGGTTGTAACTGGTGACATTGACGTGCACCCTGTCGCCAAGGCGGTCCCTGACGCGGCTTTCCCCGCGCAGGTCAATTTCCTTGTCCTCGGTCTGTGCGCCAACCGAGCGGCGGTCGTCGGAGGCCAGGGCCGCGGCGCCGACGCCGACCACGGCCATTTCGACGCAACCCTGCAACTGCGGCGCGAGGCCGAGCAGAGCGAGCAGCGCCAGGGAGCGCAACGGAGGAAATACCTTGTTCAAAGCAGTCATGATTCAGCTCCTAGTAACAACGTGTCGATGCCATCGCACAGACAGTGCAGCGTGAGCAGATGCACCTCCTGGATGCGCGAAGTCCTGTCCGAGGGCACGCAGATATGCGCATCCTCGTTGGCCAGCAAGCCGCCGATCTTGCCGCCGCTCTTGCCGGTCAGCGCCACCACCTGCATGTCGCGATCGTGTGCGGCGTGGATCGCGGCGATGACGTTTTTGGAATAGCCGCTGGTGGAGATCGCGAGCAGCACGTCGCTCGCCTGCCCCAGCGCCTGCACCTGCCGCGCGAACACCTGTTCGAAATCGTAGTCGTTGGCGATCGCGGTCAAGGCCGAAGTGTCGGTGGTAAGGGCGATCGCCGCCAGGCCCGGGCGCTCGCGCTCGAAGCGACCGAGCAACTCGGCGGCGAAGTGCTGCGAGTCGGCGGCGGAGCCGCCGTTGCCGCAGACAAGGATCTTGCCGTTGGCGAGCAGGCATTTGACCATCAGTTCGGCGGCTTGCGCGATCGGCGCGGCCAGCAATTCGGCCGACTTCTGCTTGAGCTGGGCGCTGTCGGCGAAATGCTGACTGACGCGTGCAACGAGATCCATCCATGCTCCGTGAAATCAAAACATCCATTCTACCTTAGAGATGGCGGTTACAACGGGACGATGCCCTCTTGCAAATACCCTAAGTCAGAGGCCGTTTCGATAATTCCGAAACGGGCTCTTACTCGACATAGACCTCGAACCCGATGCGCTTGCGCGGAGCGCGGCCGCAAGCAAAACGCGCCTATTCGCCGAACGCATCCTTGATCCATTCGATGCGGTCCGCGGCCAGGGCATTGAGCAATATGACATCGAAGCGGCAAGGGCATTCCGGCTTGCCTGAGAGGTAATGACGCGCGGCCCTCAGGATGCGTTGACGCTTGGCGGCGGTAATGCTCGCCGCGGCTCCGCCGTAATCGGGGTTGCGCCGCAACCTCACTTCGACGAACACCAGCACCGGCCCGTCGGCCAGGATCAGATCGATTTCGCCCAGGCGGCAGCTATAGTTGCGCTGTATCAGCCGCAGGCCGCGGACCTGCAGGAAGTCCGCCACCAGCGCTTCGGCGAGCTTACCGCCTGCCTGCGCCTGGCGCGTCATGCTCCGGCGTCCGTTTGCGGCCGCGCATGGCCTGCGCTTGCTTCATTGCCTGCCGCGACGCACAATCCCATGCCATGGAACAGCACGGCAACAGCGAAAAGCGCGGCGCGCAGCCGGAACCACAGGACCATGGGGGGCAAGCCTCGAAGGGTGCGGGGAAATTATATGTCGTCGCCACGCCAATTGGAAATCTGGGCGACATCAGTGCGCGCGCGCTCGCCGTGCTGGCGCAAGCGGACCTGGTCGCGGCCGAAGACACGCGCACGACGGGACACCTGCTCGCGCACCACGGCATAACGGCCAAGCTGGTCGCGCTGCACGAGCACAACGAAATGCAGCGCGCGGCCGAACTGGTCGCCCGGATCAAAGCGGGCAAGACCATCGCCTTGGTGAGCGATGCCGGCACGCCCGGGATCTCCGATCCGGGAGCGCTGTTGGTGGCGCGGGCAAGGGAGGCGGGGATCAGCGTGTGCCCGATACCCGGCGCCAATGCCGCGATCGCGGCGTTATCGGCGGCCGGGCTGGCCGCGCCGCACTTCCTGTTCTACGGTTTTTTGCCGGCCAGGTCGGCAGCACGGCGCACGGCGCTGGAAGCGCTGCGCGAGCTTCCTTACGCCCTGGTGTTCTACGAGGCGCCACACCGCGTGACCGAGTGCGTCGCCGCGCTCGCCGCCATCCTCGGCGGGGAGCGCGAGATCGTGATTGCGCGCGAGCTGACCAAGCTGTTCGAGGCCATCCACCACTGTCGGCTGGACCAGGCGGGAGCCTGGCTCGCGTCCGACGCCAACCGGCAGCGGGGAGAGTTCGTGTTGATCGTCTCCGGCGCGCAAGCCGAGGCGCAGCAGGGCCTGCCGGCGGAGGCCGAGCGGGTACTGCGCCTGCTGCTGGCGGAGCTGCCGCTCAAGCAGGCGGCCGCGCTTGCCGCCGCGATCACCGGCGCGCGCAAGAACGAGCTGTATGCGCGCGCGCTTGAACTGCGCGCCCCCGATAGCGTGTAGACTGAGCTATCGCCGCAGAAACCGACCGCTGATCCAGCAGGGTTTCGCCATTCGATCGCCTCGTCCTGTCCAAGTTCCGGGGGTCGCCCGTCGTGATGGAGTTGTTGCTGTCGATTCAGTCGTTGTCGCTTGCCCTTCTGCTGGTGGGAGTCGGGCTCGCTTTTTCCGACATCCGCCTGTCGGGCTGGGTACTGGGCTGGATTCTTCTGACTGGCGCGCTGCTGCTGCAGGGGTTCCGCAGCATGCTGAGCTATTTCATCGAGCAAGGCGGCGTGGATGCGGCGACCTACAGCGTCATCAACGACTGGATGGGCTTGGGGTTCTCGCTGCTGATCGTCGGCTCCATGCACTTGATGCGCGAGGTATTTGCCCGGCACAGACTGGCCGAAGAGAGGCTGCGCGTCATCGGCGCCGCCGCCCAGGACGCCATCATCATGATGGACAACAAGGGCAGGATCGCCTTCTGGAACGAAGCGGCACGGCGCATTTTCGGCTACGCCGAGCAGGAGGCGCGGGGAAAGAAACTGCACGAGTTGATTGTCCCGCAGCCGTACCGCGTCGATTTCGAGAAAAGACTGGATGTCGCCGCAGACGCTGCCCAGGGAAATGTCATCGGCAAGACGCTGGAGCTGGCGGGGCTGCGCAAGGACGGGAAGGAGATCGTCACCGAGCACTCCATTTCCGGGGTAAGCATAGACCGGAAATGGCACACGATCTGCATCGTCCGGGACGTCACCGAGCGCAAGCAGTACGAGGAGCGCATCCGGCACCTCGCGAATTACGACAACCTCACCGGCCTGCCCAACCGGATGCTGTTCTACGATCGCCTGAGCCAGGCGATCAACCTGGCGCAGCGCAATCGCCATGAACTGGCGCTGCTCTATCTCGATCTCGATCGGTTCAAATCCGTAAACGATGCCCGGGGGCACGATGCCGGCGACGCGGTCCTGAAAGGCGCGGCCGACCGGATCCAGGCGCAGGTGCGCGAATCCGATACCGTCGCGCGCATCGGCGGCGATGAATTTGCCGTCATCCTGCCCAGGATCGCGAGTCCGCAGGATGCGGCAATCGTCGCCGGAAAGATCATCGATGCCCTGTGCGCGAGTTTCCCGGCCAGCGATGCGGAGCATGGAAAAATCGAGATCGGGTCGAGCATCGGCATTGCAATGTTTCCCAAGGATGGCGAAGACATCGATGCTCTGTTCAAGGCGGCGGATGCCGCCATGTACAAGGCGAAGCAATCGGGAAACAGTCTTTGCTTTTGCGCGGCCTGAGCGGTGGGCACTGCCGCGCCGGATTGCGTACAAGCTTGCGCCCTCGGCGTCGTCCGGTGCGGCAGCGGGCGCGGACATGGATCGCCGGTCAACGCCGATTCGGGTGGTTCATGCGGTTCCGGCCATGCGGCCTATTCCGTCCCGGCCGGAATGGTGCGACCATACGCAGGAATGCGCGAAGTTGGCCGGCGGGCGAGCCAGGGGATTCTTGGCAAGCGGCATTGAAACTACAAGCAGATGCAGCGCGACAGAAAAATCCGCATCCTGATCATCGAGGATGATGAGAACTTCCGCTACCTGCTGCGCCTGCATCTGATGCAGGCCGGCTACGAGGTGCAGGTCGCAGAGGACGGGGTCGCCGGCGGCCGGGCGCTGCTGGCGCAAACGCCGGACCTGATCGTGTCCGATCTCGACATGCCGTTCCTGGACGGTTTCGAATTGCTGTCGCTGCTGAAGCAGGACCAGGCGACCGCCTCGATCCCGGTAATACTGCTCTCCGGCAGCAAACACACCGACGTCCTGGCCCGGGCGGCGGATCTGGGCGCCGCGGATTTCCTGACCAAACCGGTGACGCACGACGATCTGCTCGCATCGGTTGAAGCCTGTCTGCGCAGGAGCGGCTGCAAGGGTGTCTGAACCAGCGCTCGCGGCCGAACAGGTCGAACCATGCGGGCAGACCGGGCCAGGGTCCGCCCGAGTCGAAGTCGATCAATAGGCGGTGGCGAGCGCGCCTTCCACCAAGTCCTTCAGTTGCTCGTAGCCGAAGCTCGGCATGGGCTTGCCGTTGACGAAGAACTCGGGCGTCGCCTTTACGTTCAGCGTCCTGGCGTCGGCGAGGTCTTGCTGAATGATTTTTTCAATCTCAGGCGCGTTCATGTCTTGTCTGAGTCGTCTGATGTCCAAGCCCACGCCGCCAATGTAGCTCCATACCAGTTCCGGTTGCGGCCGGTGCTGCGGCGCCCAGCTTGACTGGGCCGCGAACACGGCTTCCAGCGTTTCCCAGAACTTCCCCTGTTTCTCGGCCGCCGCGAGGATTTTCACCACATAGTCCGAGCCGTTGTGAAACGGGGCATAGCGCGCAAACAAGCGGATTTTGCCGGGGTGCGCAGCCATCAGTTTCTTGACCAGAGGAGAGAACTCCTTGCAGGTACCGCAGGCGGGATCGAAAAACTCGACTATCTCGACCTTGGCGCCGGGGTTGCCGAGCGTGGGGGAGTATGCGCGCACAAAAGTCGACTTGTCGCGCTGATACGCCTGGGCGGCCGTCTTCGATTGCTCGCTCCGGTAGAGCAGCGCGCCGGCCACGAAAGCAAGCAGCAGGAAGAACGCGGAAAAGACGACTAAATGCTTCTGTTTCACTTGGAACTCCTCCTGTGGATCAGAATCAGCAGCGCGGTGATCAGCAAGAAAGACAATCCCGAGAGAAGCGGGATGGTCACAAATCCGAACCATTCGATCTGCACCTCCGTGCAGGGCACGCCCTGGACGCAGGGCTTGATGCTCTCGGGAATATATCCGGCGACAAGCAGCAGATGGAAAAGGGCAATGAGCGAGCCGAGCAGCGACAGCGGAAGGGCATAGCGCACGACGTTTCGGTCGAACGGAAACAGCCCGACCGGCAGGATAAGCACCAGCGGATACATGGCAATGCGCTGGTACCAGCACAGGACGCAGGGCTGAAATCCCATGACTTCGCTGAGAAACAAGCTCCCGAGCATCGACGTGCTGGCGATCAGCCAGCACGCAAAAACGAGTACCCAATTCGGGTCTTGCGCGCGGTCGGGTGAATTCGTCGACAATGGCTTGTGCCGGAAAAAAACGGATTATAGCGGATCGCGGCGCTTGAGCGCCGAGTTCAAGGCCGGCGGCGGGTATAATTGCGCCTGCCATGCAGACCCTCATGCCTCAATCCTTCACACTCACCCGTCCCGACGACTGGCACCTGCATTTGCGCGACGGCGCCGCGCTCGCCGCGGTGCTGCCGCACAGCGCCAGACAGTTCGCGCGCGCCATCGTCATGCCCAATCTGCGGCCGCCGGTGACCACGGTGGAGCTGGCCAGGGCCTACCGCGAGCGCATTCTGGCCGCGCTGCCCGCGAATTCGGACTTCGAGCCGCTGATGACGCTGTATCTCACCGACAACACCACGCCGCGGGAGATCGCGCTGGCGCAGGCGAGCGGCGTGGTGCACGCGGTGAAGTATTACCCGGCCGGGGCCACGACCAACTCCGATTCCGGCGTGACGCTTCTGGCGCACTGCTTCCGCGCGTTGGAGGCCATGGAAAAGACAGGCCTGCCCTTGCTGCTGCACGGTGAAGTCACCGACCCGGAGGTGGATGTGTTCGACCGCGAACAGGTGTTCATCGACACGGTGCTGCCGCAGATCACGCAGCGCTTTGCCGGCTTGCGGCTGGTGCTCGAGCACGTCAGCACGCGCGAGGCGGTCCAGTACGTGGCTGCGGCCCCTGCCAACGTCGCCGGCAGCATCACCGCGCATCACCTGCTGCTGAACCGCAATGCGATGTTCGCAGGCGGCATCCGCGCGCATCACTACTGCCTGCCGTTGCTCAAACGCGAGGCGCACCGCCGGGCACTGGTGCAGGCCGCGACCGGCGGCAGCCCCAAGTTCTTCCTCGGCACCGACAGCGCGCCGCACGCGCGCCGCGACAAGGAAGCGGCGTGCGGCCATGCGGGCATCTACACTGCGCACGCGGCGATCGAACTCTATGCCGAGGCGTTCGAGGCGGCCGGCGCGCTGGACAAATTCGAGGCCTTCGCCAGTTTCCACGGCGCGGATTTTTACCGCCTGCCGCGCAACACCGGAAAAATCACCCTGTGGCGCGAGCGCTGGCAGGTGCAATCCTCAATTGCCCTGGGCGAAGACGAGCTGGTGCCGTTGCGCGCCGGCGAGCCGCTCGCCTGGCGCCTGCGATAGCCGGAGCGATCGCCATGGCCACCGCTGCTCCCCCTGTCTGGAACCGGTGGGAACTCCTCGCCTCGCCCGCCTTCGCCACGCTCGCCCCGCTGATCGAGCAATTGCCGGAGGACCATTTTCCGACGCTCGCGCAGCTGAACCGGATATGCGACGAGCACGAGGTGGTCAGCGGCGGCGGCGTACCGGTGGAGTTCGTGCCGCAGGAAGCCAAGACCGACGAGCCCTACGAAACCCGGGTCTATGCCCGCGGCAAGGTGCTGACCCGCAGCCGCAACTGGCATGACCTGTTCAATGCCCTGGTGTGGATTACGTTTCCGCGGACCAAAGCGGCGATCAACCGCCACCATTACCGCGAGATGCTTGCGCGCCAGGGCGAGGGCTTGCGCGGCACGCCGCGCGATGTGCTCACCCTGTTCGACGAAGGCGGCGTGATCGTGGTCAGCAGCGAAGCCGAACTCGGTTCGCTGTTGCGCGAGTTCCGCTGGAAGGAGCTGTTCTGGCAGCGCCGGGCGGAGGTCGTCGAGACGATGCGCTTTTACGTGTTCGGGCACTCGATTTACGAGAAAGCCCTGCAGCCTTATAAGGGCATCACTGCCAAGACCGTGATTTTCGACGTTCCCGCGCGCGAACTCGAGCGGCCGCTGGCGCAGCAGCTCGCCACGCTCGATGCGCGCCTGGCAAAATATTTCGGCGAGCCGAAGGCGCTCGCCGCGACCGAGGCCTATGCGCCGTTGCCGGTGCTGGGCATTCCCGGCTGGACCGCGGACAGCGAAGACGAGCGCTATTACGACGATACCCGGCACTTCCGCCCCGGGCGCGTGCAGGCCGAGGAGCCGCAGAGCGCGCCGCCGCGCCGGGACGAGAGCGAAGCGCCGCGCAAGCGCCGCAAGAAGTAGCCCGCATCCCGCCCGCGGGGAGCGCGCGGCCGCAAGTGCTAAAATCCCTATGTGAAGCTGGCCAGGCGGTCGCTGCGTACCCTCTCGGGTACGGAGAGGAAAGTCCGGGCTCCACAGAGCAGGGTGACGGCTAACGGCCGTACGTACTAGTCGAAGGCTTGCCTTTGGCGAAGACGAGGAACAGGGCCACAGAGACGAGTCGCTGCAGCTTCGCGACCAACGAGCGGCGCAAGCCGCGAGTTTGTCGCACAAGAAGCGGCGGCGGGTGAAACGCGGCAACCTCCACCCGGAGCAACACCAAATAGGCGGATGCTGCACGCGCAGGCCTGGCGTGCTGTGAGTGGCTCGCTCAAGTCCGCGGGTAGGTGGCTGGAGCCCTGGGGTAACCCAGGGCCTAGAGGAATGACCGTCATAGGGAGCAATCCCCGTAACAGAACCCGGCTTACCGGCCGGCTTCACTTTTTCCCGCAGTGGCAGGGCATGATCCGCGAACGCAGGGTCGCCGGCCCTCGGGCAGGTCAATCGCCGGCGCCGGCCGGCTCGTGTAGCGCGTCGATTTCGGCGAGCACCCGCGCCGGCGCAAGATCGTTCATGCACTTGAAATGCCCCAGCGGGCACGCGCGTGCAAAACAGGGGCTGCATTCCATGTCGATGTTGGCGATGCGCGCCAATCCAGGTTGCGACGACAGCGACAGCGGCGGGGTGTGCGCGGGGCTGGATGATCCGTACAACGCGATGAGCGGCTTGCCCAGCGCCGCGGCGACGTGCATCAGGCCGGAGTCGTTGCTCACCACCAGTTTGGCGCAGGATATGAGGTCGACCGCCGCGGCGAGGTCGGTCTGGCCGCACAGGTTTTCGCACACCGCGCCCGACTGCGCGCGGATGTCCTCGCCGATCTCCGCATCCTTGCCCGAACCGATCAGCCAGATGGCGTAGCCGCGCCCGGCCAGTTCGCGCGCGAGCGCGGCGAAATGCCGCGCCGGCCAGCGCTTCGCCGGTCCGTATTCCGCCCCGGGACAGAACACGGCGATCGGGCGCGAGCGGTCCAGGTCGAGGCGCGCGGTGGTGCGCGCGGTGTTGACCGGATCGACCTGCAGCCGCACCGCTGGCAGCGGACGCGGCAATTCCGCGCCCGGTTTTTCCGCGAGCTGGGCGTAGCGCTCGGCCATCAGCGGTAACCTCGCCCGGTCGAGCTTATGCACCAGATTCAGCAGGCCGTAGCGAAACTCGCCGGCGTAGCCAGCGCGCAGCGGGATGTCGGCGAAAAATGGGATCAGCGCCGACTTGAAGCTGTTGGGAAGGACGACGGCCTGGTCGTAGTTTCGCTTTGCCAACTCGCGTCCGAGCTTCCAGCGCGCGCGCAGCTTCAGCTCGCCGTGCGTGAACGGCGAGGCGATCACTTCGTCGATCTCGGGCATGCGCTCGAGCAGCGGGCCGCACCAGGGCGGAGCGAGCGCGTCTATGGCGACGCGGCCGGGCTTGTCATGCAGGCGGCGCAGCAAGGGCTGGGCGAGCAGTGTGTCGCCGATCCAGGACGGGGCGACGATGAGGATGCGCGGCATGGGCGGATGCCTAACGATGAGTGCGGAATGCAGCGCGCGAAAGTGAGGCCGGCGCGGGCTTTCCCGCTGATCGCACTCGCGTTTCTAGTGCCCCTTGGGAGGCGCGCCTTTGTACACGTAACGCGTGCCGCAGTAAGGGCAGAGCAGTTCCCCCGCCTTCGCCACGTCGAGGAACACGCGCGGATGCATGTTCCACACCGGGGTCGAGGGCGTGGGGCAGTGCAGAGGCAGGTCCTGCTGTGTGACCTCGACGCTGCGTTGTTGCTGTTGCGCAGCGGCGGACATCAGCGTTTCCCTTCTTTGGGCGGCTTGGCCGCGGCAGGTTTGGGCTTGCCTGCGGCCGATTTAGCCTTGCCTGCGGCAACGGGCGCGAGCCAGTGCTTGTGCCGCTTGTCCTTGCCCTTGACCACCTGGAAGAAGGCTCTTTGCAGCTTGGCGGTGATGGGGCCGCGGCGGCCGGCGCCGATGACACGCCCGTCGACTTCGCGAATGGGCGTCACTTCGGCTGCGGTGCCGGTGAAAAAGACCTCGTCGGCGATGTACAGGTCGTCGCGGGTGATGCGCCGCGGCGTGACCGTGTAGCCGAGGTCGGCGGCGAGCGCGATCACGCTGTCGCGCGTGATGCCCATCAGCGCCGAGGTCAGTTCCGGCTCGTAGATGTGGCCGTTCTTGACGATGAACAGGTTCTCGCCCGGGCCTTCGGCGACGAAGCCGTCGACGTCGAGCAGCAGACCTTCGTCGTAGCCGTGATCGAGCGCTTCCTGGCTTGCCAGGATGGAGTTGGCGTAGGTGCCTGAATACTTGGCGCGGCACATCGACACGTTCACGTGATGGCGCGCGAACGACGAGGTCTTGACGCGGATGCCCTTCTCCAGGGCCTCGGCGCCGAGGTAGGCGCCCCAGGGCCAGGCGGCGATGGCGACGTGGACCGTCGCGCCTTTAGGGGATACGCCCATTTTCTCCGAGCCGTAGAACGCGATCGGGCGCAGGTAGCATTCGGCGAGCTTGTTCGCGCGCACCACTTCCTTGTGCGCTTCGATGATGGTCTCCTTGGTGTAGGGGATTTTCATCATGTAGATATGCGCCGAGTTGTACAGGCGGTCGATGTGCTCCGGCAGGCGGAATACGGCAGTGCCGTCCACGGTGTTGTAGGCGCGTATGCCCTCGAATACCGCCAGCCCGTAGTGCAGCGAGTGGGTGAGCACGTGGGTGGTGGCCGAGCGCCAGGGCACCAGCTTGCCGTCGTACCAGATGTATCCGTCGCGGTCCGCCATCGACATTATTGCCAGCTCCTTCAAAGCAGGGCGAAAGATGGTAGTTTAGCGGAAAGCTGCTCGCTTGAGCAGCGCATCGCGGCGGAGAGCGGGACAAGGTGTTGCAGAAATGCCCAAAATGCGGCTGTGCGCGCAGACCAGGTGAGCCGGAGTCGAGCGCGGCCTGTCCCTCGTGCGGGCTGATTTTCGCCAAATACCTGCAGGCGCGGCAGCGCAAGCCTGCGCGTGAGCCGGTTGCCGAGTCCGCGCCGCATCGTCCGGGGCCGCTCGCCATGCTGCTTTACGTGCCGGCGCGCGTCGAGAGCCTCGGCTTCTACGGCCGCTGCGCCGCCTACGCGTTCTTTCTTGTCTGGGGCTGGCGCCTGTATGCGATGGACGTCGGCGCGGCCGACATCATGAACTCTTTCATGCATCTCATGCTGCTGCCGATCCACGAGGCGGGGCACCTGCTGTTCATTCCCTTCGGCCGCTTCATGAGCGTACTCGGCGGCAGCCTGTTTCAGGTCCTGCTGCCGCTCGTCCTGATGGGCGCTTTTGTCTTCGGTCTGGGCGGCAGCCGGCGCGACAATTTCGCCGCCTCGCTCATGCTGTGGTGGGCCGCGGTGTCCATCATCGACGTCGCGCCCTATATCTGGGACGCGTTCGATCCGAAAATGATGCTGCTCGGCGGCAAAACCGGCGCCGAGTCGGACGGCCACGACTGGCAGAACATCCTCGGCGACCTCGGGCTGATCAAGCACGCCCATCGGATCGCGGCGCTTGCGCACGGGCTGGGCCTCGCCGTGATGCTCGCCGCCTACGCCTGGGGCGCGGCGCTGCTCTACCTGCAGTTCGGCCGCCGCAACGGCGACGCCATCGAGGAAGATAGCTAGTACGACGACATCTTAGTTGCGAAACAATATGGCGAGTAACCTTCACTTCCGACGCACCGCTTTGTCCCCCAAGAGGGCTTGCGTTGGGCGTGGGAGCGAGCTTGCTCGCGAATCATCGAATTCGCGAGTCCCCCAAGGGGATTTCCTTCGGGGCACAAGCTCGCTCCCACGACTACAAGGCAGACATGCTTCGATATCAATGTGTCATCGTACTAGGACCCCATGGCAAGAACCGACTCGACGGAGCACAGCGTGTCCGCGGATTTCCTATGCCTCGATCCGGCGGCCGCTCTGCGGATCGAACCAGTGTACGTTCGCCAGGTCGTAGCGCAGCGCGAGTTTTCCCGCTTGCACCAGCGCGTTGGCGGGCAGGCGCGCCGCCACGCGCACGCTGTCGCGGTCGCCAATGTGTCCATAGACGAGGATATCGGCGCCCAGCGGCTCGATCAGATCGACATCGATGGTGAGCATGGCAGCGGACGCGGCGCAGGGTTCCAGGTGCTCCGGGCGGATGCCGAGCAGCTTGCTATCGCGCGGGATCAGGTTCATCGGCGGCGAACCGATGAAGCTGGCGACGAAGACCGTGGCCGGTCTGGCATAGATCTCCAGCGGCGCGCCAATCTGCTCGGCGCGACCGGCATTGATTACGATCATGCGCTGGGCGAGCGTCATCGCCTCGACCTGGTCATGGGTGACGAACAGGCTCGTGGTCCCCAGGCGCCGGTGCAGCGCCTGCAGCTCGGCACGCATCTGCACGCGCAGCTTGGCGTCCAGATTCGACAACGGTTCGTCGAACAGGAACACCTGCGGCTCGCGCACGATGGCGCGGCCCATGGCAACACGCTGGCGCTGGCCGCCGGAGAGCTCACGCGGCCGGCGCGCCAGGTATTTGTCGAGTTCCAGGATGTCCGCCGCTTTCTTTACTCTTACCGAGATTTCGTCCTTTGAGAGCCCCCGGATGCGCAGCCCGTAGGCCATGTTGTCGTACACGCTCATGTGCGGATAGAGGGCGTAGTTCTGGAACACCATGGCGATGTCGCGGTCCTTGGGTTCCAGGTTGTTGACCACGCGGTCGCCGATCGCGATTTCCCCCGAAGTGATCGTCTCCAGCCCGGCCACCATCCGCAGCAGCGTGGACTTGCCGCAGCCCGAAGGCCCGAGGATGACGATGAACTCGCCATCCTTGATCTCCATCGATACGCCGTGGATCACCTGCAGTTCCGGCGTATAGCTCTTGCGCACGTCCCGCAACGATACGGCAGCCATTATTTTTCGGTCTCCACGAGGCCCTTCACGAACCATTTCTGCATCAGCATCACCACCAGCGCGGGCGGCAGCATCGCCAGGATCGCAGTCGCCATGATCAGGTTCCATTCGTTGGCCGAATCGCTGCCGACGATCATGCGCTTGATGCCGATCACGGTGGTGTACATGGATTCGTCGGTCGTGATCAGCAGCGGCCACAGGTACTGGTTCCAGCCGTAGATGAACTGGATCACGAACAGGGCCGCCATGATGGTCTTCGACAGCGGCAGCACCACGTCCCAGAAAAAGCGCATCGGCGAGGCGCCGTCCACGCGCGCCGCCTCGGCCAGTTCGTCCGGGATGGTCATGAAGAACTGGCGGAACAGGAAGGTGGCCGTGGCCGAGGCGATCAGCGGCACCGTCAGGCCGGCGTAGGTGTTGAGCATCCCCAGGTCGGCGATCACCTTGTAGGTGGGGAGGATGCGCACTTCCACCGGCAGCATCAGGGTGACGAAAATCATCCAGAAAAAGAACATGCGCAGCGGGAAGCGGAAGTAGACGATGGCAAACGCGGAAATCACCGAAATCGCCATCTTGCCCAGCGGAATCACCAGCGCCATCACCAGGCTGTTGAACAGCATCTGCGACACCGCCGCCTTGGAGCCCTTGGTGGAGCCGCCGCTGAGCACCTGCGAGTAGTTCTCGACCAGTTGGTCGCCGGGCGTGAGCTGCATCGGCACCTGCATGATCTGCTCCAGCGTCAGCGTCGATGCGACGAAGGTGACGTAGAGCGGAAACGCGACGGCGATCACGCCGAGGATCAGCACCGCGTGCGAGAAGAAGGTCAACCACGGACGGTTCTCGACCATCAGTACTCCACTTTCTTTTCAATGTAGCGAAACTGGACCACCGTCAGCGCGATGACAATGAACATCAGGATCACCGACTGCGCCGAGGAACCGCCGAAGTCCGCCGCCTTGATGCCATCGTGGTATACCTTGTAGACCAGGATATTGGTCGCCTGCCCCGGCCCGCCCTGGGTGGTGGCATCGATCACGCCGAAGGTGTCGAAGAAAGCGTAGACGATATTCACCACCAGCAGGAAAAAAGTGGTGGGCGAGAGCAGCGGGAAGACGATGGTCCAGAAGCGCCGCGCCGGGCCCGCGCCGTCGATCGCCGCCGCTTCGATCAGCGGTTTCGGGATCGACTGCAGACCGGCGAGGAAGAACAGGAAGTTGTAGGAAATCTCCTTCCACACCGAGGCGATGACCACCAGCAGCATCGCCTGGTCGCCCTTGAGGATCCAGTTCCAGTCGACTCCCCAGCCCTTCAAGACGTAGGTCACGATGCCGATCGAAGGCGCGAACAGGAACGCCCACAGCACGCCGGCAATCGCCGGCGCGACCGCGTAGGGCCAGATCAGCAGCGTCTTGTAGGCCATCGCGCCGCGCAACACGCGGTCGGCCATGGTCGCGAGGAGCAGCGAAATCGAAATGCCGGCGCCGGCGACAGCCACGCTGAACACCGCGGTGGTCTTGAACGAGGCGAGGTAGTTGCCGTCCCTGAACAAGTGGGCAAAGTTCAGCAGCCCGACGAACTGGGTCTTCAGGCCAAAGGCGTCCTGCAGCTGGAACGAATACCAGACCGCCTGCACCGCCGGCCAGAAGAAGAACACCAGCGTAATCGCGATCTGCGGGGCCACCAGCGCATAGGGCAGCCACGCAGAGCGGAAGACGACGCGCTTTTCCATGAAAAGAAAAGGGCGCCGAAGCGCCCTATTTCCTCAGACGGCTACTTGTTCGCGGCCTCGAATTGGCGCAGGATCTCGTTGCCGCGCTTGACCGCATCGTCAAGCGCAGTCTTGGCGTCCTTCTTGCCGGCGAACACTTCCTCCAGTTCCTCCTCGATCACCGTGCGCCCCTGCACAAAATTGCCGAAGCGCAGGCCCTTGGAATTCTCGGTCGGCGCCTTGTTGGTTAGTTGCTTCACCGGCATGTCGGCGCCCGGGTTCTTGTCATAGAAGCCGGATTTGCGCGTCAACTCGTAAGATGCCTGCGTGATAGGCACGTAGCCGGTACCGGTGTGCCATTCCATCTGGATCTCCGGTTGCGACAGGAAAGCGAGGAACTTGGCGACGCCTTTGTACTCGGCGGGCTTCTTGCCGCCCATCACCCAGACCGAGGCACCGCCGATGATCGAATTCTGCGGCGCGCCCTTGACATCGTCATGGTAGGGAATGAAGTTGATCGACCAATCGAACTTGGCCGCCTTCTTGATCCCCGCCTGCGCACCGGCGCTGCCGCTGAACATGGCGCACTCGCCGCTGGAGAATTTGGCGTCGCCCTGGTTGGTGCGGCCGGCGTAGGTGAAGAGGCCTTTCTTCGACATGTCGCCGAGCATCGCGATGTGGCGCACATGCAGAGGAGAATTAATGGTGAACACCGTATCTAATCCGCCCATGCCGTTCTGCTTGGTACCGATCGGCACGTTGTGCCAGGCGCTGAAGTTCTCGATGTGCATCCACGACGGCCAGCTGGTGGTATAGACGCACTGTTGGCCGGAGGCCTTGAGCTTCTCCGCGGCGGCGAGCACTTCCTTCCAGGTCTTGGGCGCCTTGTTCGGGTCGAGCCCCGCCTTCTTGAACGCATCCTTGTTGATGTAGAACATCACCGTCGAGCTGTTGAAGGGGAATGACAGCAAGTTGCCCTTTACGTCTGAGTAGTAACCGGTCACCGTCGGCAGATAGGCCTTCGGATTGAACGGTTCCTTGGCGTCCGCCATCACGGTGGCCACGGGCACGATCGCGCCCTTGGCCGCCATCATGGTTGCGTTGCCGACCTCGAACACCTGCAGCAGGTTTGGCCCGCTGCCAGCGCGGAACGCGGCGATCGCTGCGGTCATGGATTCGGGATAGGATCCTTTGAAGGTCGCGACGACCTTGTAGTCCTTCTGGCTGGCGTTGAACTTGTTGGCCAGGCCATTGAGCGCCTCGCCCAGCGCGCCGCCCATCGAATGCCACCACTGGATTTCGGTCTGCGCCTGGGCGTTTGTGCTGGTCAAGCCGATGGTCAGCAATGCGATGGCAAGTATCTTGATTTTCATTGAAATTTTCTCCTTGTGGGTTTCGATCGGACAGCGCGAGTATAGCCGAACCGGATGAACGGCTCGTGACCTATCTAGGGACAGAAAAATCAATCCGCCGGGCAACCCTAAACTGGCGGGCCGATGCATGCTCAATGAACCTGTGCTGGCTCCCAAGGCGCGCATAATCGCGAGTATGTTCACTTCAGACTCCTTTTTTGCGGATTAACTAACGGGCAATCTACGACAAACTCAGGAGCGGCGCAATGGCTTTGACTTCGCCCGTGCGGCCAAGGGGCGTT
>MERK01000036.1 GCA_001770575.1 Betaproteobacteria bacterium RIFCSPLOWO2_12_FULL_64_23
GGGAGTGGTTCACCTCTGGGGCGTCGTCGCGTCCCGGTCCGCTATTGAAGCAATGCGTAAATCTCTACCGGTGTGCTCATCCAAATACCGATGGCATTGTCACGATTTGAAGCTGAACGTCAATGTGGAAATATAGAAGATACGCAAATACCAGGCAAGACAATTCGATGGCCTGGCGTATGAGTGTTGACCTTGCGAGCGCAACTTTGGGACCAGGCTCTTTTCCGGATTCATCTTGTGATCCCTTGTTCTTACCGCGAACAGCGTGGTCGCGTGACTGTAGCGAAGGCGGACTCGCGGTAAGCTCTTGTTTTGAGAGTTCCTCGGATTGCCCGATCAGGGTGTCCATCCGTTCATGCGATCGAGTTTTAGATCCTTCTGCATGGTCCAATTCGACGAGAGCGGCACGTAACTGGCGGCAGCGGGCGCGTGCCTTGTCGACCTTGGCGTTCACCTCGTCCCGGTTTGCGTCGATCTTGGACGCATCAGTCACTGTATTGAGCAGCGCGGCCTTGGCCTCGGCGAGGGCGGCTTCAAGATATTCTCGATGGACCTCAGCCTTGGCGAGGTCGGCCTCAAGTTCCTGTCGTTTGGTCACAATTGAGTCACAGTCGTTGTATGTCATAGCCGGTGGCTAAGGTAGGTTATACCGACGGTGGTGATGCCGTCCATAGACCAAATGGATGAAACCGACACCCCATCTCCGGCCAGACCCGCTCCATTGACGGTTAATCGAGGGCAGCGCAGCGAACTCCACCCCGGGCGACTCCCCGTTACGGGATCGGGCGCGCCGGAGACGGAGGCGGACATGCCGCGAGGAATCGCGGTTTGGGGGATCACAGCGGGCGTTTGACCGCAGCCTCGATGCCGTGGATACTTGCGCCCTCGTTCGCGGGATAAGAGCTTTTCCCCCAGCGGAGACACTTTGTTTGGTTCTGGCTTAGGAGAAATTGATGAACGCACCGCTCAAGTTCGATAGCCCGGTGGAGCACATACGCACGTTCCACAGGGAACTGACCGATGTGCGCCGGGACATCCACGCCCACCCCGAGCTCGGCTTCAACGAGCAACGCACTTCCGATCTGGTCGCCGCCAAGCTCCAAAGCTGGGGCATCGAGGTCCATCGCGGCATCGCCAAGACCGGTCTGGTGGGGGTGATCAAGGGGCACAAGTCAACGAGCGGCCGCGCGATCGGACTGCGCGCCGACATGGATTGCCTGCCGATGCACGAGAACGGCAACCCGCCCTACAAGTCGCTGCATCCAGGCTGCATGCATGCCTGCGGACACGACGGCCACACCACCATGCTGCTCGGCGCGGGCAGATATCTCGCCGAAACGCGCAATTTCGACGGCACCGCCTATCTCATCTTCCAGCCGGCCGAAGAAGGCGGCGGTGGCGGCCGGGTCATGGTCGAGGAAGGTCTGTTCGACCGGTTCCCGGCCGACGAAATCTACGCGCTGCACAACTGGCCGCTGCTGCCGCCGGGGAAGATGGGCGTGCGCCCCGGCCCGATCACTGCCGCAACCGACGAAATCCAGATCGGCGTTCGCGGCAAGGGCGGCCACGGCGCATTGCCGCACCTCGCGGTCGACCCCGTAGTGATCAGCGCGCACATCATCACGGCGCTACAGACCATCGCCAGCCGCAACGTCAGTCCCGTCGATTCGGTGGTGGTGAGCGTGTGCTCGATGGAGACCAGCCAGTTGGGCGCCTTTAACGTCATTCCCGACGCGGTCAGGCTGATCGGCACGGTGCGCACCTTCCGCCCGGAGACACGCGTTCTGGCCGAGCAGCGCGTGCGCGAGATCGTCACCAATGTGGCCGCGGCTTTTGGCGGAACGGCCGAGATCGACTATCGGCGCGGCTATCCCGCCACGGTCAATACCGAGCGCGAGGCCCTGTTTGCGGCGAAGGTCGGCGAGAAAATCTTCGGCAAGGACAACGTCCAGACCGACGGCGAGCCGACCATGGGCGGAGAAGATTTTTCGTATATGCTGCAGGCGCGGCCGGGCGCCTACGCCTGGCTTGGCCAGGGCGGCGGCCCGCTGGGCTGCTTCCTGCACAATCCGGGCTACGATTTCAACGACGACGTGATTCCGCTCGGCGCCGGCTATCTGGCGGCGCTGGTCGAGGAATCGCTGCCCATCAAGTAACCAGGCGGCTTTCTTTTCCGATCGGCCGCGCTGCAATGCGTCCGCTTCAGTCGTCGTCCTCAAGCAGAATGCGCACGTCGAGTATGCCCACGCCCTCGGGATAGGCCAGAACCGGGTTCAGGTCGAGTTCCGCGATCTCCGGAAACGCCGTGCATAGCGCCGAGATGCCGAGCATCAGCCGCACCAGCGCATCCTTATCGGTCGGCAACGCACCGCGCACGCCATCAAGGATCTTGCTCGCGCGAATCTCTTCGAGCATCGAGCGCGCGTCGGCCTCGGTCAGCGGCAGGGAACGGAACACCACGTCCTTGAGCACTTCGACCAGGACGCCGCCCAGGCCGAACATCAGTACCGGGCCGTAGCTGGGGTCATGCACCACGCCGATGATGATTTCGACGCCGCCCTTGGGAGCCATCGGGGTAACGAGGACGCCGGTGATGTCGGGCGCCCTGCCGTGGTGCTGCTGGCTGTAGCGCCGCGCACCGGCGACGATCTCGGCAAATGCGTCGCGCACGCCCGGCTCGTCGGCGAGGTTGAGTTTCACCCCGCCCGCGTCGGTCTTGTGGATGATGTCCACCGACACCACCTTCATCGCCACCGGCACGCTGCCCAGTGTCTTGAATGCGGTCACGGCTTCATCGGCATCGGCCGCGACCAGAGCACTAGCGGCCGTCTTGACGCCGGCCTGTTCAAGCGCTAGTCGCGCTTCATGTTCGAGCACCACGGTGCGACGCTCGCGGCGACAAACAGCCAGCACTTTCTCGAAGCCTTTGGAGCGCGCGCCTTGCGCATCGCCGGAAACGGCCGGACGACGGCGTGCCTCGCCGAACTCGGCCAGCGCCTGCAGGCAGCGCACGGCGCGTTCCAGCGAATCGTAGACAGGGATCCCCTGCTCTCGAATCAGCGCCAGCGGCCGCGGCCGCAGGTCGGCATACAGGCTGCCGTAAAGACTGTGCACCAGCACCGGCTTGCCGAACTCCTGGTGCAGCTTGGCAATGCGCTCGGAGGTCTGCATTTCGATCGGCGTCAGGGTCTGTGAAAAGCGCACGCCATAACCACCGAACAGGCCCGTGACCAGCAGCGCGTCCACGCCGGCATCGGCAAGCAGAATGCGCGCACAATCGGCGAACACCGCCGGGTTCGAATCGGTGCCGCCGGCCACATCCACTGGATTTACCACCGCGGCTGAGGCAGGAAGGATCGCAGCCAGTCCCTTGCGCGTGCCCTCGCCCAACTGCGCCAGCATCAGGCCATGTTCGGTCAGCGCGTCGGCGGCTATGGTGGCGTGACCGCCCCCATCAGCGAGCACGGCGACGCGGCGCGACGCCATCGGCCCGAGCAGCGACAGCGCCTCGGCGAGCGCAAGAATCTCGTCGGATTTGTGCGCCAGGATGGCGCCGGCTTGTTTCAGCACGCCTGCGCTCACCGCATAATCGCCGGCCAGCGCGCCGGTGTGCGACTGGGCCGAACTGCGGCCGGCGCTGGTGCGGCCGGACTTGTAGATCACCACGGGTTTTTCGCGCGTCATGCGCCGCAAAGTCTCGAGAAAGCGCCGGCCGTCCCTCATGCCCTCGACGTAGGCGATCACGACGCTGGTGTTCGTGTCGTCCCGAAAATATTCCAGGTACTCGTGGAAGCGTATGTCCGCTTCGTTGCCGATGCCGACATATGTTGACAAGCCGACATGCCCGTTCGCCTGCGCTTCGGTGACCAGCGACAGGGCCATGTTGCCCGACTGCGACAGCAGGCCGATGCCCCCGGGCTTCAGATGCGAGAAGCCGACGATGTTGCAGGCGGCATGGGTGTTGAACATGCCTGAGGTATTGGGTCCGATGATGCGCACGCCCTGCCTGATCGCCTCGTCGACCATCTGCTGTTGCAGTTGGCGGCCTTCCGCGCCGGCCTCGGCAAAACCACCGGCAAGCACCACGGCGCCCTTGACGCCCTTGGCGCCGCATTGGGCGATCACGCCGGGCAGCGTCTTGGCGGGGGTGCAGATCAGCGCCAGGTCCACGCTCCCCGGAATGTCGGCCAGGGACGCAAACGCGCGCTGACCCAGGATCTCGGCCTCCTTGGGATTGACCGGGTAGATGGCACCCTTGAAACCGTCCTCCAGCAGTTTCTCAATCGAACGAAAACCGCGCTTGGTCGGATCCTTGGACGCGCCGACGACGGCAATCGAGCCGGGATAGAAAATCGGGTGGAGCGCATTCACGTTCACTCGCCCTTGAACACCGGCGCGCGCTTCTCGGCGAACGCATCCACGCCTTCCTGCCAATCCTTCGTGGTGCCGACGAAGGTCATGCCTTCGAGCTCGGCGGCAAGCACCGCGTCCAGCGTTCGCTCCGCGGCAAAATTGAGCTGCTCCTTGGCCAACTGCATCGACAACGGGGCCTTGGTGGCCACGCGCCGTGCAAACTCGCGTGCCGCATCGAGAAAGCCGGTATCCGGAAACGTACGGTTAGCCAGACCGATGCGCACCGCCTCCGCGCCGTTGATGCGCTCGCCGAGGAACACCAGTTCGCGCGCCTTCGCGAGGCCAACCAGCCGCGGCAGCAACGCCGTGACGCCGCCGCCGAGAAAATTGCCCAGGCTGATCTCGGGCAGACCGATTTGCGCGCTCTCCGCCATCAACAGGAAGTCCGATGCAATGGCCAGCTCGGCCCCCGCGCCGAGCGCATAGCCGTTGACTGCGGCCACCACCGGCCGCTGCAACTGCAACAGCCGCTTGCAAACGCGCTGTTCGCCCTGCAGATACTGGCGGCGGTCAAACGCCGTACGCCCCGCCTTGTGCTCCTTCAGGTCGGCACCGACACAGAAAGTGCGGCCCTCGCCGGTGAGCAACACGACACGCGCGTCGCGATCGGCCTCGGCCGCGCCCAGCGCCGCATTCAGTTCGTCGTACAACTGCTGCGTCACGGCGTTCAGCCGGTGCGGGCGGTTTAGGCGGATCTCCGCAACACCGTCTTTCATCTCGTACACAATGGTCTCGAAACTCACTGCGGCCTCCTTGATCGCTGTTATGCAACACACCTGCCGATGGAAGCCCGCGGCAGCTCGGTAATAGCCGCGGGCCGCGCTGTTTCGCTAAGCGCGGCTCAACCGGCTTTGGCGGCGGGTCGCTGCACTGCGGCTGGCAGACGCGCGCGCTGCAGCAGGATGATAATCGCCAGCAGCAGAAGCGCCGGCAGGAACAGCCACTCCTTATTCGGGCGCTCCGCCTCGAGTTCGATTGCGGCGATCTTGAATCCGGGCTCCAGGCCGAGTTTTTCGGACTGGCTGCCGAATTGCACCTGTCCGACGGTTACGTCGGTGCCCAGCGGTATCAGTGTTAGGCCGATCCCCTTCAGCCGGTCGCGCGCCGGCGCTTTCGGCCCGAGCGGCAGCAGCACGCCTTTCTTGACGTTCTTGCCTTCAATCGTCTGGCCTTCTACCCACATTCGCAACCGGTCGTCAGCCGGTTTTGCCTCGATCACTTTCATGATCTCGGTCGCCGAGGCCTCAACGTGGGGTGGATAAACCATGTCCCACCAATAACCCGGCCGGAACAGCGTGAAGGTGATCAGGAACAGCGCGATAGTTTCGAACCAGCGTGTGCGCACCAAAAAGTACCCCTGTGTCGCCGCGGCGAAAATCAGCATGCCCACGGTTGCGCTGACTACCGTCATTACCAGGTGCGGGATGCTGTCTATGCCGATCAGCAGCAACTGCGTATTGAAAATGAACAGGAAAGGCAGCACCGCGGTTCGCAGGCTGTAGAAAAACGCGGTAATGCCGGTCTTGATCGGGTCGGTGCGCGCGATCGCCGCTGCGGCGAACGAGGCGAGGCCCACCGGCGGCGTAACATCGGCCATCAGACCGAAATAGAACACGAACATGTGCACCGCGATCAGCGGCACCAGCAAGCCGCCCTGCGCGCCGAGTTCTACCACTACGGGAGCCATCAAGGTCGACACGACGATGTAGTTGGCCGTGGTCGGCAGGCCCATGCCGAGGATCAGGCTGATCACCGCGACCAGAACCAACATGATCATCAGGTTGCCGCCCGAGACCAGTTCGACGATCTCGGTCATCACCAAACCGATGCCGGTGAGCGACACGGTGCCGACGATGATGCCGGCGGCCGCAGTCGCGACACCGATGCCGATCATGTTGCGCGCACCGGCGACCAGTCCGTCGAGCAATTCGCGAAAGCCTTGCATCACCGAGGCAGCCATTTCACCCTTGCCGCGAAAATAGACCATCAGCGGACGCTGCGTAATCATCACCACGATCATGAACAGCGTCGCCCAGAACGCCGAGAGTCCCGGCGAGAGCTGCTCGACCATCAGGCACCAGATCAGCACAACGACGGACAGCAGGTAATGCAAGCCGGATTTCAGTGTCGGCCCGGTTTCGGGAAGTTCGAACACCGGCGCGTCGGGATCATCGAGCTCGAGCACCGGTTGGCGCGCGCCGAACCACACCAGGCCGATGTAGGTGGCGATCAGGCCGACGCCGATGATATAGATCGCCCCGGCGGGAAACACGTCCTTGATCCAGCCGATTCCCCAGTAGACGATTCCCGAGAGCACGACGAGACCACTGACGGTCATCAGGAACGAGACGGTGCGCTGGGCAAACGTCGACTGGCCGCGGCGCGGCAGGCCCGAGAGGTTCGCCTTCAGCGCCTCGAGGTGCACGATGTAGAACAGCGCAATGTAGGAGATGATCGCCGGCAGGAAGGCGTGCTTGATTACCTGGGTGTAGGGAATGCCGACGTACTCGACCATCAGAAACGCCGCTGCGCCCATCACCGGCGGCATCAGCTGACCGTTGACCGAGCTCGACACTTCGACCGCGGCGGCCTGATCGGGCCGGTAGCCCACCCGCTTCATCAGCGGAATCGTGAAGGTGCCGGTCGTCACCACATTGGCGATCGAGGAGCCCGAGATGATGCCGGTGGCCGCAGAGGATACCACCGCGGCCTTGGCCGGGCCGCCGCGCAGGTGGCCGAGCAGGGCGAAGGCGGATTTGATGAAATAATTGCCTGCGCCCGCGCGATCGAGCAGTGAGCCGAACAGGACAAAGAGGAAAATGAAGCTCGTGGAAACCCCGAGCGCGATGCCGAACACGCCCTCGGTGGTGAGCCACATGTGCGACATGCCCTTGGAGAGCGAGGCGCCCTTGTGCGCGATCATCTCGGGCATGTACTGCCCGCCGAAGACGTAGACGAGGAACACGATCGCGACAATCGTCATCGCCGGTCCCAGCGCGCGTCGCGCGGCCTCGAGCAGCAGCACGATGCCGACCGCCGCGACGACGAGATCCATGGTCGTCGGCTGCCCGGGTCGCGTCGAGAGCTGCATATAGAACAGGAAGATGTAAGCGGCGCAAAACGCGCCTGCCGCGGCGAACACCCAGTCGATGGCGGGAATGTAGGCGCGAGGCGAGCGCTTGAACGCCGGATACGCGGCGAAGGCGAGGAACATCGCGAAGGCGAAGTGAATCGAGCGCGCCTCCGTGTCGTTGAATACGAGAATGCCGAATGTGAAGGGCAGCGGCGACGCGTACCAAAGCTGGAACAGCGACCACACGAGCGCGATGCCCATCAAGGCATTGGCAACGGCGCCGGTGGGCGCCCGACCTCCCATATCGGATCCGGCCACCAATTCCTGCACGTCGACCTGATCACGTGCGGTGGTGTCTTTTTTCTGGTCGGCCATGTCCCCTCCTGGGCAGCCTCTAGCGCAAGGAGACGAGGCCGTGTGCCGGCTCGAAGCTCAAATCCGACAAAATCCAGGCCGGTCGCAGCGCGCCCGGCCTGGATCCGCTAAGCGAGCTTACATCCAACCCTTCTCTTTGTAGTATTTCACCGCGCCGTCATGCAGCGGGGCGGACAGGCCGTCCTTGATCATGCGCTTCGGATCGAGATGCGCGAAGGCCGGGTGCAGCTTCTTGAAGTCGTCGAAATTCTCGAACACCGCCTTCACCACCTGGTACACGGAATCCGCCGAAACCTTGCTCGACGAGACGAAGGTCGCCAGCACGCCGTAGGTCTGCGTCGGATCAGGGTTGCCCGCATACAGGCCGCCGGCGATCGTCGCCTTGGCGTAGTAAGGGCTGCCATTGAGGAGCTTGTCGATCGCCGGCCCGGTCAGCGAAACGAGTT
>MERK01000037.1 GCA_001770575.1 Betaproteobacteria bacterium RIFCSPLOWO2_12_FULL_64_23
AACTCAACGAACGCCAGAAAAAAGCGCTCCTGCGCATGCTGCGCGAAGGTCCGAAAGGTTTTGAAGGGGCCTTGAGCGCCGGCAAGTACGCCAGCATCACCGGCGCGTCGCCAGCCACGGCCACGCGGGATCTTGCCGATCTGGTCGCCAAGCACGCACTGCTACGTTCAGGCGAACAGCGCCATACGCGCTATGAGATCGCGATTCCGCTGCGTCCCGTGCCGTCGGTGGCGATAGACGGGCACGGCAACCTCAAATAGCCATCGATTGTTTCGGTATGGGTTTCAGTGTAGATCGCGGTATAGGTCGTCGCTTCAGCCGCCCGGAAACCCAATGAATCCGAGGGCTTTACGCCCATGCATCATCGGGGTATGGGCGTTGCCCATCGCGGAGTCCGGCTTGCTCATCGTGACGATTCTGATCCTAGTGGCATATGGGCGGGAGCGGCGGCTTCGGTCTTCATGCGACAGCCATTATACGAGAGGGATCGCTGGCGATTTTGTCGCCGAATCGACGCGTCGCTAAAACCGATGGTATTGTTCGGCCCCGTCATCGGGTGTCCATAGCACGCCGATCGCCGGAATTGGCATAGCCGAAGCGGATGACTCCCGGCAAAGTAGATGTCTCTCTTTGACCCCGATCGAATATGCGGCTAGCATGCAAGCTAAAATTGTTCAACCACACAGCCGGTGTCGCGCATGAAGACCGTCGAACTGCTCCAGGCATTGTCGGACGAGCAAGTCCAATATGTGCTGGTCGGAGGGCTGGCGGTTCAGTTGCATGGGTTTTTGCGATCCACTTTCGATATCGACCTAGTGCTGGCGATGAACGACGAGAATCTCTCTCGATTCATTGCCGTGGCGCAAGGATACGGTTTGGTGCCCGTGATTCCAGTTCCAATGGATTCGCTCCGAAACGCCAGCCTGATCGACCAGTGGCATCGCGAAAAAGGCATGTTGGCATTTGCTCTCAGGGAGCCGCAAGCCGGCGGCAGCGTAGTGGATGTTCTGGTGCGTTCCGATGTGCCGTATGACATGCTCAAGGCCAATGCAGTAGCGGGCGAATTGTTTGGCCGAAACGTGTGGATAGCGTCAATCGACGATTTGCTGGTCATGAAACGCATTGCGAATCGCCCGAAGGATCAACTCGATATTGCAGCCCTGGAGAAGATCAAGCGCGGAGAAGATCCGAATGTCTGAATCTGACGGTCGCACACATCTGGTAATCCCGCAGGAACTGATGCTCAGCCGTCTGGCTCAGTCTGAACAGATGCGGGAATTTTTCATTCAGATGTGGTTACAAAACCCCGTGTTAGCCCGCCAAGGCGGGGCCAGGGTACAAGGCCTCCTGGCCCCGCTTGCGCAGGTTCATGCGCGCAGATAGCGATCGAGGTCCCTTTCGGTGAGTATGCCTTTGTCCCGGGCCATGCGGCTCCAGTAAGTCTGCATGCCCCGCAGTTCCGGAAGGCGTCGCTCGATCGCGGCCTGCCGCAGCGCGTCCTGAATGACTCCGCTCAAGGTCTTGCCCTCCGCACGCGCCAGTTCTTCGGTGTGACGCGCGAGATCAGCGGGGAGCGATATGGTTTTCTTGACGACGTTGCTCATTTGAGACACTCCTTTCAGCGCGGTGTGATTCAATCATACTATTTGGGCGCGGAACCCGCGCTGCCCGCCGTTTAGGCCAATCGATCTGCTATTGCCTTATCCGCAGCAGATCGGAAAGCCCGTCCCAGTGGTGGTAAAGGCGGCCACGCATATTCTCCGGTAGGCCAACGTCCCGAATGATTCCAGGCCATTGCCTGCGGGCGGCTGATCTCCTCGCGTTCAGCCAAACAGATTCAGTACACCGTCCAGGCCGGCGTGATCGAGCGCGTAGTCGGCCTTGAGCCGCACCACCGGTTTCGCGCGGTAGGCGATGGACACGCCGGCCTCGGCCATCATCGCAAGGTCATTGGCGCCGTCGCCTATGGCAACGATTGCGGCTCTTGCCATCCCGAACTCATCGCGCAGCGCACGCAGCTTCGCCGCTTTGCCTTCCGCGTCGACGATGTCCCCGATCACCCGGCCGCTGAGACGGCCGTCTTCGATCTCGAGCACGTTGGAGATGCTGTAGTCCAGGCCGAGCCGGGTCTTCAAGCGTTCGGTGAAGAAGCTGAAGCCGCCCGATACCAATAGCGTTTTCACTCCGGCGCGGCGTACCGCGGCGAACAGCATCTCCGCGCCGGGTGAAAGCTGCAGGCGCTCATCGTACACGCGCGCCAGGGCGCTCTGGTCGAGGCCGCGCAACAGGCGGACGCGGCGCTGCAGGCTTTGCGCATAATCCAGGTCGCCTGACATCGCGGCGGCGGTGATCGCCGAAACCTCGGACTTGACCCCGGCCAGGTCGGCGACTTCATCTATGCACTCGATGGTGATAAGGGTGGAGTCCATGTCGATCGCGAGCAGCCGCATGTCCGCCAGCTTGCGGCCTTCCGGCACGAAGCCGTAGTCGAGCCCGGCGCCGGCGCAGTACTCGGCGACGCCGGGTCGTCGTTGCGCGCCGATCAGCCGCCATGCCGCGGCGCCCAGGCGCTCCGTGTGCTGCGCGCCGGCCAGCTGCGCGATCTTCCTCAGTTCGTCATCTGCGAGCACGGCGCCCTGGATTATCAGGTTCATGCTTTGCCCGTCGTCGCGACGGATCCCGGGGCGCGCGCCGGCTGCATCGCCCCGCGCAGGGTGCCAAGCAATTCCTTCACCGTCCCCACTCGTGGCGCCAGGCCTTCGCTCGGTGTTTGCACCCTGAGCTTGGTCGGGCCCGAGAGCTTCCAGTGGCGATGCCGCTGCAGCAACTGCAGGATGCGCGCCCCGTCCAGGGGCGGTTTGTCGATGAACTGCAGCTGGATTGCATCGCCGCCGGCGTCGATGCGCGCCACGCCCAATGCGCGCGCGGCGATGCGCAGACGGTGAGACTCGAGCAGCGTCTGCGCCGGTTCGGGCGCGAGGCCGAAGCGGTCGATCAGCTCTTCCTGCATCGCGTCGAGCGCATCCGCCGTTTCGCAGTTCGCCAGGCGCTTGTACAGCGTCAGCCGCTCGTGCACGTCGCTGCAATAGTCGGCCGGCAGCAGCGCCGGCAGATGCAGGTTGATTTCCGTGGTGATCGCGAACGGCGAAGCGAGGTCCGGCTCGCGTCCCGCCCGGAGCGAGCGCACCGCGTGGTCGAGCATGTCGGCATAGAGATTGAATCCGATTTCCTGCATCTCGCCCGACTGCGATTCGCCCAGGACTTCGCCCGCGCCGCGGATTTCCAGGTCGTGCATGGCGAGGAAGAACCCCGAGCCGAGCTGGTCCATCATCTGTATCGCTTCCAGGCGCTTTTTTGCCTGCGCCGAGAGCGTCTCTTCGCCGTGGGTGAGCAAGTAGGCATACGCCTGATGGTGCGAGCGGCCGACGCGGCCGCGCAGCTGGTGCAATTGCGCCAGGCCGAACTTGTCGGCGCGGTTGATCAGCATCGTGTTGGCGGTGGGAATGTCGATGCCGGTCTCGATGATGGTGGTGCACAGCAGCAGGTTGTAGCGCTGCTGGTGAAATTCGCGCATCGCGCGCTCGAGCTCGCGTTCGCGCATCTGACCGTGCGCCACGACGATGCGCGCCTCGGGCAGAAGCTGCGCGAGTTTCGCGTGCATGTTCTCGATCGTGTGGACTTCGTTGTACAGGAAATAAATCTGCCCGCCGCGCTTTAGTTCGCGCAGCACCGCTTCGCGGATCACGCCCGGGCTGTCGCGGCTGACGAAAGTCTTGATCGCGAGGCGCCTCTGCGGCGCGGTGGCGATGACGGAGAAATCGCGCAGGCCTTCGAGCGACAGGGCGAGGGTGCGCGGAATCGGCGTGGCGGTCAGCGTGAGCACGTCCACTTCCGCGCGCAGCGCCTTCAACACCTCCTTCTGGCGCACGCCGAAGCGGTGCTCCTCGTCGATGATCACCAGACCCAGGCGCTGAAACCGGATGTCGCGCTGCAGCAGCTTGTGCGTGCCGATGGCGATGTCGACCGAACCGTCGGCCAGCGCCTTCACGTTTCGCGTCTGCTCCTTGGCCGTGCGAAAACGCGACAATTGGGCAATGCTTATCGGCCACTCGTGGGCAATCTGGGCAAAGCGGTCGGAGAACGTCTGGAAGTGCTGCTCGGCGAGCAGGGTGGTCGGGGTGAGAATGGCAACCTGCTTGCCGCCGCAGACTGCGACGAACGCCGCGCGCAGGGCCACTTCGGTCTTGCCGAAGCCGACGTCGCCGCAGATCAGGCGGTCCATCGGCTTGCCGGAGCACATGTCTTCGATCACCGCGCGGATCGCGGCCGCCTGGTCGGTGGTTTCCTCGAAGCCGAAGCCCTCGGCAAACGCCTCCAGATCATGCTGCTTGACTTCGAACTGGTGCCCCTGGCGGAGGGCGCGCCGGGCGTACAGATCGAGCAACTCGGCGGCCGCGTCGCGGATCTGCTGCGCCGCCTTCTTCTTGGCGCGGTCCCAGTCGCCGCTGCCGAGCTTGTGCAGCGGCGCCTGATCCGGCGCGACGCCGCTGTAGCGGCTGATCAGGTGCAGTTGCGCTACCGGCACGTAGAGCCTGTCCTGCCCGGCATACTCCAGGTGCAGGAATTCGGTCTCGCCTTCGCCCAGGTCCAGGTTGGCGAGGCCGAGATAGCGGCCGATGCCGTGCTGGGCATGCACCACCGGGTCGCCGATGCGCAGCTCCGACAGGTCGCGCACCATGCCCTCTACCGAAGTCGGGCGGACGTCGGTGCGTTTGCCCGCGCGCACCGTGCCGGCATAGAGCTCGGCCTCGGTGACGACGCAAATATCCTCGCCCGGCAGGGCAAAGCCGTTGTGCAGCGGCGCCGTGCCGAGCATGCTGCGCACACTGCCGGCGCGAAACTCGGCGAAGCTCGCGCAGGGCGCGGGCGCAAGCCCGTGTTCGGCCAGGTAGCGGCTCATGGTCTCGCGCCGGCCCGGCGATTCCGCCAGCAGCAGCACGCGCGCGGACGTGGTCGCGAGGTACTGCTTCAGCCGCGTGAGCGGATCGGCGGCGCGGCGCTCGACCGCGAGCGGCGGCAGTTCGGTGGCGACGATCCCGCCTTCGGCCGACGCGGCCGCGCCCTGCGCAGCGGTGATATCGATGCGCGCGTGGGCCCTGGCCGCGACGAAGAATTCCTCGGCCGGGAGGAACATGTCCACCGGCGACAGCAGCGGCTGCGCGCGGTCGCCGCGCAACAGTTGATAGCGCGATCGCGTGTCTTTCCAGAATGCGTCTATGGTGGCGGCGACGTCACGGTGCAGGCACAGCGTGGCCGCTGCCGGCAGGTAATCGAAAATGGTCGCGGTGCGCTCGAAAAACAGGGGCAGATAGTATTCGATTCCGGCCGGCGCGATGCCGTTGCTCACGTCCTTGTAGATATTGCTGCGGGACGGATCGCCCTCGAAGGTCTCGCGAAAACGCGCGCGAAAACGCGCGCGCCCGGCTTCGTCCAGGGGAAACTCGCGCGCCGGCAGCAGGCGCATCTCCTTTACCTTGTAAATGGTGCGCTGCGTATCGACGTCGAAAGTGCGGATGGATTCGATCCCTTCGTCGAGCAGGTCGATGCGGTAGGGCAGGGCGCTGCCCATCGGGAACAGATCGATGAGGCCGCCGCGCACGCAGTACTCGCCCGGCGCGACCACCTGGGTGACATGGCTGTAGCCGGCCAGCGTCAATTGCGCGCGCAACTGCGGCAGGCTGAGCTTTTCCTCCTGCTTGAGAAAGAAGGTGTAGGCGGCGAGGTAGGACGGCGGCGCCAGGCGGTAGAGCGCGGTGCTCGCCGGAATCAAGGTGAGGTCGCAACTGCCGCGGGTGATCGCGTACAGCGTCGCCAGGCGCTCCGAAATCAGGTCATGGTGCGGCGAGAAACTGTCGTAGGGCAGCGTTTCCCAGTCCGGCAGCAGATTTACCGACAGAGCGGGCGCGAAATAGGGGATTTCCTCG
This sequence comes from Betaproteobacteria bacterium RIFCSPLOWO2_12_FULL_64_23, assembly GCA_001770575.1. Lineage (GTDB taxonomy): Bacteria > Pseudomonadota > Gammaproteobacteria > Burkholderiales > SG8-39 > 2-12-FULL-64-23. Next base: position 5,985 of record MERK01000037.1, read on the forward strand.
CACAGGCGCTGCGCGTCCAGCGCCGAGGCGCAGAAGACGATCAATGGTTTGGCCTCTTCGGCCAGACGCGCGAGGGCCAGGGCGTCGCCGGCACCGTGCAAATGGGTGTAGCGGCGTTGGTGCAGCGCCTGGACCGAGGCCGAAATCATGGGCGAAAGAAGAGCTGCGGGCGCGGCCCTGCGGCACGCGCCGCTCGGAAACTGGAATCGGCTGACATGATCATTAAACTAAGCTGTATTATAACGGCTTCAGCAGCCATTTATTATGAAAAAACAATGACGTCGGAGCGGTTTTTCGGCCTGATTCCGGCGGCGGGCGCGGGCGAGCGCATGGGCCAGGCGAGGCCCAAGCAATACCTGGCGCTGTTGGGCCGCCCGATGCTCTACCATGGCGTGAATGCGCTGCTCGCGAGCGGCCGGATCGATACCGTGTTCGTGGTGCTCTCTCCCGCGGACCGTGAATTCAGGCAGCACGAATGGAGCGAGTTCGGCGAGCGCATCGCGCCGCTTTACTGCGGCGGCGCGACGCGGCACGACAGCGTGTTGAATGGCCTGGTCGCGGCCTCGTCCATGGTGCAGGCAGATGACTGGATGTTGGTGCACGACGCGGCGCGGCCTTGCCTCGGTCAACACGAACTGCTGCGCATGCTCGATGCGCTCGCCGCGGACGAGGTCGGCGGTTTGCTCGGGGTGCCGGTCGCCGACACGCTCAAGCGCGCCGACGCTGCCGGGCGCGTCCTGGCGACCGAGCCGCGCGAGCATCTGTGGCAGGCGCAGACGCCGCAGATGTTCCGCCATGGCCTGCTGCTGCGGGCCTTGAGCAGGAGCGGCATAATGAGCGACGAGGCCGGCGCCGTGGAGGCGATGGGACTGAACCCGAAACTGGTGCAGGGCTCCGCTGCGAATTTGAAAGTGACCTATGCGCAAGACCTGCAGTTGGCGCAAACTATCCTTACAAGCCGGGGGACGCTAGTATGAGAATCGGGCAGGGGTTCGACGTCCATGCCTTGGTGCCGGGGCGCAAGCTAATCATCGGCGGCGTGCACATTCCCAACGCCAATGGTCTGGACGGACACTCGGACGCAGACGTATTGTTGCACGCGCTGTGCGATGCGCTGCTCGGTGCCGTGGCGATGGGCGATATCGGCGGTCGTTTTCCGGACAGCGATGCGCGTTACAAGAACGTCGACAGCCGCGAGCTGTTGCGCGAGGTGAGCGCTCTGGTGCAGGAGGCCGGTTACCGCATCGTCAATATCGACGCCACGATCATCGCCCAGGCGCCGAAGATGGCGCCGTACATTCCCAAAATGGTGAACAACGTCGCCGCGGATCTGGGTCTGTCGCGCGGCCAGATCAACATCAAAGCCACGACTACCGATGGACTGGGATTCACCGGCCGCGCAGAAGGCATTGCCGCGCAGGCGGTGGTATTGCTGAATTGGGCGGTCTGAGCCGGTCGGCTCGAAAAAGCCTTTATACTTACCTTCGGCTCCGAGCCGGCCGCCCGCATCGCTCCGGTGTTTCTTGAGGAAAAAGGCGCTTTGACCAAACGATCCAGTTTCACCCACGAACAACTGCTCGCCTGCGCGCGCGGCGAGATGTTCGGCGCCGGTAACGCGCAGTTGCCCCTGCCGCCGATGCTGATGTTCGACCGCATCATCTATATCAGCGATAAGGGCGGTGCCTTCGGCAAGGGCGAGATCGTCGCCGAGCTCGACCTGCGCCCGGAACTCTGGTTTTTCGCCTGTCATTTCCAGGGCGACCCGGTGATGCCGGGCTGCCTGGGGCTGGATGCAATGTGGCAGTTGATCGGTTTCCATCTGGGCTGGATGGGCGGCAAGGGGCGCGGACGCGCGCTTGGCTGCGGCGAGGTCAAGTTCAGCGGCCAGGTGTTGCCGAGCGCAAAGAAGATTACCTACCGCATCAGCATGAAGCGCGTGATCCTGCGCAAGCTGGTGATGGGTATCGCCGACGCCGTGATGGAGGTCGACGGTCGCGATATCTATTCAGGCAAAGACCTGCAGGTAGGGCTGTTTACCTCCACCGACGGCTTTTAGGAGGGAGTCCCATGCGTCGCGTCGTCGTCACGGGGATGGGCATCGTCTCCAGCATCGGCACCAACAAGGACGAGGTGCTGGCCTCGCTGCGCTCGGGGCGCAGCGGCATCGAATTTTCTCCGGAATACCAGACACTCGGGTTTCGCTCGCAGGTGCACGGCCCGGTGCGGGTGAAACGCGAGGAATTGATCGACCGCAAGCTGCTGCGCTTCATGGGTGATGCCGCGG
>MERK01000038.1 GCA_001770575.1 Betaproteobacteria bacterium RIFCSPLOWO2_12_FULL_64_23
GCGCCAGCGGCCCGTGTGCGACGCGCGCGTACTGCTCGCCATTCAGCCTCTCCGCGTGCTGCAACCTGCGGTATTCGCGGTAGCCGTCGCGCACCGTCATCGCCGTCGACAGCGGAATCAAGCCGAGTTCCCCCGCCATTTTCAGCAATGCGATGTTGCCCAGATTGCCGGTCAGTTGCGGGTAACGGTGCGCATGCGCGAGCACCAGGTACTGCACGATGAACTCGATGTCTATCATGCCGCCGCGGTCGTGCTTGAGATCGAACAAGTCGCTGTTGTTCGGGTGGGCATCGAACATCTGCACCCGCATGGCGACGACTTCGCGCCGCAGCGCTTCGGGGTCGCGGCTGCGGCGCAGGATGGCGATGCGCTCGGCCTCGAACGCGGCGCCCACCGCGGCGTCGCCGGCGCAATAGCGCGCCCGCGTCAGCGCCTGGTGTTCCCACACCCAGGCATCCTTCTCCTGATATTCGCGAAACGCGTCCACCGAGCTCACCATCAGGCCGCCCGCGCCGTTGGGCCGCAGGCGCAGGTCGGTCTCGAACAGCACGCCCGAGGCGGTGGCGCTGGTGAGCCAGCTGTTGATGCGTTGCGCCAGGCGCGAGTACAGCTCGGGCGCGCGCGCGTCTGCGTCGTCGTAGAGGAAAATGATGTCCAGGTCCGAGGCGTAGCCCAGTTCCTTTCCGCCGAGCTTGCCGTAGGCGACGATGGCGAAACGCGGCGCCTCGCGATGGCGGTTGCGCAACTGGGCCCAGCACGCCTCCAGCGTGATCGTGAGCATCAGGTCGGCCAGCGCCGACAGATGATCGGCCAGCACTTCCACCGTGAGCTGCCCCGCCAGGTCCTGCGCCAGCAGGCGGAACACCTGGGCGTGGTGCGCTTCGCGCAGCAGGTCCATCTGCCGCTCGGCGTCGCCCTCGTGGCGCGCGAGCTGCGCGCGCAGGCCGGCGCCGAATTCCTTCCAGTCCGGCGCCGCGTACAACGTGCGCGCGTCCAGCAGCTCGTCCAGCAGCAGGGGATGGCGCGTGACATAGGCGGCAGCCCAGCCCGATGCGGCCAGCAGCTGCACCACCTTTTCCAGCGCCTGCGGGTATTCGTACAGCAGCGCCAGATACGAGCTGCGCCGGCTGATGGCTTCGAGCAGATCGAGCGTGCGCGCGAGCGCCGCTTCGGGCGCGCTCGCCGTGGCAGCGAGCTCGATCACGCGCGGCAGCAGGGCGTCGTAGCGCTCGCGGCTCGCCTCCGGCAGTTGCGCGTAGCGCGGCGAAGCGCGCGCGCCGGCGAGCCGCGCCAGCGCGGCGCCTGCGTCCGCAAAACCCAGCGCGCACAGCCGCTCATGCGCCGCTTCTGCATCGAGTTCTCCGCGCCATAGCGAAGCGCAGGCGTGCTCGTTTTGCGCCGGGCCGGCGAACACGTCGTCGAAATGGCGCGACACCTGCGCGCGATGCGCGTCCAGGCGGCGCATGAAGTCGGCGTAATCGTGAAAGCCCATGGCCGCGGCGACCAGGGCCTGGTCTTCGCCGCCTTCGGGCAGTTCGTGGGTCTGGGCGTCGTCCAGGTACTGCAGGCGATGCTCCAGGCGGCGCAGAAAATCGTAGGCTGCGCGCAGTTCGGCCACCGCCGGCGCGGACAGCAGCCCTTGTTTCTGCAGCAGCGCCAGCACCTCCAGGGTCGGGCGGACCTGCAGATCCGCATCGCGCCCGCCGCGTATCAGCTGGAACGCCTGGGCGATGAATTCGATCTCGCGTATGCCGCCCGGGCCGAGCTTGATGTGCCCGGCGAGATCGCGCCGTGCGACCTCGGCGCGGATCTGCGCGTGCAGCGAACGCATCGCCGCAAACGCGCCGAAATCGAGGTACTTGCGGAACACAAACGGCCGGGCGACCGCGCCCAGCGCCTGCGCTGGTTCGCCGCCGTCGGCCGAGACGCTGCCGCTCGCGGCAAGAACACTGGGGTCGCCACTCGTGGCAACGACGCGCGCCTTGATCCAGGCGTAGCGCTCCCATTCGCGCCCCTCGGCAATGAAGTAGTTTTCCAGCGCATCGAGACTGCAGACGAGCGGTCCGGAATCGCCGTTGGGGCGCAGGCGCATGTCGACGCGGAATACGTGGCCGTCCTCGGTGATATCGGCGAGCGCGTTGATCAGCCTGCGTCCGAGGCGGGTGAAATATTCGTGATTGGACAGCAGCCGCGGACCGGCGCCGGTCCCCGCCGCTGCGCCGCTTACGGTCTCGCCCTCCTCCGGATAGACGAAAATCAGATCGATGTCCGAGGAGACGTTGAGTTCGCGTCCGCCCAGCTTGCCCATGCCGACCACGATCAACTCCTGCCTCTTGCCGTTCGCCATCGGCGTGCCGTGCTGCGCTTCCAGCCAGACGCTCAGGTGCCGGAGCGCGTAGCCCAGGCTCAATTCGGCCAGGTCGCTCATGCTGGTGACGACTTCGGCCAGCGGCGCGCGTCCGGCGAGGTCGCGCAGCAGCACGCGCAGCATGACCTGCTGGCGCAGCCGCCGCAGTGTGCGCTTGAGCGCGTCCTCGTCGCCGGCCGTCTGCTGCGCGAGGTAGGCGTGCATGGCGCCGGCGTCGAAAGGCTGTTCGATGGCGGCGAGCGCGGCCTGGAACAATTCCGGCCGCGCTTGCGCCAGGCGCCGGGCGTAGCGCGAACAATCCGGCACGCCTAGTGGAAAACCCTGATCCGGAGGCATTTATTGATAGTTTGCAGGTAAAATGGAGCGCTGCACATAGTCTCTGTTTTGTTCAGTTTGCGTTCATTGTAGGGCTTTGGCCGAAACGCGCCCATGTGCCGCAGGTCAACAGGCCGGTAACAGGCCATAGTGTAAGGAATTTGCCTCCGCATGGTGCCGCCCGACCAACCCGAGAGTAACGTTGCGCCGCCGGCAGAGGAGGATTTCTCGCCGCTGGCGGAGCTCGGCGTTGCGCCGGAGCGACGCGGCCTGGTGCGCCGGCTGCTGCGCTTCGCCGGGATTGCCGCACTGGTCGTCTATTTCGGCTTTGCTGTCGTGGTGCTGGCGCTGCGCTTCTGGATTCTGCCGCAGATCGAGGACCGTCCGGAGCTCGTTACTCAAGCGATTTCGCGCAATATCGGTCAGCGCGTCGGCATCGGCGGCGTCGATACCGGCTGGCAGGGTCTGCGCCCCTACCTCGCCCTGACCGAGCTGCAGCTGTACGACAAGGAGGGGCGCGTCGCGCTGTCGCTGCCCTCGGTGTCCCTCACAGTGTCGTGGGACTCGCTGGTATTCGGCACCTTGCGCCTTCATTCCCTTTTCCTGGACAAGCCGCAGCTGAACATCCGCCGCGACCCAGCGGGGACGGTCTATGTCGCCGGCGTCAAGCTCAATACCGAGGACACGGGGGCCGGTTTCTCCGACTGGTTGCTGGCGCAGCGTGAAGTCATCGTCCGTGACGCCCAGGTGAGTTGGGAAGACCAGCTGCGCCAGGCGCCGTTGTTGTCCCTGGCCGACGTGAACTTCGTCATGCACAACCGCGGCAGCCATCATCGTTTCGCGCTGCGCGCGCAGCCGCAGCGCGAGCTCGCCGCCGCGCTCGACCTGCGCGGCGACCTGGTGGGCAAGACGTTCGAGCAGCTGCAGGCCTGGAACGGCAAGCTCTACGCCGAGCTCGCCTACACCAACCTCGCCGCCTGGCGCGCCTGGATCGATTATCCGCTGGAGATCCGGCACGGACAGGGTGGCTTGAGACTGTGGCTGGGCTTTGCCGACAAACGCCTGGAGGAGGCCACCGCCGACGTCGCGCTGGGCAGCATCAGCGCGCGCCTCGCGCCCGAGCTGCCCCTGCTGGAGATGCGCTCGCTGCAAGGGCGCCTGTCGGCGAAGCGCATGCACGAGGGCTACGAAATCGCCGGCAAGCAGGTGGCGCTGGAACTGCAATCCGGCGTGACGCTGCCGCCGGCGCGGTTTGCCGTACGCTGGCGCCCCGGCGACGCCACGCGCGTCGAGCAGGGCGAGGTGCGCATCGACGCGCTGGAGTTGCAGCCGCTGGCGCTATTGGGCGAGTACCTGCCCCTGCCGCAGCAGTTGCGCAAGTTCCTGGCCGACGCCGCGCCCCAGGGCAGCGTGTCCGACATGCATTTCGATTGGCAGGGTTCCCTGCCGAATCCGCAGCGCTATAGCGCGCGCGGGCATTTGGACCGACTGGGCATGCGCGCCTACGCCGGGCTGCCCGGGTTCGCGGGAATCAGCGGCAACATCGATGGCAATGAGAAGGGCGGAACCGTGCTGCTCAACGCGAGCAGGGCCGAGGTCGAACTGCCGCGTGTGTTTGTTGAACCGGTGCGCAATTTCGATACCCTCACCGCGCAGCTGGGCTGGAGTCATGTGGGCGATGAACTGCAACTCAAGCTGTCAAATATCGTCTTTGCCAACGCAGATCTGGCGGGAACGGCGTTCGGCAGCTACGTTACGGCAGCGGACGGGCCCGGCGTGATCGATGTCACGGCGCGGCTGAATCGCACCGAAGCGCGCCACGTGGCGCGCTACATTCCGTTCCTGAAGAGCAAGGTGGTGCTCGATTGGCTGGACCGCGCCTTGCTTGCCGGGCGCGCGAACGATGTCAGTCTGCGCCTGAAAGGCGACCTCAAGGACTTCCCGTTCCAGAGCAAGAAAGACGGCGTGTTCCAGATCGCGGCCAGGGTGGCGGACGGGAGCCTGCGCTACGCTGCGGGTTGGCCGACGTTGGACGGCATCGACGCGGACCTGCATTTCGATGGCAGGCGCCTGGAGGTGATCAGCCGCAAGGCCAGCGTGTTCGGCGCGAAGGTGACCCGTGCGCGCGTCGTCCTGCCGGACCTGTTCGAGCAAGACCGTGTGCTCGAGGTAAGCGGCCAGGCCGAAGGACCGAGCGCCGAGTTCCTGAAATTCGTCGCGCAGAGTCCGGTAAACAAGCTGACCGGCGGAATCACCGCAAACATGGGGGCGACGGGCAACGGCAAGCTGCAGCTAAAGCTCGATCTGCCGCTGGCGCGCCCGACCGAAGTCAAGGTCGCCGGCAGCTACCAGCTGATCGGCAATCAGGTGAGTATCGAAGCGGACTGGCCGCCGGTGTCGCAGGTGAGCGGGCGCCTCGATTTCACCGAAAGCGGCGTGAGCATGCGCGCGATCGACGCACAGTTTCTCGGCGGTCCGGTCGCGGTCAGCATCGCCAGCCAGCGCGACGGCGGCGTCGCCGTCACCGCCCGCGGCACGCTCAATGCGGCGTATCTGCAATCGGCGCTGGAACAGCCGCTGTTGCGCCAGGTGAGCGGCACCGCCGCCTGGAGCTCGAGCATGATTTTTCGCCGGCGCGGCGCCAGCATTCTGGTCGAATCCGGCCTGCAGGGCATAGTTTCGACGCTGCCGGCGCCGCTCGGCAAAGCGGGCGCCGAAGTGCTGCCGCTGCGTTTCGAGCACACGGTGAGCACCGAGGAACGCAGCGGCGGCTGGAGCGGGCCGCCATCGACGGATCGCAGCACGCTGGATCTGGGCAAGGCTGTGCGCATGGAACTGCAGCGTCGCCGCGAAGCGGGGAAGATGGTGATCGAGCGCGGCGCCATCGGCCTCAACGAGGCGCCCAGGCTGCCCGAAAAAGGCGTCGTCCTCAACGGCAACGCGACCGAACTCGACGTGGATCAGTGGCTGCGCGCCCTCGGCGGCCCGGGCGGGGGACAGGTGCCGCTGTCTTCGCTCAATCTCAAGATTGGCGCGCTGGATGTGTACGGCAAGCGCATCAACGATGTCGCCCTGCGCGCCGGTTTCCAGGGCAGCGATTGGCTCGCCACTGTCGATGCGCGTGAACTCGCCGGCGACGTGCGCTGGCGCTCCCAGGGCAAAGGGCGGGTGAGCGCGCAGTTGTCGCATTTCACCTTTCCCGAGCCCACGCCGGGCAAACTGCCGGACGAGGCGCCACCGAAGGAATTGCCCGGGCTCGACATCGTTGCCGACAATCTGGTCGTGCACGACAAGAAACTCGGGCGGCTGGAACTGGCGGCGGTGAACGAGGGGCTGGACTGGCGCATCGAAAAACTGACGCTGAGCACACCGGAAAGTCGCTTGAACGCAGACGGCTTGTGGCAGGGCGTCGCGACGCAGCAGCGCACCAGCATGAACCTGAAACTCGAAATCAGCGATGTGGGGAAGTTCTTGGAGCGATTCGGCTATCCGGGGAGCATGCAGCGCGGCGGCGCCAAGCTGCTGGGCAAGCTCGCCTGGGCCGGCAACCCGCAGACCATCGATTACCCGACGCTTGCCGGGGACCTGTCGCTGATTGCGGACAAAGGGCAGTTCCTCAAGATCGAGCCGGGCATAGGCAAGCTGCTCGGCATCCTCAGCCTGCAGGCGTTGCCGCGCCGCATCACGCTCGATTTCCGCGACATTTTCAGCGAGGGCTTCGCCTTCGATACCATCGCCGGCACCGCCGCCGTCGCCAAAGGGGTGCTGCACACGCAGGACTTCGTCATGCGCGGACCTTCGGCGCAGGTGGCGATGTCCGGAAACATCGATCTCGTACAGGAAACGCAGTCGCTGCGCGTGCGCGTAGTGCCGAGCGTGGGCGATAGTCTGTCGGTGGCGGGTCTGGTGCTTCTTGCCAACCCGATCACCGGGGTTGCTTCATTTCTGGCGCAGCGCCTGTTGAAGGACCCGCTGGGCCAGGCCTTCGCTTTCGAGTATGCGGTGAGCGGCACCTGGGCCGATCCGAAGGTGGAGAAGCTCGGGCGCGAACAGCCGGGCGGCACCGCGGGCGAAACGAAGTGAGCGTTGAGCACGGGCCGGCCGCCGCATTGGCCGGCGTCGCCCATCACCGAGCGGACCAGAGGACGAACATTCATGGCTGAAGGCAAGTTCAAGGTTGCGGCAGTGCAGATGGTGTCCGAGCCCGAAGTGCAGGCGAATCTGGCCGTCGCCGGCGAACTGATCGCGCAGGCCGCGGGCGAAGGTGCGCAGCTGGTGGCGCTGCCCGAATATTTCTGCATCCTCGGGCTGCGCGAGCGCGACAAGGTGACGGTGCGCGAGGCCTACGGGCATGGGCCGATACAGGACTTCCTCGCCGCGGCCGCGGCGAGGAACAAGGTATGGCTGGTCGGCGGCTCGGCGCCGCTCGCATGCGCCGATCCGGACAAGGTGAGGAACACCTGCCTGGTGTTCGACGATTCAGGCCGGCGCGTCGCGCGCTACGACAAGATCCATCTGTTCGGTTTCGACCTGGGGACGGAACGCTTCCAGGAGTCGCGCAGCATCGAGCCCGGGACCGAGGTGGTGACGCTGGACACGCCTTACGCCCGGCTGGGCCTATCGATCTGCTACGACCTGCGCTTTCCCGAGCTGTACCGCAAGATGGGGACCGTGGACCTCATTCTCGTGCCCTCATCGTTCACCGCCACCACCGGCAAGGACCACTGGGAGATGTTGCTGCGCGCGCGCGCAGTCGAGAACCAGGCCTATGTGCTCGCCCCGGCGCAGGGCGGGCATCACAAGAACGGCCGCGACACCTGGGGTCACAGCATGATCATCGATCCCTGGGGCAAAGTGCTCGCAGAGCTTGCGCGCGGGCCGGGCGTGATCACGGCCGAACTCGATCACGCCGAGATCGCGCGCGTGCGACTAAGCCTGCCGGCGCTCACCCACAGAGTAATGTAAGCACCCGCTTAGCGGTATTCCTCGGCGCACTTGATGATCGCGGCGTTCGTGGCCAGACCAAGACAGGCCCTTGCGTCCGCGCCCGCCTTTGACCCGGCGGACCTCGCCGCTGCAGCCTTGGTCGCCAATTCTGCGATGCCCTCCCCGGCCTCGGCCGAAGCGCGCTTGACCTCTTCCAGCAGCGACGCGTACACGAGGCCGTAGAACCATTTGCTCTCCTCCGCTTCGTAGATCGCGGCGTACTTCTCCAGGTCGGCGTCGCTTGCATCCTTGAAGCTGAATGCGAGGTTGAGCAAGGTCGCATCGCGGATCTTCTGCGTTGCCGAAGCGCGCTGTTTCTCGATCGTCTGGTCGATCGCGCCGGCCTTGCGCGCGTCCTCGCCGGCCATGCCCATGGCGAGCGCTTTCATGGAAACGAATGCGGCGTCGACCGCCAGGTCGCCGGCCCGGGTCGCGGCATCGATACGCTTGACCAGGCCGGCGCGCTGCGGCGAAGTCCGGGTCGCGGCCGCGCTGCGCGCGAATTGGGCGAGATCCTCCGGCGCCTGCGAAGCGCGCTCCAATTCGA
>MERK01000039.1:0-9787 GCA_001770575.1 Betaproteobacteria bacterium RIFCSPLOWO2_12_FULL_64_23
CACCGCCCCCGCTGCCTGGCGTCGCGGCCCGGAAAGCCCTGCGGCAAGCATCCCGCCCACCGTCGCAGCGGGACCGAAGTGCGGCGGCTCGAAAGCGAGCTGCTGGCCCTCCACGCGCAGCGCGGCCTCGAGTTCCGCCAGCGGCGTGCCGCAGCGCACGGTAATCACCAGTTCGGTCGGCTCATAAGCGATGATGCCGGCGTAGGCGCGCGTATCCAGCACCTCGCCGATCAGGGCCTGGCCGTAGAAATCCTTGCTGCCGCCGCCGCGCAGCCGCAGCGGCGTTTTGTCTGCCGCGGCGGAGCGGATGCGCTCGGCGTAGCGTTCGATGACTTCTTGCATATCAGAAACGCGGCAGCTCGGGATGCGGCAACTGCCCGCCCTTGACACGCATGCGGCCAAACTCGGCGCAGCGGCGCAGCGTCGGTATGTTCTTGTCCGGATTGAGCAGGCCGTCCTCGTCGAAGGCGCGCTTCAGCGCGCGGAACAACGCGAGTTCATTCGGCCTGAACTGCACGCACATCTGGTTGATTTTCTCTATGCCCACGCCGTGCTCGCCGGTGATCGTACCGCCCACCTCGATGCACTTTTCCAGCACCTCGCCGGCAAACGCCTCGGTGCGGCGCAACTGCTCCGGATCGTTGGCGTCGAACAGAATCAGCGGATGCAGGTTGCCGTCGCCGGCGTGGAACACATTGGGGCAGCGCAGGCCGTATTTCTTCTCCATTTCGGCGATGAAACGCAGCACCTCGCCCAGGCACTTCTTCGGGATGGTGCCGTCCATGCAGTAGTAATCCGGCGAAATGCGGCCCATGGCGGAGAACGCCGCCTTGCGCCCGGACCAGAATTTCAGGCGTTCCGTTTCGTTCTGCGAAATGCGGAAAGCGTAGGCGCCGGAGCGCTTCAGCACCGCGGTCATGCGCGCGATTTCTTCCTCGACTTCCTCCGCGGTACCGTCGGATTCGCACAAGAGGAGCGCGGCCGCGTCGAGGTCGTAACCGGCATGCACATACTCCTCCACCGCGCGCGTGGCCGGCTGGTCCATCAACTCAAGGCCGGCGGGGATGATGCCCGCGGCGATCATGTCGGCCGCGGCATTGCCCGCTTTCTCCACACTGTCGAAGGCGGCGAGGATCACCCGCGCGGTCTCCGGCTTGGGCACCAGCCTGACCGTGATTTCCGTGGCCACGGCGAGCATGCCCTCGGAACCCGTGACCAACGCCAGCAAATCGAGGCCCGGCGCATCGAGCGCTTCGTTGCCGAATTCGACCACCTCGCCCTCGATGGTGCAGGCGCGCACGCGCAGCACATTGTGCACGGTGAGACCGTACTTGAGACAGTGCACGCCGCCCGCGTTCTCCGCCACGTTGCCGCCTATGGTGCAGGCGATTTGCGAGGACGGGTCGGGGGCGTAATACAGGCCGTAGGGCGCGGCCGCCTCGGAGATGGCCAAATTGCGCACCCCGGGCTGCACGCGCGCGGTGCGCGCCACCGGGTCGAGCGCGAGGATGCGTTTCATTTTGGCGAGCGACAACAGCACGCCCTTGCCGTGCGGCAGCGCCCCGCCCGAGAGGCCGGTGCCGGCGCCGCGCGCCACCACCGGCACCCTCAATATGCGGCAGGCGCGCAGAATGCGCCCGACCTGTTCCTCGTTCTCGGGCAATGCCACCACCATCGGCAGCTCGCGATAGGCCGACAGCCCGTCGCATTCGTAGGGCTTGGTGTCCTCCTCGTCGTACAGCACGGCCTCCGCGGGCAGGATGGCGCGCAGCGCCTTCACCGCCTCGGCCTGGCGCAGCGGATCGAGCAAGCGGAAATTGTCATTCATGGTAGGTGGAATGACGGTCGAAACTTGATTTCAGCATGAGCGTGCAGGAGAGCAGGAGACAAAGCCATGTTAGGGACGGGATACGGATGTGTCAATCAAATGCGGGGATAAGATTTCATATTGCAAAATAGCGGCGAGTCTTCCGCGTCCATTTGCTAAGATAACGTATTCAGACTCTCATTTTCCGACTGTAGTGACCATCACCGCCCACGCTCTATTCAAGCGCATTTTCCCGTTTCTTGGCTGGCCAAGGCCATCCAAAAAAACGTTAAGCGACGATGTGCTCGCAGGAATAACCGTGGCGCTGGTCGTCATTCCTCAATCGCTTGCCTACGCACAACTCGCCGGGGTGCCGGCCTACTACGGTTTGTATGCCTCGCTGCTGCCCGCTATCGTAGGCGCCCTGTTCGGTTCGTCGGCGCAGTTGTCGACCGGACCGGTGGCCATGACCTCGCTGCTTACTGCGGCTAGTATCGCGCCGCTTGCGCCCCTGGGCAGCGATGCGTTCATCGCCCATGCCGTGCTTCTGGCGCTGTTGTCGGGCCTGTTCCAGGTCGGTTTCGGCGTCCTGCGCATGGGTATCGCGATCAACCTGCTGTCACAGCCGGTGCTGATGGGGTTCATCAATGCCGCAGCGATCATTATCGCGCTCGCGCAGTTGCCGCCGCTGGTTGGAATGTCGTCCCGGCAAACCGCGCATTTTCTGCTCGACACCTGGCAGGTGATCGTCAATCTCGACTTGATGCACGAAATTTCGCTAGTGTTCGGCGCCGGCGCGATCGCCATGCTGCTCGGCTTCAGGCGCTACGCTCCCAAATTGCCGGGCGTGCTGATCACGGCCGGACTGCTGACCGCAATAAGCTACGCAATCGGATTCGCCGAGCTCGGCGGGCGCGTGGTCGGCGCCATTCCGAGCGGGGTTCCAGAATTCGTCACCCCCGTTATCGACTGGGAAACGACCAAGCAACTGCTGCCGGCCGCATTTGTCATCGCCCTAATCAGCTTCATGGAAGCCATGTCGAGCTGCAAGGTGATTGCGATCAAGACTAAGCGCCCCTGGAACGAAAACCAGGAATTGATCGGCCAGGGCCTGGCCAAGATCGCGGCGGCGTTCAATAACACCATGCCGGTAAGCGGGTCTTTCTCCCGCTCCGCGCTGAACCTTCAGTCCGACGCGCGCAGCGGGCTCTCCAGCGTGGTCACGGCCATGTTCGTTTTGCTGACCCTGCTGTTTTTCACGCCCCTTCTGTATCACCTGCCCAAGCCGGTTCTGGCGGCGATCATCATGCTGGCGGTGTTCAATCTTCTCAACTTCCAGAGCTTCCGCCGGGCCTGGCAAGCGCGCCGCGATGACGGCATCGCAGCGGTCATCACCTTCGCCACTACCCTGTTGTTCGCGCCCAACATTCAGGATGGAATACTGTCCGGGATCATCGTCTCGCTCAGCCTGCACCTGTACCGCGGTATGCGGCCGCGAATCGCGATCGCGAGCCTGCACGAGGACGGCACGCTGCGCGACGCCGAGCGCTTCGGGCTGCAGCCGGTGCATGACGCGATAGGGATCGTGCGTCTCGATGCCTCCCTGAATTTCGTCACCGCTGCGGCGCTCGAGGATGCGGTGCTGAAACTCGAGCGCGACAAGCCTCGATTGAAGTTCATTTTGCTGACAGCCAGCGGCATCAATGACCTGGATGCGACCGGGGCCGAATTGCTGTTCAAACTATCCGAGCGGCTGAGCCAAAATGGCATCACCCTGGCATTGAGCGCCGCGAAAAAGCAAGTGCTCGACGTGATCGGGCAAACCGGCCTCGACACCGCGATCGGCCGCGGCAACATCTACGCCACCGATCGGCTCGCCGTGGATGGGCTGCTCGCACGCGTAGGCGCGTAGGTCGCCGGGGCACAGCGTCGGCGGGGGCGGCGCCCGAACGCGCCTGGGCTAGCGCGTGCGACGGTAGGGGATGGCGTTTAGTACGAACCCGAGCAGCATCGCCAGCAGCGTGAACACGCTGCCGAAAACCCACGAGTGGTCGTGCGCCACCTCCCATACCCGGCGCTCGATGCCAGCGAGGCGCACCTTGAACTGCCCGACATTGCGGCCGACCACCTTGCCGGACTTCACCACCAGGGTCTCGACGGTGTAGGTTCCCGTCTGGAGATCGCCCGGCAGGCGCATGTCGGCGATGAACAAGCGGTTTCCGAACACCCTGATCGCGGTGTCGTCTTCGTGGTAATTGCCCTGTCTTTCCTTGAGCCGGAAGAACGCCTTGCGCCAATCGGCCGACACATGCGCCTGTAGCCGCGGCTCAACCCGCACCGGCACGCCTTCAAGGATCAATCCATATTTCTGCTGTTCGGCCGGCGGCAGGATGGAAGCAATCGGTGCGGTGGCGTAAAGGAACAGCAAGCTGGGCGCACCTTCCATTTTCATGGTCTCGCCCTCGACCCAGAACGGCCCGAGCTTGGTCTCGCGCGACAGTATGGCCGCCTGTTGCGGCCCGACCAGCTTGATGATCAGATCGGCGGGCCCGCGCATCGAGCCCACGGCCTTGACGTCGGTTCCGGCAAAATCGGTGGTGATTTTCACTTCGCCCGTTTCGGGCACGACAACCAGCGGCTCATCGGCCCTTGACGGGTCGTGCAGCATCCAACTCATGAGCAGGAACAGACAGCGCAGCCAACGCTTCATCATTGCACCTCGACCGACATGCTGTGGATATGTGCCGGCGGAAGCACCAAGGTCACGACCATCTTGACCGCCACCGTGACCACCACCAATGCCAGGATAAGGCGCAATTTTTCCGCCGGCAGGCGCGAGCCGAGCCGCGCACCCAGTTTGGTCCCGAGCACCGAGCCGAGTATCAGTATCAGCGCGAGGAAGGGATCGACCGAATGATTGACCCCGGCCTGCATGATGCTCACCGCTGCGGTGGTGAACAGCAGCTGGAACAGCGACGTGCCGACGACGATCTTGGTCGGCATCTTGAGGACGTAGATCATCACCGGCACCATGATGAAGCCGCCGCCCACGCCCATCAGCGAAGTCATGATGCCGACGGCCGCGCCCAGTAGCAGCGGCCCCAGCGCCGACATGCGCACGCCGGAAACCGGGTAGCTGGTCTGCCAGGGCAGGCGCGCGATCCACCTGCGCAGCAGCGAACTCGACGCGGCCGGCGCATGCGCTTCGGACGTCGCTGCCGGGCCCGGGCGAAACACTGCCTGCAACGACTCGATCAGCATGCTCACGCCGATGAAGCCGAGCAGGATGACATAGAGAAACACGACCACGTTGCCGAACTGGCCGGCGCGCAACAGCAGCTTGGCAAGATAAACGCCGAAGCCTCCGCCCAGCCAACTGCCTACGAGCAGTATCAGCCCCATCTTGAAGTCGATATTGCCATGGCGCCAATGCAGGAAACTTGCGCCGGAAGCCGTACCCGCCATCTGCGCCGCGCCGCTCGACACCGCTACAATGGGGGGTATCCCGGTGAAGATGAGCAGCGGCGTGATGAGAAAGCCGCCGCCCACGCCGACGAGGCCGGAAAGAAAGCCGACCAGAGCGCCGTACGCCGCGATCAGGACGATATTGACGTCCATATGCGCGATCGGGAGGAATATTTCCATTGAATCGTCCGCAGCTGATGAAATGGTTACAACAAAGGCAATGATTTTACCTCTTATAGGGTACCGCCCGGCACGTGCTGAGCACCTTGCCGCGGTAGCCATCGGGACGGCAGTCATGACATTCATCGGCGACAGCGCAGGCCGCATTCGCGTTCGCGGCTGCAAGCTTCACCGTGCGACCGCGATCCTGCGCGTCGCAGTGTTGACCTGCATCGCCTTTGCGTTCGCCGGCTGCGGCGGCAGCGCACCCAAACTATCGAGATTGCCCGCCGACGCTGTCGTGCTCGCTTTCGGCGACAGCCTCACTTTCGGCACCGGCGCGCAAGCCGAGACGAGCTACCCGGCGGTGCTGGAGAAACTCATCGGGCGCAAGGTCTGGAACGCGGGCGTCCCAGGCGAAGTCAGCGCGGCCGGCCTGGCGCGCCTGCCCTCGGCGCTCGACTACTACCAACCCAGGCTGCTGATCCTGTGCCACGGCGGCAACGATTTCCTGCGCAAACTCGGCGACGCCCAGGCCGCGGAAAACCTGCGCGCCATGATCCGGCTCGCCCGGGACAGGGGCATAGACGTGATGCTGTTGGCGGTACCCAAGCCGGGCTTGTTCCCCTCCCCGCCCGATTTCTACGCCGAGATCGCGAAGGAATTCGGCCTGCCCTACGAGGACGCGGCGCTGAAGGCGATCCTGCGCGACAACGAACTGAAATCGGATATAGCGCATCCCAATGCCAAGGGCTACGCCAAGCTGGCGGAGGCGGTGGCCGCGGCGCTGAAAAAAAGCGGGGCGCTATAGGCTGCGCTGCAGCGCTCGGCAGGAATCATCCAAGGGTGCGAAAATCGCCGCTCGATTCAACCGGGAGCGAAGCATGTTCGATCTGACGGGCAAAGTCGCGCTGATCACCGGCTCGACCAAGGGCATCGGCAAATCCATCGCCGAGGAGATGGCGAAAGCGGGCGCCAAGGTGGTGATCTCCAGCCGCAAGGCCGAAGCGTGCGAGGAAGTGACCAGGGAACTCACCGGCAACGGCTTCGAGGCGATCTCCGTGCCCTGCAACATCGCGCACAAGGAGCAGCTGCAGCAACTGGTCGACGCGACGCTGAAACATTGGGGAAAAATAGACATCCTGGTGTGCAACGCCGCCGCCAACCCGGTGTACGGGCCGACCGCGCAGGCGGGCGACGAGGTGTTCGACAAAATCATGGGCAATAACATCAAGAGCAACTGGTGGCTGTGCAATATGGTGATTCCGCAGATGGCCGGACGCAAAGACGGCGTGGTGATCATCATTTCCAGCATCGCCGCGGTCAAGGGCAATACCGTGATCGGGTTGTACGGCGTGTCCAAGGCCGCCGACACGGCCTTGGTCAGGAACTACGCCTGCGAGTGGGGGCCGTCCAACGTCCGCGTCAACGCCATCCTGCCCGGCCTGATCAAGACGGATTTCGCGCGCGCGCTGTGGGAAAACGAAAAAGCACGCAAGGCGCGCGAGGCGATGACGCCGCTGCGGCGCCTGGGCGAGGCCGAGGAGATCGGCGGCATCGCGGTGTTCCTCTCATCCAAAGCAGCTACATTCATCACCGGACAGGCAATCGTTGCCGACGGCGGCGTGACCATCGCATGAAGCTGGTGCGATAGGCTTATCCGATAGGCTTATGCGATAGGCTTATAGTTGACTTCCGGGTAGGAGCGACTAACATGCTGCGTATCCGCCTGCGCCTCGTCGGTCACAAAGGGGCCAGTTGGATGGACTGGAGTTGCAGGGCGCCGGTTGATACACCGGCGAGAAGGATATTTCGCGCCGAACTTCCGGGGGCAGGTGCCGCCAGTCTGGCGCTAACGCGAAGTACACGAAAAAGGCCAAATTAAGGAGGGGATGTCCATGGCAGCACAAAAGTGGCGCTCGGAAGACTGGGTCGCGGTCTATCTCGGTTTTCTCATCATCATTCTCACGCTTATCGCGTTCAGTGGGAAATTCGTAGACCTGAAGGCCGCCGGTTCGACGTTCCGGTGGACCACGGATACGCAGCTCGCGGCGCGCGCGCCCGGCTGGAGCGCGAAGCTCGACGGCGTGATCAAGGCGGCGGAGAGCAAGGACGACAAGGGCAAGGAGCTTGTCGCCAAGGCCAACGAGCTGAAAGCGGCCCTTCTGACAAATGACCGCAAGGTGATCGAGAAGTCCGCGGGCGACGTCGCCAAGGCAGGCGGCAAGGGCACCGTCGCCGCAGCACTGGCCGGCGACATCAAGGGTCATGCGGCGGCAAGCGTCGAAGCGAAGGTCTTCACCTGGACGAATATTTCCAAGGTGGTGTCCATCGGCATCGCGTGGTTCGTCGTCGCAATACTCGGCATGTGGTTGATCGCGGGCAAGGTCGCGCCGGGCTTCCTTATCGGCTTTCCGATCGTGTTCGCGCTCGCCTGGCTCGCCCGCTTTCTCGCCGGAAACGGCATGTTCGTCGATTACGGCATCGAATACGTGATCTTCGCGCTGTTCCTCGGGCTGCTGATCAGCAACACGGTCGGGGTCCCGGAGTGGCTGAAGCCGGCGGTGCAGACGGAGTTCTATATCAAGACCGGGCTCGTCATCCTGGGAACGTCGTTGCTGCTGCTCGAGATCCTGCAGTACGGCGCCCTGGGCATCCTGCAGGCGGTCATTGTCGTGTTCTTCGTCTGGTACTTCTGCTTCTGGCTCTGCCGCAAGCTCAAGGTGGACGATGATTTCGCGGCGATGCTGTCCTCGTCGGTCGCGATCTGCGGCGTGTCGGCGGCGATCGCCACCTGCGGCGCGATCGCGGGCGACAAGAAGAAGCTGTCCTACGTGGCCTCGCTGGTGCTGATCTGCGCGGTGCCGATGATGATCATCCAACCCTGGGTGATCAATAACTTCGGCATCCCGGAAATCGTCGGCGGCGCATGGCTAGGCGGCACGCTCGATACCAGCGCCACCGTGGTCGCCGCGGGAGCGCTGGTCAGCGACTCGGCGATGAAAATCGGCGTCATCGTCAAGTTCGCGCAGAACGCGCTGATCGGCGTGGCGGCCTTCATTCTGGTGGTGTGGTGGACGATGAAGGCGGGGGCGGCACCGGGCGCCGAGAAGCCGAGCGCGGGCATTATCTGGGAGCGGTTCCCGAAGTTCGTGCTCGGTTTCATCGTCGCGTCGGCCCTGTTCTCGTTCGTCATCCCCGCGGACATGGTGAACGGCACCAAGGGCTCATTCGGCGAATTCCGCACTTGGTGGTTCGCCATGGCGTTCATGTCCATCGGCCTGGAGACCCGATTTGGCGATCTGATCAGCATGGAAGGCGGGCGGCCGGCGCTGGCGTTCGTCACGGCGCAGATCTTCAACATCTTCTTCACCCTGATACTTGCCTATATAATCTTCGGCGGCATGATCTTCCCGGTGCCGGTGTTCAAGTAGCACCTGTACCGCGGCCTCGAGCCCCGCGCGAGGGCGGCTGAGCAGCCGCCCTCGCGCAATCTATTGCTTGGTACGCAGGCACCGCGATGGCGCCGACCGTCAAACAGCTGCTGAGCTGGATCAAGGGGCGCGATGCGGCGCGCCCGTTCGAGGCGTTCCAGGTCGAGGTTACCTCGCGCTGCAACCTCAAGTGCGTAATGTGTCCGGTCACCGTGCTGGCCGATCGTTGGCCTGCGCGCGACATGTCGTGGGAGACGTTCGCGCGGATCGCCGGGGCGTTCGAGCGCACGAAATGGGTCTACTTGCAGGGCTGGGGCGAGCCGCTGCTGCACCGGCGCGTATTTGACATGATCGCGCGCGCGAAGAGCGCTGGCTGCCGCGTCGGTTTCACCACCAACGGCACGCGGCTCACGCGCGCAAACGGCGCGCGGCTGCTCCACCTCGGGCTCGACCTCGTCGCGGTGTCGATCGCCGGCGCAACTGCCGCCACCCATGAGGCCATCCGGGTCGGGTCGGATTTCGCCAGGCTGGTCGGGAATTTGCGGCGGTTCCTGCAGCTGCGGCACGAAAGGGGGAGCACGCGGCCGAAAGTCGAGGTCTTCTATCTCATGACCAGCGCCAACCTCGCCGAGCTGCCGCGCGCGGTCGAACTGGCCGCGGACCTCGGCGCCGACGAGCTGGTCGCGACCAACCTCGACTACGTGATCACGGCCGGGCTCGATAAGCTCAGAGCCTATTCGAGATCGCCTCCCGCATCGGCGTACGGCGAAGCACTCGAGGAGGCGCACTCCGTGGCGCGACGGACCGGCATTGCGTTCCGCCCATACCGGTTGCAGTTCACGGAAATGGCGGTGTGCGACCTCAACCCGTTGAAGATTCTGTTCGTCTCGGCTGATGGCGGCGTGTCGCCGTGCGTGTATAC
>MERK01000039.1:9794-11145 GCA_001770575.1 Betaproteobacteria bacterium RIFCSPLOWO2_12_FULL_64_23
TGCGTGTATACATCGGCCATGGGGCGGTCCGAAATACCGCGCGTATTCGAAGGCCGGCCGTTCGAGGTTCCCGTGGTGAGCTTCGGCAACGTGAACGATCGGCCCCTGATGCAGATCTGGGAAGGAGCGGCATACCGCGAATTCCGCAAGCGATTCGCCCGGCGCGTAGCGGGCGCCTCCGCCATGATGCTCGGTGCCGCCGGCGCCGCGGCTCCGGTGGAGGAGTCGCCGGCGCCGGACGCCTGCCGCACCTGTCCCAAGCTGTACGGCGTTTGATCGAGAAGGCGTCAAGCGTCAGGAGCCGGTCCGGGCTGAGTCCGACGAGCATCTGAGCGTGAACGCCATACCGGGCCGAGCCTCGCGGCGGGATCGGTCGGCCGCGGCGCATCGCTGCATGACGCGCCGGACGCGCACATCTGCCCCAGCGTGGATTCTAATGCGTGATGGCAATCGCCGGGCGGCGCCGCCACAGTTCGGTCGCCTGCTCGAACGCATAGGCGAGCTGCAGCACGCCGAAATCGTCCTGGTGCCGGCCGACGATCTGCACCCCCACCGGCAGCCCTTCCGCGGTGAAACCGCAGGGCACCGAAATCGCCGGATGGCCGGTAACGGTGATGAAGTAGCAGGATTTCATCCAGTCTATGTAAGTGTCCATGGCCACGCCGTTGATCTCGCCGACATAGGGCTGACTGACGTCGAACGGCGGCACCTGATTCACCGGCAGGATCAAGAACTCATGGCGCTGCATGAAGCTGCGCATGCGCTCGAACAGCGCCGTGCGCTTAGCCTCCGCCGCGCCGATGCGCGGACCGGAGAGCTTCCTGCCCGCCTCGATGTTCCAGATCACCGTGTCCTTGAGCTGGTCGCGGTGGCGGTCGAGCAACTCGCCGTAGGCAAGCTCGAACTGCCACGCGCGCAGGGTCATGAAAATCTCGTTCGCATCGGCGAGGTCGGGCGTCGCTTCGTCGAGCACGCCGCCGAGCGCGGCGAAGGTCGCGCGCTGCGAGGCCAGCACCGCGGCGACGCGCGCATCCAGCGGGAGCCCGCCGAGATCGGCGCTCCAGGCAATGCGCACACCCTTGAAATCGCGCGCCAGCGGGCGCGCGAACACGCCGCCCGGTTCGGCAATGGCGATCGGGCTCTTCGCATCCCAGCCTGCGATTGCGCTCAGCATCAGCGCGCAATCGCCGACGGTGCGCGCCATCGGCCCTTGCACCCCGAGCGTGCTCCAGCCGGTCTTCGCCGGCCAGATCGGCACGCGCCCGGGCGAGGGGCGCATGCCGACGATGTTGCAGAAATTCGCCGGACAGCGCAGCGAGCCGCCCATGTCGCTGCCATCGGCCAAGGGCAC
>MERK01000040.1 GCA_001770575.1 Betaproteobacteria bacterium RIFCSPLOWO2_12_FULL_64_23
CAGCAGCAGGGCCAGGATCCAGCCGACCATGGGCGGATGGTCGTAGAAGCCGTAGTCGGGATAGACGCCCCAGTAGATGAAATAGGCTTCGTCCCCGGTCATGGGCAGCGCCAGGGCGAGCCAGAACTTGAATGCCAGCGTCAGCACCAGCGCGAGGTAAAACGGGGTTCGCATCGGCACCTGCCCGCGGAGGGTTTGCATGGGCGCGATTATAAGTGCTGCCGGCTCAGCCAGCCCGCACTATATACGGCGTCTCAAATGCCAACGCATGCCAAGAGCGGCCATTGCGCGCCCTGCGCGCCAACCGTGTTTTCCGGGCGGATGAAAAGCACATCCGCCCGGAAAACACGGTTCTGAAAAAATCCAGGGCGGTTTGGTTTTCTCCGAGATCCTCGATAGCGCACGGATGTGCTTTTCATCCGTGCGCTATCGAGGATCCGCGCGGACGGGGCGCCGTCCGCGCAAGTTCAATCGCTACAGTCGGCTTTTCGTCCGTACAACATCGCAACTCCGCAACAGCGGCGGCGCGACGCTACTCGTCGGCCTCATGCACCAGGCGGCGCTTGCGCACCGCCCCGGCCAGGCGCTCGAGCATCTTGACGCTGTCGTCCCAGCCGATGCAGGCATCGGTGATGGACACGCCGTAAGCGAGCGGCGTGCCCGGCACCAGATCCTGCCGCCCGGGATGCAGATGCGATTCCGCCATCACGCCGATGATACGGTCGTCGCCTGCCGCAATCTGACCCGCCACGTCGGCGCACACGTCCATTTGGCGCAGATAGTTCTTGGAGCTGTTGGCATGGGAAAAATCGATCATCAGGCGCTGCTCCAGCCCGGCTGCCGCCAGCTGCTTGGCAGCCGCGGCCACGCTTGCCGCGTCGTAGTTGGGTGTCGGCCCGCCTCGCAGGATCACATGGCAGTCCTCGTTGCCGTTGGTGGAGACGATGGCCGAGTGCCCGCCTTTGGTGACCGAAAGAAAATGGTGCGGCTGACGCGATGTCTTGATCGCGTCCACCGCAATCCGGATATTGCCATCGGTGCCGTTCTTGAATCCAACCGGACAGGACAGGCCCGAGGCGAGCTCGCGGTGCACCTGCGATTCCGTGGTGCGCGCGCCGATCGCGCCCCAGCTCACCAGGTCGGCAATGTACTGCGGCGTAATCATGTCGAGGTACTCCACGCCGGCCGGCACGTTCAGCTCGTTGATATCGAGCAGCACGTTGCGCGCCAGGCGCAGGCCCTCGTTGATGTGGAAACTGCCATCGAGCTGCGGGTCATTGATCAGGCCCTTCCAGCCCACGGTGGTGCGCGGCTTCTCAAAATAGACACGCATCACGATGAGCAGATCGGCTGCGTGCTTGGCCCTTTCCTGCGCCAGGCGCCGCGCGAATTCCAGCGCCGATTTCGGGTCGTGGATCGAGCATGGGCCGATGATCACCAGCAGCCGGTCGTCTGCCGCGTGCAGTATGCCGTGTATGCCCTGGCGCGTCTCGTAGGTGATGCGCTCGGCCGCGTCGGACGCGGGGAATTCGCGGATCGCGTGCGAAGGCGGCGCAAGTTCTTTGATTTCGCGGATGCGGACGTCGTCAATCTTGTGGGTCATGATTTCTCCTTGATACCGGTAAGTCCGCGGCCGGCCGGGCGCGTCGGCCCGCGTCGGCGGCTTTGCATGGTGGGCGATGGCGGTCATGGTCATAACCTGATCTTGAGTAAAAAAAAACCGCCAGGCTGTCGGCGCTGGCGGTCTTTCGGGATACTTGGGCGCGTACTTAGCTCAATTCCTCCGCCGGCGGCCGGGGAAAGCCAAGAAAGTAAAACCAAAAGGCGTAGCTGCGGTTCATGTCGAATATCTCCAGTCCGGATTCAAGCACGAATCCAGTCCGGTTGGCAAGTGGCAGAAGCGCACGCCCATCTTGCCTGCCCTGACCGGAACATCCAGCGCCACTAGGGCCTGTTGACATTCATCGCATGAGACGCGTTGCCTCCAAATGCGGATGACTGCAAGGCGCGCGACGCCCCGAAGGAAGTCCCCTTGGGGGACGAAGCCAAGGGTGGTTCCCTTGGCGAGGAGCGCAACGCCGCAGGCGCCGCATTTGGAGGCAACCCGAAGGGACGGGGGATAATTTGGGACGCCGCGCGGCGTTGCTCGTCGCTTGTTTGGAATGACCAAACGGCACTCCTCGCGCCTTGCGCTGCATCCCAAATTACCTCCGTCGCGCTCATGTGCTGAATGTCAACAGGCCCTAGAGCTTTTTCTCCACCCATGCCCGCACCGAGGCGAGCGCGGCGGGCAAGTTGGACGCATCCGTGCCGCCGGCCTGGGCCATGTCCGCGCGTCCGCCGCCCTTGCCGCCGACCTGCCGGGCTACGAAATTGACCAGCTCCCCGGCTTTCACTTTCGCCGTCAGATCGGAGGTGACCCCGGCGATCAGGCTCACCTTGCCGCTCTCGGTCGAGGCGAGTACGATGGCGGCCGACTTGAGCTTGTCCTTCAGCTTGTCCAGGGTTTCGCGCAAGGCTTTCGCGTCGGCGCCCTCGAGTGCCACGGCGAGCACCTTCACCCCTTTTACCCCGGCCGCCTGCAATGCGAGATCGTCTCCCTGCGCCGACGCGACCTTCGATTTCAAGCGTGCGAGCTCTTTCTCCAGTGCTCTGGCACCTTCGACGATTTGGGAAATCTTCTGGTTTAATTCCTGCGGCTGTGCCTTGAGCACGCCCGCGGCCTCGGCCAGCCGCGCCTCCTGCTCCTGCACCCAGGCCAAGGCGCCGTCGGCGGTGAGCGCCTCGACCCGGCGTATGCCCGCGGCCACGCCCGACTCGGACACGATCTTGAAAAAGCCGATGTCGCCGGTGCGGCGCACATGGGTGCCGCCGCACAGTTCGGTGGAAAACTCGCCCATGCCGATGACGCGCACCTCGTCGCCGTACTTCTCGCCGAACAGCGCCATCGCACCGGCCTTGATCGCGTCGTCGTATTTCATCACCCGCACCGAGATCTCGGTGTTGCGGCGCACCTCGTGGTTTACCAGTTGCTCGACCTGGCGCAGCTGCGCGTCGTTCATCGGCTCGTTGTGCGAGAAGTCGAAGCGCGTGCGCTGGGCATCGACAAGCGAGCCCTTCTGCTGCACATGGGCGCCCAGCACCTTGCGCAGCGCCGCGTGCATCAGGTGCGTGGCCGAGTGATTCCACGCGGCGCGCGCGCGCTCGGCGCTGTCCACCGCCGCCATCACGCGCTCGCCGACGCGCAGCCGCCCGGCTTTGAGCTCGCCTTTATGGCCGAACACCTCGGCCTGGATTTTCTGCGTGTCTTCGACGCTGAAGCTGCCGTTCACGCCGGCGAGTTCCCCCTTGTCGCCTACCTGCCCGCCGGACTCGGCGTAGAACGGTGTGCGGTCGAGCACCACCACGGCAGCTTGGCCGGCGGCGATCTCCTCAACCGACGCCCCCTCGCGGTACAGTGCCGCCACCGTGCCTTCGAGCGTGAGCGTATCGTAGCCGTGGAACTCGGTCGGCCGGCCGGAATACTCCACGCCCGCGGATACGGTGAACTTGGAAGCGGCGCGGGCGCGCTCGCGCTGGCGTTGCATCGCCGCCTCGAAGCCGGCGTAATCGACGCGCACGTCGCGCTCGCGCGCGATGTCCGCGGTCAGATCGACGGGGAAGCCGAACGTGTCGTAGAGCTGGAACACGGTCTCGCCATCGAGCAGCCGGTCCTCGCGCGTGAGCGCGCCTTCGAGCACCTTCATGCCGTGCTCCAGGGTCTCGGCAAAACGCTCCTCTTCCGTCTTCAGCACCCGGGTGACGCGCTCCTTCGCCTTGGCGAGCTCCGGATAGGCCTCGCCCATGACGCGCGCCAGATCCTCGACCAGGCGGTGGAAGAAAGGCTCGGTCTGGCCGAGCTTGTAGCCGTGGCGGATGGCGCGGCGGATGATGCGCCGGAGCACGTAGCCGCGGCCCTCGTTGCCCGGGATCACGCCATCGACGATGAGGAAAGATGTCGCGCGGATGTGGTCGGCAATGACCTTGAGCGAATTGCTCGCCAGGTCCTTGACATGGGTCTCGCGCGCCGCCGCCTTGATCAGGTCCTGGAACAGGTCGATGTCGTAGTTGGAATGCACGCCCTGCAGCACCGCGGCGATGCGCTCCAGCCCCATGCCGGTGTCCACCGAAGGCCTGGGCAGAGGGTGCAGCCTGCCCGCGTCGTCGCGGTTGTACTGCATGAACACCAGGTTCCAGATTTCGATATAGCGGTCGCCTTCTGCCTCGGGCGAGCCCGGCGGTCCGCCGGCGATCCCCGGGCCGTGATCGTAGAACACCTCGCTGCACGGGCCGCACGGGCCGGTTTCACCCATCTGCCAGAAATTGTCCGAGCCGCCACCGGGCTTGTCGCCGATGCGCGCGATGCGGTCTTGCGGCATCTTGATTTCGTCGGCCCAGATGGCATAGGCCTCATCGTCGGTTTTGTAGACCGTCACCCACAGTTTTTCCTTGGGCAGCTTGTACACCTCGGTGAGCAGATCCCAGGCATAGTGGATCGCGTCACGCTTGAAATAGTCGCCGAAGGAAAAATTGCCCAGCATCTCGAAGAAGGTGTGATGGCGTGCGGTATAGCCGACGTTCTCCAGATCGTTGTGCTTGCCGCCGGCGCGCACGCTTTTCTGCGACGTGGTGGCGCGCGTGTAGGGCCGCGGCTCCTTGCCCAGGAACACATCCTTGAACTGCACCATGCCCGAGTTGGTAAACAGCAGAGTCGGGTCGTTGCCCGGCACCAGCGGACTGGAAGACACGACGGCATGCCCGCGCTGCGCGAAAAACTCCAGGAACTTATTGCGGATTTCTGCTGATTTCATAATTTCGCTTCGGGCCGGGCGCGAGGCGCCGGCGAGTCCAGCTGTCCTGAGGTAAAAGATTGAATTTTCGCCTGAATCAGGCGCACATGCAAATCCGCACCGATACCGTGCGGCAATGCCGCAGCACGTGCGCAGCGCGGCCCGGACACAAGAGGTGCGGCGGCGCTCAGCTCAGACTCACCCCGAGCATTCTGCCTATGGCATAGGTCAACCCGCCTGCCGCAGCGCCAATGGCGAGCATGCGCAGACCGTCGCGCAACGCGCTTCTGCCGGTGAACAGGCTGATGGCGGCGCCGACCGCAAACAGCGCCAGTGCAGTGATGCCGATGGAAACGGGGAGCGCCCGGTCGCCGCCGAGCGCAAGGAACGGCAACAGCGGCGCGAGCGCGCCCGCGGCGAACGAAAGGAAGGAAAAGATCGCCGCACCCCAGGGCGAACCGAGTTCTTCCGGATTCAGACCCAGTTCCTCGCGCGCGAGCGTATCGAGCGCCTGCGCGGGATCGGCGATGATAGCCTTGGCCAGCTTCAACGCATCCTCCCGCGCCAGGCCGCGTGCGGCGTAAATGAGGGCCAGTTCCTCGGCTTCCTCTTCCGGGTATTGCGCGAGTTCGTCGCACTCCAGGCCGATCTGATGTTCGAACATTTCGCGCTGCGAACGCACCGACACGTACTCGCCCGCTGCCATCGAAAATGCGCCCGCCAGGAGGCCGGCCACGCCTGAGAGCAGAATAATCGAGTTGTTGGCGGAAGCTCCGGCCACGCCCAGAATCAGGCTGGCGTTTGAAACCAGACCATCGTTGACGCCGAATACCGCAGCGCGCAGATTGCCGCCGCCGCTGACACCGCGGTGGCGTTTGCCCACCTCCTCCAGCGTGGTCGGCAGCGGATGGCCCGGCGCGGCATGCGAATACACCGATAA
>MERK01000041.1:0-380 GCA_001770575.1 Betaproteobacteria bacterium RIFCSPLOWO2_12_FULL_64_23
TCGGAGAGCTTACTCATGCGGGCTGCGCCTGTACCTGTGCCCCCGCGTCTTGCAGCCGGGCGATGCGCGCGAGCGCCGGCGGATGCGAATCGTAGAAGGCCGAGTACAGCGGATCGGGCGTGAGCGTGGCGGCGTTGTCCTGATACAGCTTCACCAGTGCGTGGATCAGGTCGGCGGGGATGGTGTGGCGCGCGGCGTAGGCATCGGCCTCGTGTTCGTGCGTGCGCGAATACAGGCTGGTAAGCGGGTGCAGGAGAAAGGTGAACACCGGCACCACCAGGAAAAACAGCAGCAACGCGAGCGCGGTCGAATGCGCCTGCACATTGAGGCCGGCGTAGAACCAATCCTGCTTCATCGCGTAGCCGAGCAGCCAGAGAAAG
>MERK01000041.1:394-7960 GCA_001770575.1 Betaproteobacteria bacterium RIFCSPLOWO2_12_FULL_64_23
GAACAGGGCCGCCATGCGTTTCCATACGTGATGGTGCTTGAAATGCCCCAGCTCGTGCGCCAGCACCGCCTCGATTTCTGCCGGGGCGAGGCGCGCGATCAGGGTGTCGAACAGTACGATGCGCTTGGCCGCCCCAAAACCGGTGAAATAGGCATTGCCGTGGCTCGAGCGCCGCGAACTGTCCATCACGTACAGGCCCTGCGCCCTGAAGCCGCACTTGGCAAGCAGCGCCTCGATGCGGCTCTTCAGTCCGGCATTCTCCAGTGGCGTGAACTTGTTGAACAGCGGCGCGATCAGGGTGGGGTAGACGGTGAGCACCATCAGGTTGAACACGATCCAGGTGACCCAGACATACAGCCACCATTGCTCGCCCATGCGTTGCATCAGCCATAGCACGCACAACACCAGCGGCAGCCCCAGCGCCGCGCCGAGCAGCGTCTGCTTGGCCAGATCGGCGAAGAACAGCCGCACGGTCATTTTGTTGAAACCGAAGCGCGCTTCGATCACAAACGTGCGATACAGCGACAAGGGCAGTTCGACCAGGCCGGAAATCAGGGCGACGCTGACGATGAGGGCCATGCCGTGCGCATAGCTGGCGGCGTCGAATGCGCGCAGCCAGACCTGGTGCAGTCCCTGCAGCGCGCCGCCCAGCGTGAGTGCCAGCAGAAACAGCGCGCCGACGCCCAGGTCGATCATGCCCAGGCGCGTTTTGTCGGTGCTGTAATCGGCTGCTTTCTGGTGCGCAGCCAGGTCGATGTGTTCGCAGAAGTCCGCGGGTACCTGGTTGCGGCAGCGCGCGATGTGCCGGATGTGACGCCGGGCCAGCCACAGGCGCAGGCCTACGGCGAGCGCGAGCGCTGCAAGAAAAACGGCGGTGAAAGTCTGCATCTGACTGAAATATGACACAATAACGCCCTTCAATCAATCAACGCGGGAAACGCCGCCGTCATGCCTCAAGATCAGAACAATCTGGCCTGGTTAGACATGGAAATGACCGGATTGGATCCCGATCGCGACCGGATTATCGAGGTTGCCATCGTGGTCACGGACGCGCAATTGAATGCCGTCGCCGAATCGCCGGTGCTGATCGTGCATCAGGCCGACAGCGTGCTCGAGGCGATGGACGATTGGAACAAGTCCACGCACGCGCGTTCCGGCCTGATCGATAAGGTCAAGGCTTCGACGCTGGCCGAAGCGGAGGTCGAACAGCAGTACCTGGATTTCCTCGCCCAGCACCTGCCCTCCAGAACCTCACCGATGTGCGGCAATTCCATCTGCCAGGATCGCAGATTCCTCGCGCGCCATATGCCGCGGCTGGAGGCCTATTTCCATTACCGCAACCTCGACGTCAGCACGCTGAAGGAATTGGTGAAGCGCTGGAAGCCGGACCTGGCCAAGGGGCTGACCAAGCACGGCAAGCACGAGGCGCTGGCCGACATCTACGAGTCGATCGAGGAACTGAAGTACTACCGCGAGCACTTTTTGAAAGTGTAGAGCGCAACGCCCGGGCAGGGCGTGGCGCGGGTCGGAAACGGCACGCTACTCGTTTTTCCTTTGCGGGTTTGACATATGTCACTTTAAGGACTAAATTGACACATATGGAAAAGACACAAGTGTATCTGCGCAAGGAGGAACTTGCCGCGCTGCGCGAAGCCGCGGCCCGATCGGGGCGGAGCGTCGCGGAACTGGTTCGGGACGCTGTTCGCAAGATTGTGCTCAAGCCGCAGGCTGCGGGTCCGGTCGCAATCTGGGACGGCGAGCCAAAGCGCCTGTCAGTTGAGCACGACACCGTTCACGATGAGCCCTGATGCGGCAGCGGGAGGCCGCTTTTGTCGACAGCGGAGCGTGGATCGCGCTTGCGCTTACGCGGGATCCTCTGCACGCGCAAGCGCGGGAGCAGTGGGAAATTCTGCAGGGTGCCGGCGCGAAGCTTCACACCTCCGTTCCCGTGGTGATTGAGACATTCACCTTTCTTGAGCGCAATGCCAACCGGGACGTGGCCTTGACCTGGAAGGGTTCGATCTACAAGCCTGGAACCGTCAGGATCCTTCCGTGCGAGTTGCGCGATCTGGAGCATTCCTGGGAGTATTTTCGGCGCCCGGACCTGCACAAGCTGTCTGCCGTGGACGCGACCAGCTTTACCATCATGAAGCGCGCGCGCATCCGGCTTGCGTTCGCGTTCGATCACCACTTCGCGGTTGCCGGTTTCAGGTTGGTCGCATAGCCTTCCGGTATTCGCGACAACCTCGAGCAATTCCTGTCCTGCCGGTGCTGTGCCTTGGTTCTCTGTCATGTAGTCAATAATCGATCGAATCAGCGGCGTAGCCGCGTTGACCGCGGCCCATATTTATGGGATGCTGGTTCATTCAGTCAACCTAGCCTGATGACCCATGAAAACCACCCTGGAAATGCCCGATGAACTGTTCCGCCGCGCCAAGACGACGGCGGCGCAGCGGGGGCAATCATTAAAGCAATTGGTTACTGTTGCATTGGAGCGCGAACTTGCAGGTCCTGCGCCCGTGGCCAGCACTTCCAAACGCAGGCAAGCCGAGGTCGCCGCGTTTCTGCGTGAACTCGAAAAGATATCCAAGAAAATCAGCGCGGCCTGGCCGGAAGGGGTTAGCGCCGTCGACGCGATTCGCGAGCAAAGGCGCTATTAAATGGTGCTTGACGCTTCGGTGTGGGTGGCGGCTCTCATCAAGAAGGAGCAACACCACGCCGAGTCGGCCTTGTTCCTCAGCCGCCTGGTGCAGGATCGGCGCACCGCATACGTGCCGGTTCTTGTTCTGGCGGAAGTCGCCGGCGCTATTGCCCGGCAGTCGCGCGATACCGCGCGCGCCGAAACGGGGCTTCGGTTCCTGCGTGCCCAGGGCTGGCTAAGCATCCGTCCCCTAACCGAGTCACAGGGCGAGGCAGCCGCGGCGATAGCGGCACAACAATTCCTGCGCGGGGCAGACGCGGTGTATACCGCCCTTGCCCGGCAGCTTGGTACTCCGCTCGTGACTTGGGACATGGAATTGCTGGAACGCGCTGCTGCCGTGGTGCCTACGTTTACTCCTGCCGACTGGCTGCGCCAGAACCCCGGAGACCGTTAATGAGTGATCCCGAATCGAAGCGCGCGATCGAGCAGGCGCGACGCGCATTCGCCGCGCAGCCGCTCAAGGTCGCCGCGACCGGACTGTTAGGCACCTGAGCGAGTCGATGAGATGACCCCCGATGAGTACGTCGACGCGGTTCTGGTGAAGTACGCAGTGCCCCGCGGCCCATACTCGCCCGCTGAGCAGCTTGGATCTGCAGTAGCCGGCCCGTTGCGCTCATGGGCGAATCAGTACCTGAGCGCGCTGCAGTACTCTGGTTCATACGCCAAGGAAACCGGCGTCCACGGGATCTCGGACGTTGACGTCTTCATCTCGCTCAAGTCGGAAACGCCGGGGACACTCAAGGAGCTCTACAACCAGCTCCACAGCCTCGCCAACAATCAGGGCTGGTCACCGCGTCAGCAGAACGTGTCGATTGGCATCACCGTCAATGGGACGAAAGGGGACCTGGTGCCCGGCAAGGTGCAGTCGAGCCATCAGAACTACCACAGCCTCTATCTTCGCAAGCGGGACTCCTGGACGCAGACCAACATCGCGCTGCACGTCGACACCGTCCGCGGCTCGAACCGCCAGCAAGAGATTCGGGCAGTGAAGATCTGGCGGTTTCTCCACGGCTTTGATTTCCCGTCGCTGTATCTCGAACTGTTCACCATCCAGGCACTCTCTGGCCACTCCAGGACGACCCTTGCCGACAATGTCCTGCATGCGTTAAGAACGATCGGGACTACGCTCGCGAGCACCCGCATCGTGGACCCAGCGAACACCAACAACGTCCTCTCCGACGACCTCACGAAGGCAGAGAAGGAGCACATCGCCAGCCGCGCGGCGCAGTCGGCGCGTGAGCAGTACTGGAAGGACATCATCTCGTGACGGACCCCTTGCCCAACCGACTGACCGACATTCTCGACGGCCTTCAGGCCCGGCTGGAAGGTGGCTTGCGGGGCAACCGGACTGCAGTCACGCACCCGGGTGCCCGCGGCGAAGCATCCGAGGATGACTGGTTGCGCGTCCTCAATGATCACCTGCCGCGCCGGTATCAGGCCGACCGAGCCTTTGTGATCGACTCGCGCGGGGATTGCAGCGACCAGATCGACATCGTCATCTACGATCGCCAGTACTCGCCCTTCCTCTACAACCAAGCGAACCAGCGCTACGTCCCGGCCGAAAGCGTGTACGGTGTGCTGGAGGTGAAGCAGGACCTAAGCCGCCAACATGTACTTTATGCAGCGGAGAAAGCGTCATCCGTGCGCCGCCTGCACCGTACATCTGCCCCGATCCTCCACGCTGGGGGAGCGTACGAGCCACGGGGCCTGCCGCGCATCTTCGCCGGTCTCGTCACCTATCAGAGTTCTTGGAACCCGCCTTTCGGGGACGCGCTCCGCGGTGCCTTGAGCGAACTCGGCGCCGAAGGGCAGCTCGACGTCGGATGCGCGCTAGTCCACGGCGCGTTCGAGGCAACCTATCGCGCCGGCCACCCCGTTGACGTCACCTTTGCCGAGGGCCGGCGCTCGCTCGTGCAGTTCTTGATGCGCCTATTGAAGCAACTCCAGGCGCTGGCTACTGCTCCGGCGATCGACTACGGGGCGTACCTTGCGCGCTTCGACCGCGAACGTGACGGATCATGAATAAGGAACGGCGAATCGCATGAAGCTCGCACTCCAGAAACTCGAAGCGCACCTATGGGGCGAACTGCTGAAGGACGACAAGCGCTGGCAGTACGGCGTACCGCTTCATTGCCAGTTCCAAGGAATTCATTGAACGATGGCTCTCTCGCTCAACAAACCCAAGCTCGACAACCTTGCCGGCGACATCTGGAAATCTGCCGAGCGCCTGCGCGGCAAGTTCAAGGCGTACGAGTACCAGAGCGTCATCCTGCCGATCATCGTCATCCGGCGGTTGGAGTGCGTGCTGCTGGCCTGGCGTGAGGCCAAGAGCGCCGAGGTGTTGGCCAAGCGGCCCAAGCTCACCGAGAAGGAACTCGCCAAGCTGGTGAAGGAACTTGAACTGAATCCCAAGCAGTCGCCGTTTTCGAACAAGACCAAATGGACTCTGCGCAAGGTCTACGAGGAAGATCACACGCTGCTGGAGGAGAACTTCCGCGCCTACATCAATGGATTTTCCAAGAACGTTGATGACATCATCGAGCACTTCAACTACCGTGCCACCATCGGCACGATGTTGAAGAACAACCGGCTCGCCCCGATCCTGAATCAATACAAGGAACTGGAGCTTGGGCCGGACCAGCTCTCCGGCCTGGAGATGGGCTACATCTACGAGGAACTGCTGCGGCGATTCTCGGAGCAAAGCGGTGAGGAGGCCGGGGATCACTTCACCCCACGCGAAGTCATCCGACTCATGGTTGAGTTACTGGAAATACCCATTCCCGACCGGCATTTCTCCATCTACGACCCGGCAGCCGGCACGGGCGGCATGTTGTCCGTGGCCAAGGAACACCTACTCGACCGCGCCGCCACGCCGGCGGAACGGGAGTGCGTCGAAAATTTTGTGACTGTTCACGGCCAGGAGTTGTCACATACGAACTACGCCGTCTGTCAGGCCGACCTGCTCATCAAGAACGACAGGCAGGTAAAAGTCTTTCTCGGCAACTCGCTCATCCCGCACGACCCGCACGGCAAAGAACCGGGCGACCAGTGGCCCGAGGCCAAACACTGCTTCAACCGCATGTTGAGCAATCCCCCCTTCGGTGTCGTGTGGGGCGGCAAGGACGGCTACGAAGCCGAGGCGCGCAAGCTGGAGAAGACCCGCTATCAGGCTGGGATGCCCGCTATTGATCACGGGGAACTCCTTTTCCTGCAAACCATGCTGGCCAAGATGATTCTGCCGGCCAATGGCGGCAGCCGCATCGCCATCATCTTCAACGGCTCGCCCCTCTCCAACGGTGACTGTGGCTCGGGCGAGAGCGAAATCCGCCGCTGGATTCTCGAGAACGACTGGCTCGACGCCATCGTGATGTTGCCCGACCAGTTGTTCTACAACACCGGCATCTTCACTTACATCTGGCTGCTGCGAAACGGAAAACCCGCCAACCATCGCGGACGCGTCATGCTAATTGACGCCCGCCAGCAGTTCGAGAAAGAACCAAAGGCATTCAGTTTCAAACGCAATCGGATGACCGACGCTCATCGCCAATGGATTGAGGAACGTTACCTTAACGGCTGGAAGCCCGACTTCGCTGACGAAAACGTGAAGATTTTTCGCCGCGAGGAATTCGCCTACCACAAGGTCAAGGTCGTTTTTTGGCAAACTGACCAGGACGACCAGCCGGCCATCGTCACAGAGCCTTACGAAAAGACATTCACCGCTCAGAACGTCAGAAAGGAGCAACTGTTCTACGAAAACGATCTGACCTTCCGCGTGCGTCTGAAAGCGGACGGTGCGGAAAAGACCGTGGAATTTGTCATCACACCGGCGGACTCCGCTGCGGAAAAGTTCAAAGCCGCGATGGGTAACCGACCGGAAATCGTGGGTGTCGAATGGACG
This sequence comes from Betaproteobacteria bacterium RIFCSPLOWO2_12_FULL_64_23, assembly GCA_001770575.1. Taxonomy (GTDB): domain Bacteria; phylum Pseudomonadota; class Gammaproteobacteria; order Burkholderiales; family SG8-39; genus 2-12-FULL-64-23. The sequence goes on from MERK01000041.1 coordinate 6,994, forward strand.
CATCGGCATTACGTGAAAGACGACGAATACATCCCACACGGTGAGGACATCGTAGCGTTTCTCAAACGGGAAATCGCCAAGCCCATCGTCCGCTGGGAGGACACCAAGAAGGACGGCAAACCGATCCTCGGTTACGAAATCCTGCCGAACAAATACTTCTACCGCTACCAGCCGCCCACGCCCGCGAAAGAGTTACTGGCCGAGTTCTGGAAACTGGAGGAGGACGCCGAGAAAATGTTGGAGGGGTTGGCAGCGGGCGCGAAATGAGCAACCACCACGACAGTTTTCTCGATGCGCTTCCCAATGGTTGGGCTTTTGACCGACTCAAAGATGTTGTCGCGCTTCGCAATGATAAATCTGACGAGGCGAGCACCGAAGAGGATTACCTTGAACTGGAAGATTTGGAATCTGGCACGGGGCAAATCCTAAACCGCCGCAATACACTTGAGGTGCAAAGTGCGGTAAAGCTGTTCAAAAAGGGGGACGTGCTCTTCGGCAAGCTGCGCCCTTATCTCGAAAAGTATTATGAAGCCGAGTTTGACGGAAAATGTACCGGAGAAATCCTTGCGTTCGAGCCGGAGCGGATAGCGAGCCGCTTCCTTTTCTACTGCTTTGGGTCACGCTGGTTCATCGAGCGATGCAATGCGCTCGCTTACGGCGCGAAGATGCCGCGTGTCAGTTGGCCAAAGCAGCTTTCTCAATTCAACGTCCCGCTCCCGCCGAAGCCGGAGCAAACGCTTATCGCGGCGTATCTGGATGCGAGTTGTGCGGCGATTGACGCGGCGGTGGCGGCAAAGCGCCGCCAACTCGAAACCCTCGACGCTCTTCGTAAAGAAACAGTCACCCGTGCCATTACACGCGGGCTGAAACCCAACGCGCAAACTAAGCCATCCGGGGAGGACTGGCTTGGTCAGATTCCGGCACACTGGTCTGCGCCATGTCTCAAACGCCTGCTGCGCGAGCCGCT